>JBAWXQ010000293.1:0-3112 GCA_037144015.1 bacterium
GATCCTGGAGGGCGTGGTGACGAACGTCACGGCCTTCGGCGCCTTCGTGGACATCGGCGTGCACCAGGACGGGCTCATCCACGTGTCCGAGCTTTCGGACCGTTTCATCCGCGAGCCCTCGGAAGTGGTGAAGGCCGGCGACCGGATCAAGGTGCGCGTGCTCAGCGTTGACGTGGCGCGCAAGCGCATGTCGATGAGCGCCAAGCTGAAGCCGTCCGTCGCCGGCGGACCGGCCGCCCCTGGCGGCGGCAGCGCGCGCGCCGACAGCCGCGCTCCCGCCGGCGCGAGCCGTCCCCCGCCGCGCAGCGGCTTCTCTGCCAACCCCTTTGCGAACCTGTAGCCGCAGTCTTCAATCGTCAATCTGCGGTTCGCTCCATCCGCGTTCCTGCTTCTCCGCGACAGACAGCCTCTATTCCTGCTTCTGACGCTCCAATGACAGGCTGGGAACAGCATCCAGTTCCATCGCTGCCGCGCCGCGCACGCCACAGCCGGCCCCGGCCAGGCCGGCGATCATGGCGGCATTGTCGCCGCAATATTTCGGCTCTGCCAGCAGCAGCCGCACGCCGCGGCAATCAGACACCTCCTGCAGCCGCACCCGCAGCCGGGCATTAAGCGACACGCCGCCGCCCACGGCCAGGCAGCGGTAGCGACCACCCCGCAGGGCGCGGTCGCAGCGGTCGGCCAGCGCGCTCACAATCGCCTCCTGGTAACTGGCGGCGATGGCGTTGACGTCCTCCGCCCCGGCGGCCGGGTGGTTGCGCAGATGGTACATCAGCGCAGTCTTGAGCCCGCTGAAGCTCACGCAGAGCTCCGGCCGCAGATCGCCCGACACCAGGTGATGCCCGGCGTGAATCCGCCCCTGCGGAAACTTGAGCTCGGCGCGCGGCACCGCCTGCCGCGACGCGCGGTCAATGGCCGGCCCGCCGGGATAGCCGAGCCCGAGCAACTGCGCCGCCTTGTCGAACGCCTCGCCGGCCGCGTCGTCCAACGTCTGGCCGATGACGCGGTAGGCGCCCGGCCGCGGCGTATCCACCAGCAGCGAATGCCCGCCGGAGACCACCAGCGCCAGCAGCGGATAGGTCTCATCCGGGCCCGGAGCGCCCGGGCTCAGGAAAACGGAGTGGATGTGCGCCTCGATGTGATTGATGCCGATCAGCGGACGGTTCAGGCGCAACGCCAGCCCCTTGGCCGCCGCCAGTCCGACAATCAGGGAGCTGGCCAGCCCGGGGCCGTAGGTGACGGCGATGGCGTCGATGGCGTGCCACGAGGATTCAGGGGTCAGGGTTCGGGGTTCGGGGTCTGAAGTTCGGGTGGAGGGTGGCGGGTGGAAGGTGGAGGAAGTTGCGCCGTGGGGTCCCCCTGAACCCTGAACCTTGAGCCCTCCGCCATCCACCGCCTCCCGCACCGCCTCCAGCATCACCCCCGGCAGCTTTTCCACGTGGCTGCGCGAGGCGATCTCCGGCACCACGCCGCCGTACGGCTGATGCAGCGGCACCTGGCTGTAGACCACGCTGGAAAGCACCTCCCGCCCGTCGCGCACGACAGCGGCGGCGGTCTCGTCACAGGAGGTTTCAATGCCGAGAATCGTCATTGGCGACCGTCATCCGTCATGGGTCATTACCTATTTCTTTTCCAGAATCCTTGCCCCGATCACGATGTCGACCGCGCGGTTGAGTTGTTCGTCCGGCACCGCGTCAATCTTCTCGCGCGCGGCGACCGGATAGGCCTCGGGCATTTCGTCATAGGCGCGCTTCAGCACCACGTTGCGCCATTTGGAGAGCGGCACGGGAATCGAGATGTCGGGGTCAATCCCCTTGCCGTGGATCATGCGGCTGTCCGGCGTGTAGTAATGGGCGGTCGTGAGGCGCACGGCGCAGTCCGGCCGCGTGGTCAGGCGCAGGACGTTCTGCACCGAGGCCTTGCCAAACGTGGTCTCGCCCACGATCACAGCCCGGTGGTGGTCCTGCATGGCGCCGGCCATGATCTCGGCCGCGCTGGCGCTGTGCCCGTTCACCAGCACGGCCAGCGGCAGGTCGGTGAGGTGCAGGGTGCCGTTGGCCCGGTGGCGCTCCTCGCCGCGCGTGCCGTCGCGGCCGCGCACCGAGACCACCTCCGCGCCCCGGGGAAGCAGCATGCCGGTGATCTCGACAGCCGTGCTGAGCAATCCGCCGGGATTGTCGCGCAGGTCGACCACCAGCGCGGTCATCTTCTGCGCCTGCAGGGCCTGGAGCGCCTGGAGAAATTCGGGGGTGGATCCCTCGCCGAACTGCGTCAGGCGGATGTACCCGACGGCGTCGCGGATGATGCGCACGCCCCGCACGCTCGACACCTTGACATCGTCGCGGAGGAGCGCCACGTCAAACGGGTCGCGCCCCTCGCGCTCGATCTGCACCGTGAGCTTCGACCCCCTGGCGCCGCGCAGGCGGCGCACGGTCTCGTCCATCGAGATGCCCAGCGCGGACAGGCCGTCGATCTTCACGATCCTGTCGCCGGACATCAGGCCGGCGCGGTGGGCCGGCGAGCCATCGATGGGCGCCAGCACCAGCACGCGCCCCTCCTTGATGGCCACGTGGATGCCAATGCCGGAAAAGTGCCCGCTGGTGTCCTCGCGCAGCTCCTGGTACTGCTGCGGCTGCAGGAAGCCGCTGTGCGGGTCGAGCGAAACGAGCATGCCGTCGATCGCGCCGTAGATCAGGTCGCGAAAGGCCTTCTCCTCCGCGTACTGCCGCCGGACCAGCAGCAGCGCCTCGGTAAACACGGCCATGTCGTCGTAAACCGCATCCTTGTCGGCCGCCGCAAGGGCGGCGCGCGCCGCGGCGTTGGTGGCGATCCCTGCCGGCGCGATGTTGGTGGCGATTTGCGGCGGCGCGCTGTTGGTCGGCGCCGGATCTGCGGCGGCCGCGGGTGCCCGGGGCAGCGCGGCAAACAGAAGCGCGAGCCCCGGCAGAATGGCGCCGCGTAAGAGAGATACTTTCAGTTTGCACATGGCAAGTATTGTTGCAAACCCCGCGCCCGGAGCCAAGCCCCGTTCGCAACGGCCCAAATCCTCGCC
The DNA here is from genome assembly GCA_037144015.1 of bacterium. Classification (GTDB taxonomy): domain Bacteria; phylum Verrucomicrobiota; class Kiritimatiellia; order RFP12; family CAIWXQ01; genus CAIWXQ01. The sequence goes on from JBAWXQ010000293.1 coordinate 3,053, forward strand.
TAAGCCCGACCCCTTCGCTTGTAAACATGCCTTTCGCCTGTTGCCCGCTTGGCGTCGCGG
>JBAWXQ010000294.1:0-3050 GCA_037144015.1 bacterium
CAACGACAAGCAGCAACTGGTTACTGCTGTCGCGAGCGTCGTAGCGGTGCGCGAAATTGGTGTTTCTCGATTTTCGCCCCGCCTCAAAACGTCATTCGACGTCATGACTGCCTTCCGAATTCAATTTCTTGCGCAGCGCTATCGCCCGTCAGCGGGCTTCCCCAAACTAGCAGCTTGGTCGGCACAACGTTTGTGAAGGTACAGCGCTAAATCCGACAAGCTGCTAGGAGACTGTCGGATTTAGGCCTCGGATCGCTCCAGGGCTTTCTGCCGACAGTCTTCTAGTTGTGCAACCCGCTGCCCGCGGGTTGCGAAAACTCAATTACAGACAGAAAAATTGTTCCGGCTGCTCTTTTGGTTGCCATTTTTGATTGAAAAAGCGGAAAGGTCACCGCCCTAAACCGCAACCGCAGGAGGGAATGACGGGGCGAGACTGCCGGACGGCGGACTTGGCCGCATCCTGCGCCGCTGCCGCAGCGGCCTTGGCCTTGGCGTCACCGGTGTCAGGTGCGTCGGCGATAACCTCCCGGTCACGTTTCACCAGCTTGCCATCCTTGTCGTACTGCGAGGTGATCATGATGGTCTTGCCGCTCTTGTCGGTCACGTAATCAACCTGGGTCGTTCCGTACTTGTCGGAGATCGTGCCGCCGCTGCCGGTATGCACGTCGCCCGCGCTCTTGGGGTCGTCATACGTGCTGCCGGGGGCATCCGGCGTGTTGGGCGGCGGATCGGTATTGGCGAGCTTCTTGGCGGCGGCAGCAGCCTTATCCGCCGCGGCTTTCGCGGCGGCAGCCTTGTCGGCCGCGGCTTTCGCCGCCGCCTTCCGGTCAGCTGCCGCCTTTTCCGAGGCACATTTTTCCTCTGCGGCCTTATCTGCGGCGGCTTTCTCCGCGGCCGCCTTCTCTGCCGCGGCTTTTGCGATCGCGGCTTTTTCTGCGGCTTTCGCGGCCGCCGCCTTCTCTGCGGCGGCTTTTTCCGCGGCGGCTTTCTGGTCCGCATCATACTTGGCCTTCCATTCCAGCCAGGCCGCGTGGATGCTTTCCGGCGTGGAGCCGGCGGGAATCTTGGGCCCCCACTGGGATGTGATCTGGTTCATGGTTTGCTTGTCGGTAATCTTTTCCTTGATGGCGCCGGTGAGTTTTCCCAGCGTCGCATCCCAGATGGCGCCTGCAGCATAGGAGCCGCCGGTGGAGCCAACATAGGCGCCGGCGGCGGTGCCGGCCGGGCCGCCGACAGCCGTGCCTGCGGCGCCGCCCGCGGCGCCGCCCAGTACGCCGCCGACAAGCTGCGCCCCCCATTTGCCCAGGCCGTCAATCGTGGTGATGACCGCCTGCCCGTATTGCCCGCCTGCGACCTCCCCGGCCGCGGTGGATGACCAGCCGGCATGGTCAATGAGCTTGCCGCCGACATCCAGGATCTTCCCGGCATTCTTGAGGCCGTCGCGGACCTCCAGGTGGTTGCCGATCGTCTGCGAGGAGGCGCCGCCCTTGGATCCCTGCCAGGCCGCCTGGTGGTGGCCCATGGCCGCCCCTTCCAGGCCAGCGCCCACGCCATCCTTGGTGACGGATATGACGGTGCCGCCCTCGTTGCTGTTGAGATGCTCGTTCAGCTTGTCAACCGCACTGCCTCCCGAACCGCCGGCAGCACTTCCCGGGGCGGCCGCGGCGGCAGAGGACTCCGATCCGGTCAAAAACCCGAGTAACCCTGCCCGCAACGGCAGAGGCGCAGCCAGGCTCATGGCAGCCAACAGGACGATGCTGTATAGAGGTTTCATGGCGCGGGTCCTCACTTCCGGGGTTGACGTGCCTGCTGAACGAGTTCCTGAAGCTGCTCAAACCCGGCCACAGCCAGCTGATATTGGATCAACCCCACCTGGCGCAGGCCGTACTTCTTGCCGTCGGTCTGAAGCCAGAAGACCAGGACCTGGTTGGGGTCTGCCGGGTGGTTCAGGAAGACGAAGCAATCCATCGGGGTCTTCAGGACACCTGCCACACGGTATTGCCGCCCGATCACCCGGGCCTGCTTCTTCACCAGCTTGAAGATCTCCGGGTTGGTCTCGGGCACGGTGGGCTCGATGCGGTCGAGCTCGCCTTGCCGCAGATCCGCCAGGATCAGGTCCATGGTTTCATGATAGCTCTGGAAATCCGGATGCTGGAGATAGCGAACCAGGGCAGCCACACTTTTTTCGAAGCGCAGGCTGGCGGCGCCCAGCATGGCCTTGCGTGTGGCTTCCTCGCCCAGGCAGGACTCCAGTGCCTGCCGATCCGCGGCAGCCGCACTGCCTCGCGCCGGCGCGCCGGCGGCGGGATACATAACTTCGAACGCGCGCAGCGTGGCGCCGGCTGCCAGGGGAAGCGCGAGGATGGGGGTGATCTCCGAACTCTCCCGCTCCCAGTACGGGGCCAGCTCAAAAGGCGCCTTCCCTTTCTGCCGGAGGGCGTCACCCAGCAGCAGCGACACCCGCTCCATGAGGCAGCGTTCCGGCTCAACCTTCCAGTACGTCAGCAGCGCGATGTCGCTCCAGGGGTGATAAAACAGGACGGCATGCCGCCCCTCGCCCAGGGGGGCCATGGTGTAGATGCTGGTGGCAAAAAAGGCGGACCACCCGGTCGCGGGAACCGAGACCGTGAAGAGCCCCTTCTCCAGCGCCTGGAAGGCCAGCAGCCCCTCGGGCGTGGTTGCCTTGGTCAGGGTCGCCGCGGGATCCATGACCGCCTGCAGCCGCAGTTCGACTACCGCATCCGCCAGCCGGCCCTTTTCGTCCAGCCGCACCCCTCCTCCGGCGGGGGCGCCGCTCTCCGCCCGCCCCATGGGTGCCAGCAAGCCGATCATCAACAGGAAGCCAAGTTGTGGAAGGATGAATCGCATGTCCGCCCCCGGTTGTTCAACCATTTGGCAAACGGCGGCCGGGAGCATCCCGGTCGCCACCTATCCGTGACAAGACAGAACAGGCTAGCGCCTGCGAAGACAGACCGCAAGAGGGTAGTGTTTCCCCGGGGGTGCGATTGCAAAAAGTTGCAATCGCACAGTATTCAGAAGTCAGTATTCAG
>JBAWXQ010000295.1:0-3035 GCA_037144015.1 bacterium
CAGAAATCATGAAGGATTCGTTCCGCGAATGCGGCTTTGACTTCAACAATCGGCACTGGACATTCGTCAATCTGCGGTTCGCAGGTTGTCGGCCTGGACCCCGCGCCGCCAGCGGCCCCATACACAAACAACGGACCCCCTATACACCATGGACAACGCCACCATCGAATCCAGGCTCAAGAACATGATTGTCGACCGGCTCTTCCTCAAGGTCAAACCGGAGGAGATCCCGACCGGCGTCTCGCTGATGGACGCCTACGGCGTGGATTCCGTCAGCCTGCTGGAACTGGTCGTCGGGCTGGAGGAGGCCTTCGGCATCCAGGTCGAAGACGGCGACTTCAACCTGAAGAACTTCTCGACCGTGGCTGCGCTGCGCGATTTTGTGCGCGCCCGCCTGCCGGCATGATCGCGGGCTGAATGATCCGCGCCGGGGCGGCGCTACGTAATGGGTCAGCGACGGGGTGGCTGACGGATTCAGGAGTAGGTCGGCCATTCCTGGCCGACCCGGTCGGGCAGGAATGCCCGACCTACTCCTGCATACTCGGCCAGAGCCTGGCCACCGCGTCACTGACCCATTACGGCGCTACCGGCCCTGCCGGGTCCAGACGATCTCCTCGTCCGCGTCCCCGTTGTTCTTGTCGCCGCCCGGCTTGCCGACCGTGAACGTGATGGTCTGCCCGTCGGCCGACACCGTGCCCGCAAGCGAGCGTGGCTTCATGCTGGCCGGCGCCTTGAAATAGCGCTGCTCCCCCTTGATCTGCAGGTCCTTGGTGACTGTCCCCCGGCTGACCTCGCCGCGGATTTCGGCGCGGTTCTCGCCGCGGAAATCCCCCGGGCGCTGATGCGTGTAGCTGCATTTGGCCGTCCAGTAGGGGCCGTTCTGCGAGATCACATGCGTGCCGCCATTCTCCTCATTCCAGCTTCCGGCAATGGCGGGGTAGTCCTCTTTCTCCCGGGCGGGCGCGGCGGCGACCGTCGCAGCAGCGGCAGGCGGCGCTGCGGTTGCAGCCGGCGCAGGCTTCTCGGCTTCGGGCAGGGCGCTGCGCGCCGCCCGGGCGCGCTCGAGCTCCTCGTTCACCACCTTGGCCTCCTCGATCTTCTCCTGCATCATCAGCCGCTTCATCAGGTCCTGCAGGTTGGCCATGTAGCGGCCCAGCAAAACCGACATCCGCCTGGCCTTCTCCGCCTCCGCGCCGGCCATCCCTTTCTGGTAGATCCCGGCTGCCTGGACCAGGCCGGCGTGCAGCCCCTCGGCGTCCGCGGCCGGCACCGGCGCACCGCCCTCGACATCCTTCCTGGCCTTCTCGAGCAGGAGGTACGTATCGAGATCCCCCTTGAGCCGGTAGGCGGTCATGCTCTCCTCCACCGCCTTGCCGTACGACACCCGCGCCGCGGCTTTCTGCTGCTCCAGGCCAGCGTCAATGATCTTCCTGGCTTTCTCGTAGGTGACCTTGAGATTTTCCAGCGTCGGGGCGGCCGCTGTCTGTGCCGGGGCCGGAGCCGCCAGCAGCAACGCGGCCAGCAAAGAAATGCCTGCGTGTCGTCGGCCGTTCATAGCGTGCTCCTCGTGACATCCGTGCCGGTGTGTTTCAAGCCTGAAACCATGCCCTTACAGTACGCCACAAACGACCCGGGTTCAAGTGCTTCATATAAAACTTCCCCTTGCGCGCCGTCGCCGGAATCGTGTACCAATGCCCCATGTTTTCCGGGACGCAAACCATGGCTTCCATCCCCACCCCGTACTACCTCCTCGACGAACGCAAATTGCTGCGCAATTTGCGGATCATCCGGCGCGTGCGCGAGCGTTCCGGCGCGAAATCCGTGCTGGCCTTGAAGTGCTTCTCCACCTGGTCGGTCTTCCCCCTGATGCGACAGTACCTGGACGGCACCACCAGCAGCGGCACATACGAGGCCCGCCTGGGGAAGGAAAAGTTCGGCGGCGAGACCCACGCCTACAGCGTCGGCTTCACCCGCGAGGACATCCGCGAGGTGCGCCGCTACGCGGACAAGATCATTTTCAACTCCCTCTCCCAGCTCCGGGCGCTGGCCCCCGAGGCGCGCGGCTGCCAGCTCGGCGTGCGCGTGAACCCCGGCTTCAGCCACTCGCACTTCGACCTGGCGGACCCGGCCCGCAAGTATTCCCGCCTCGGCGTGCGCGACGGCGCCGCGCTGCGCCGGGTCGCCGGGCTGATCCGCGGCGTGATGTTCCACATCAACTGCGAGAACGACGATTATGCTAATTTTGCCGGCAATCTGGACCGTATCGGCCATGAGTATGGCGATTTGCTGGCAAAATTAGAGTGGGTCAGCCTCGGCGGCGGCATCTTTTTCACCCGGCCCGGCTACCCCCTGGCCGCCTTCTGCGCGAAGCTGAAGGCATTCAGCCGGCAGTTCGGCGTGCAGGTCTACCTGGAGCCCGGCGAGGCCGCGATCACGGGTGCCGCGGAACTGGTGACCACGGTGCTGGACATGGTTCACAACGAGAAGGAAGTGGCCATCGTGGATGCCTCCACCGAGGCGCACATGCTCGACGTGCTGATCTACCGGATGAACGCGCGGCTCGTGGCGCGCCGGCCCGGGCCGCACAACGTCATGATCGCAGGGCGCTCCTGCCTTGCCGGCGACGTCTTCGGACAGTACAGTCTGCAGGCGCGCCTGAAGCCCGGCAGTTGCGTACGCTTCGGCGACGCGGCCGGCTACACCATGGTGAAGAAGAACTGGTTCAACGGCATGCCCATGCCGGCGATTGTGGTGAAGCGCCTAAATGGTAAGCTGGAGATCGTCAGAAAGTTTGGGTATAAGGATTTTGTTGAGAGTTTGTCGTGAAAAAGGTAGAAGACAGGAGTCAGAATTCAGAAGCCAGAATGAGAGTTTCTTCATTCTGAATACTGACTCCTGACTTCTGACTTCCCCAAAAGGGCCAACTATGAAAAAGAACCTCCTGATCATCGGCGCCGGCGGCGTCGCGCATGTGGCGGCCCACAAGGCGGCCATGAACAACGACGTGCTGGGCGACATCTGCATCGCCTCCCGCA
>JBAWXQ010000296.1:0-3023 GCA_037144015.1 bacterium
GGTGGTGGGCATCGTGCAGGCGCATGGCGGCGGCATCGCGGTGCGCAGCGTGCATGCCATGGGCACGGTCTTTCGCATTGTGCTGCCGCAGACCCTGACACAACCGGAGGCCGCACCGGTTGCCGCGCCCCCGGCGCCCCGTCCGGCCGCGGCACCTGCCGCGAAGCAGACGAAGCGGCTGATTCTCCTCGCGGAAGACGATCCGGACATCCGCAAGGTGACGCTGGTAGCGCTCCGCTCCGCCGGATACGATGTCGTGGCTGCGGAGAACGGCCGCATTGCCGTGGATCTGTTTGTCCAGCGCGCCGCCGATGTGCACGTCGTGCTGTTGGACCAGGAGATGCCGGCCATGAACGGCGAGGAGGCCTTCCGCGCCATCCGCGCCATCCGTGCGGACGTGCCGATCGTGGTGATGACCGGCTATGGCGCCATCTCCGCGCAGGAGCATTTCGGGCACTTGAACCCGTCCGGCGTGCTGGGCAAACCGTTCACGCGGGTGCAGTTGGTCGAGGCGCTGGAAGCGGCCTGTCAGCCGCCGACAAGCGGCGGAACGGGCTGACCGGCTCAGGGCTTCAGGCAAAAGGGGTTTTTCATGCAGATCGGATCGGGCAGCAATCACCTTCCCGGATGCGCGCCAACCGCGGGCGGGACGCCGCCGGCCGCATCTCCTGAGCCGCCGCCTGCTCCTGCCTTCGCGCCGCCGGCGGCCGCGCCCGGCGCCACGCCGCCCGTGCGTCCGTTCGACAAGAAGTCCTCGTGCCTGGTGGCGGGCGTGCTGTTGCTGGTGGTGCTGGCCGCCGCCGCGTATTTTCTGGTCGGTCGCGAGTTCAAGAAGGCGGGCGGGTCGGACGGTGCGGGGGTCAGGCAGGCTCTGGGGAAGCTGGCATCCTTCCTGCCGGGCAGGACGACGGTTGCGGTCAGCAACGGCGTGCCGCTGACCGCCGCGCAGCAGCGGATGGTCGCGGAGCTTTCGCCGGCTCGCCCGATTCACGAAGCCAGGCGGGTCAGCGGGTTGGAAAGCGCACGCGTGGCTGGCGGGGAGACGAACGCGGCGGCAGTTGCCGTGCCTGTGGCTGCGACAGCTGCCGTTCCGGTTGCTGTGGCTGCGCCACCGCCGGCAGCGGTTCCCGCGCCTGTGGCGACGACGCCTGCCGGAAAGGTCAAGCCCGCGCGAGGCACGGGCGCAGCCAGCGCCACTCCTGCGGAAAAGCCGTTTGTCTGGCCGGGAGTGCGGATCACGGCGGCCATTGGCGGCCAGCAGGCGAAGTGGATTGCCCTGATCAACGGTCGGCTGGTGTCGGTCGGCGATTCGGTCGACGGCGTGAGCGTGGTGGCTATTTCCGCGCAGCGCGTGACGCTGGCAGCCGGCAACGGCCAGCAGCGCGATTTCTATGTCGGCGCCGGGCGGTGATTATTTTTTCGCCGCGGCCGGGCCCTGCAGCAGCTTGCGGATCTTGTCGATCGTGGCGTCGAAGTCCGACGGCTGGACCAGGTAGAAATGGCAGCGCCTGCCTGTGAGCTTCTCCATCTCCAACCGCAGCTTCTCGTTCAGCGGGTTGAGCGTGCCGACCAGGAGGTCGCGGGACATTAGCTCGAACGGAATGACCCCTTTGATGATCAGGTAGTCCAGGGGGAGCAATCCATAGGCGCCGGCCTGCGGATCAAAGGACGTGAGCGGCAGCAGCGGCACGGCGCTCTTCTCCGAGGCAAAGGTCAGCACGCGGTCGATGTTGGGAAGCTGCCGGTCATGGTAGAGGTGCAGCACCGAAACCGGAACCGGCGTGGCGCTGGCCGAAAGGTCGGTGATGTCGCTTACAATCGAGGCGTACTGGTCTTCAGTCAGCATGCCCTGCTCGTGCAGCAGCCAGGCAAAGTCGAGCTCCTGCGTGACAATGGCCCGGCGTTCCGCCGGGCCGTTGATCAGCTGCAGGGCGTCGATGGTGATGGCGCTTGCGGTTGCGGCGCCGGCGTCTGGCGTCGCAGCGGCAGGGGCCGCCGCAGGAGCGGCAGGAGCGGCGGAAGACGGGGCCGAGAGAAACCGGGTCAGTTGCTCCAGGGCCGCGTCGGCGACGGCGTTTCCGGAATACAGGGCCAGCCGATGCCGCAGCTGCCTGCCGGCGTCCACATCGCCGTCGCGCTCGATCACGCGGGCTAGCCGCGAAAGCATGGCGCATGCCTGTTCGGCATCGCCGGCCTGCTCATAGGCCTGCGAGAGCACCTCGAGCGACACGCGATCCTCGGGCATGGTCTGCAGCATCTGCTCGAAGAACGAGACAGCCTCGATGACCTGTTCCGAGTCGGGCGGTCTCGATGATCTGACGTTGGGGTCTGGCATTGGCCTCCGATATGCGCTATTCTGTGCGTCGGACGCCGGAGTTTCAAGCCCGTATTTCGCTTTTCTGAATCTTTCGGCATGGTTCCTGCATCTTAATGGCAGGGGAGACGCGGCATGGAGACAGAATCAACCGGTAGCGGGGTGGTGGATATCCTGCTCAAGCGCGGTGCAATTACGCGCGAGAAGCTGGATACGGTCTCTTCGCAGGAGTCCGGCCCCATTGAGAAGCGGCTGATGAACAGCCAGCTAGTGTCGCAGGACGACATGACGCTGGCCGTGGCGGAGTATGTGCGGATGCCGCCCATCAAGCTGGCGCATTTCATCGCCGACCCCAGCCTGCTGGAGCTGCAGCCCAAGGAAAACTGGGACCGCAGCCACACGTTCCCGGTGTGGAAGAGCGGCAAGACGCTGCTGGTTGCGCTGGCCGACCCGTTCGACATCCACCTGATTGAAAACCTGCGCATGGCCACCAGCCTCACCATCGTCCCCCTGGTGGCCGCGGAGAAGGAGATCAACGATCTGCTGGGCCGGGCAACCTCGGCGAACGCCGCCGCCGGGGGCCAGAATCTGGACCTCGAGGACGTGATGAAGACCGGCGAGGGCGAAATCGAGGTCGACAGCTCCAAGGAGGGTCACGAGGAGAGCCTGGAGAAGACGCTGGAGACCGCGGAAGGCGCGCCGGTCATCC
>JBAWXQ010000297.1:0-3000 GCA_037144015.1 bacterium
GAGAGCCTCTTCATCGCCTTTCAGATGCGCTACGGATTCACGGTGTACGCGGAGATCTGCGCGCGCCTGCAGCGGCCGGACGAGGCGGCCTGGGCCGCGGCCGGGTTGGCCAGGCTCGATGCCGCCCTTGCCCGCGTGGCGTGGGACGGCGGCTGGTGGGTGCGCGGCATCCGGGCCGACGGACGCGTGCTCGGCAGCGCGCAGCGTGAAGAAGGGGCCATCTTCCTCGAGCCCCAGCCGTGGGCCGTCATCGCCGGTGCGGGCAGCCGCGAGCAGCAGGTCAAGGCGCTCGACGCAATGTACGAGCGGCTCGCCACCGAGCACGGCATCATGCTCTGCGCGCCGCCGTACCGGCAGGACAACTCCTGTGGCGCCGTGCTGTACAACGCCGGCCAGAAGGAAAACTGCGGCATCTTCCAGCATCCGCAGGGGTGGGCCGTGATCGCCGAGGCGCTGCTCGGCCGTGCCGAACGCGCCTGGGAGTACTTCCGCGCCTACCTCCCTGCCGCGTCCAATGACAACCCCGAGGTGCGCGAGAGCGAGCCGTACGTCTGGTGCCAGTCCACGCACGGCAAGTTCAGCCGCCTCTTTGGCAAGGCGCGCCTGCCGTGGCTTTCGGGCACGGCCGCGTGGTCCTACTACGCCGCGACGCACTACCTCGCCGGCATCCAGCCCGACTACGACGGGCTGCGCATCCAGCCTGCGATCCCGCGCGCATGGGATGGTTTTCAAGTCACCCGCCGCTTCCGCGGCGCGACGTACAGGATCAAAATTAAAAACCCGCAGCACCTCACCCGCGGCGTACGGCGGCTGAAGGTGGGCGGGCGATGGATCGAGGGGAATGTCATTCCGCCGGCGGCGCCGGGAACGACCGTGCGGGTGGAGGCGGAGCTGGGTTGAGAAATGGGTTCAGGAAGGAAAACACAAATGAAGCATCGAAGCCGGTTGGTGTTGGCCATGGTGGCGGGTTTGGGCGTTGTTTCCGCGCAGGGGCAGAGTTCCTTCATCCGCTGGGAAAGCGCGAACAAGGGGCTGGATGTCCGCGAGGGCACCGGCATTCAGAGCGTGGCGCTCGGCGGCAGGACGCCGGTTGCGTATGTCGCTGCGGGCGGCGGCCTGTATCGTTCGGACGATCGCGGCGCCTCGTGGCGGCGGCTGACCGGCAAGGATCCGGTGCTGGCCGGCGCGCGGTGGGTCGCGGCGGCGCCGGACGATGGCACGTGCGTGTTTGCCGCCGCAGAAGCGGCGGGCGGCGGTTTGTATCGCAGCGCCGACGGCGGCGCCACCTGGAAGCGATGTGAGGGACTGGCCGGCGAAGACGTGGAGTCGGTGGCTGTGTGCTCACAGAACGCTAAAGTGGTTCTGGCTGGCCAGCGGGACGGGAATTTCATGTCCTCCAGCGCCGATGGCGGCGCCACGTGGATCAAGCACGACATGGGCGGGCCCGTGAAGGGCCAGGTCGTGCTGGCCATGAGCGAAACCCTGTGGGCGGTTGTGGGCCGCGCCGAGGACAAGGGCGTGCGGGTCACCGACAACGGCGGGCAGACGTGGACGGCGGCCGAGGGCGACGTGGCGCACCATGGCGGCGCGCTCGTGGTTGCCCAGACGGGCGAAACGCTGTTTACCACCAAGCACCATGGCGTCAACAAGAGCACAGACGGCGGCCGGACATGGAAATACACGATGGAGGATCACTCGCGCATGGTTGGCGTGGCCGGCCGGCTGGTGTTCCGGGAAGGCAACCGCGCCCTGCGGGAAGGCAACCGCGTCTGGATGCTGCAACTGAGCGACAACGAGGGCGTCAACTGGCAGGAGGTGACGCTCAACCTGACCGACGCCATCGCCGGCCATCTGGGGACGCTGCCGGCCGCATTCACGAACATGAGCCCCTTTCAGGAGAACCGCCAGGCCACGGCCTGGGCGGCCACGCCTGACGGTCAGACCGTTCTCCTGGGCCTGGGGGCCGCCGGACTGTACCGCGGCCGCGTGATGAACACCCCGCGGGGACCGCTGCTGAGCGGGGTGAGCCTGAGCCCGGCCGCCGGCCGCGAAGGCGACACCCAGTCGCGCGTGCAGATTCGGGCCGTGGCCAGCAGCCGCTCGGACAAGGTCCGCAAGGTCAGCGCCGACCTGCGGGCCGTGGGCGCAGGGGAGCTCGAACTCCTGGACGACGGCCAGCACGGCGACGACGAGGCGGATGACAAGACCTACGGCAACTCGTTCACGGTTGGCGCGGGCGTCACGCCGGGTGGCAAGGTCATCGGCGTGGTGGCTGAAGACGATAAGGATCGTCTGAGCTCCGCCGTGGCGTCGTTCAAGATCAGCGCCGCAACCGAAAAGACCGTCGTGTGGGACGGCGACCGATATCCGCACGGGCTGTCATGGGTCTCGCCGCAGACGCCGCTCAACTTCATCAAGGCCCAGACCGAGGAAGTGCACAACGGCAAGGTGGCCGTGGAGTTCCGCGGCGAGGGCTCGGGGTACATCGGCGGCGGCTGGAACTGGCATGGTTGGTATCCCGAAGGCTCGGGCGAGGACATCACCAGCTTTGCCAACCTGACGTTCTGGGTGAAGGTCGTCGGCGACGATCCCCAGGGGCTTGCCGTGTCGCTGGTGTCGTCAACCACGAAGAAGGGCACGGGGCAGGTCATGGTGGCGGACTACGCCGGAGACGACGCGAACTTGCGCGACGGTGCGTGGCACGAGGTCGTGATTCCGCTCCGGGATCTCTACGCGGCCGGCAAGGAGGCGTTCGACCCCCGCCACGTTTGGGAACTGGACATCAGTTCCTGGGCGCCGCTGAAGCGCGCCTTCAGCGTGTTTGTTGACGACGTCGGGTTTGACAACCGCATGGTGCGCTCGCGTCAGGAATGGGCGACGCGGCCTGAGCCGAGGGTGCTGACGCCGCTCAAGAATCCGGCGGCGGTGACGGCGGACGTGGATGTGAAGGGCGCAGGCCTGCCGATCAATCCCGGCATCTATGGCGGCGCCATGGGCGAT
>JBAWXQ010000298.1:0-2992 GCA_037144015.1 bacterium
TTCACGGCTGACTCTGTCGTCCCTCTGCTTGTTGCGGGACCGGCTGGCGGCCCGGACAAGCAAAGGAGCATGACATGGCCTACAAGATTACCGACAAGTGCACCACCTGCGGCAAGTGCATCGAATCCTGCCCGGTGGAGGCGATCAGCAAGGGCGAGAAGAAGTACGTCATCGACGCGGAGAAGTGCGTCGACTGCGGCGCCTGCGCCGGCGAATGCCCGACCGAGGCGATCGACCCGGGCTGATTCTTCCGCTGCGCACGAGCAACAGCGGCAGGTGCGCAGGCGCCTGCCGCTGTTTTTTTTACGGGATTCCGCCCGTGGGGTTGCGGGGGACTGTAGCCGGTTGGCGGCAGGGGCGGGGTAGCGCTGGGCATGGTCCCCATATCGACAGTCGACAAAGCGGTTCGACGAAGCTGGAGCGTTTGGCCTCAATCGTCCTCGTCCGTCGTCCTCGTCCATCGTCCTCGAATGCCACTCCTTTGGCGTTCGAGTACGACGGACGAGGACCGCTCGCGGCGCTCGCTGAGGACGAGGACGATGGGGTGTTTTCTCCTCGTTATCCGTAATCGTCAGCCGGTTCCCGATCCGCAGTTCTTCACAAACTTTGTGCCGACCAAGCTGCAAGTCCATGGGACGCAACCGCCAAGCGCCGGACAACAGTGTCATACGCTACCAAAAGAGTAACCGGAACAATTTCTCTGCCTGTAATTGAGTCTTCGCAACCCGCTGGCAGCGGGTTGCTCAACTAGGAGACTGTCGGCAGAAGGCCCTGGACCGATCCGAGGTCTAAGTCCGACAGTCTCCTAGGGAACAAGGTTCGCATGATGACTCTTCTGGCACCCGCAATTCCAGCTCCGTGCGCCGGGGCCGTACGCCAGGCCCTGGCGCAAGCGCGTGACGCGCTGGGGTGCGGCGCGCCGGAGGTGCTGCTGATCAACGACCCGCAGCGTGCGACGGCCACGCCCGACGTGCTGGCCAGGGCCGGAACGTATTTCGACCTGTCCCGCACGCGGGTCGTGGTCGCCGCCGGGAGCCACACCTTCGGGCCTGCGGCGCGCGAAGCGCTGCAGCAATCCTGCGCCGCCATACGGACAGGGGCCTGGAGCTGGCACGATGCCCGCAGCACCGGGCTGGTCGCCGTAGGCGGCGAACAGGGCTGGCGTGCGCACCCGTGGGTCGCAGGCGCGCAGAGCCTCCTGGCCATCGGCAGCGTGGAGCCGCACTACTTTGCGGGGTTCAGCGGCGCACACAAGACGCTGACCATCGGCTGCGCCGGCTATGCGGACATCGAGCGCAACCACGCCGGCGCGCTGGACCCGGCCTGCCGCCCCTGCCGCCTGGAGGGCACACCGGTGCATGATGGAATTGTCGGCCTGCTGCGCGCGCTGGAGCGCGGCAGGCGCATGGCCGTGGTGAACCTCTTCCAGATCGGCCCGGACATTGTCGATGCCGCCGGCGGCGCGCCGCTGGCGGCGCTGCAGGCTCTTGTGCCGAAGGTTCAGGCAGCCTACCTGCGGCGGATTCCGCGTGCGGCGGACGCACTCGTGGCGGAGGTGACCGGCGCGCTGGCCTGCAGCTTCTACCAGGCGGAAAAGGGGATCAAGAACAGCGAATGGGCGGTGCGCGACCACGGCGTGATCGTGCTGGAGGCCGCCTGCCCGCAGGGAATCGGGCAGGACGCCTTCGTGAACCTGCTGCGCGAGGCGCCGACCCATGCCGCCGCGCGGACTGTCGTGCAGCAGCGCGGCTACCGGCTGGGCGACCACAAGGCCGTGCGCCTGCGCTACCTGACCGACGCGGCCACGCGCGGCGTGCGCGTCTATGTCGTCAGCCCGGGGATCTCCGCGGCAGAAGCTGTCCTGCTGGGAATCCGCAAAGCCGGCTCGGCGGCGGAGGCACTGCACGAAGCGGGCGTCGCGCCGCACGGCGCCGACGTGTGCCGCGTGGAAGATGCAGGCAACACCTGCGTGGAGGCCGGGGACGGCAACCCGCTGCCCGCGGGTGGCGAAGACTCAATTACAGGCAGAAAATAGTTCCGGCTGCTTTTTTGGTTTCGGATTACACTGTTATCCGGCGCTTGGCGGTTGCGTCCCCCAGACTAGCAGCCTGGTCGGCAGATCGTTTGTGCCTCCACAAAGCTAAGTCCGACAGGCTGCTAGAGTTCGACCCGCTCGCTGATTGCATCCGCATGGGTGTGCACCAGCCGGACGTCGGCGCGGCCGGCATGCCGGAGCACGTCGCGCACGGCGCGCTCGGCCAGCGCGGACGTGTTGCACGCCTCGCTGAGATGCGCGAGGAAGATGGTCCGGAGGCGCGGCCCGAGCACGCTGCCCAGCAATTCGGCGGCGGCCTCGTTCGAGAGATGCCCGTGCCGCCCGAGGATGCGCTGGATCAGCGACCAGGGGCGGCCGGACTGCCGGAGCATCTCGACGTCGTGGTTGGTCTCCAGGACCAGCGCGTCGCAGTCCGCCAGCTTGCGCCGGATCAGCGCCGTGACCGTGCCGAAGTCCGTGGCAATGCCCAGGCGCACATGGCCGTCCGAGATCACAAATCCCACGGCATCCGCAGCGTCATGCGGCACGGAGAACGGCTCGACCCGCAGCCCGCCAATGGCAAACGACGAGCCGGCCTCAAAGATCTGCCAGGAGAGGTCCGGGCACTTGACGGTCTGCTCGATGCCGGCCGCGGTGCCCTCGTTGGCGTAGAAGGGCAGCCGGTGGCGGCGATGGAACACATCGGCGCCCTGGCAGTGATCGGCGTGGTCGTGGGTGAACAGCACCGCATCGATGGCGCGCATCTCCTGGCCAAGCTGCGCCAGGCGGGCCGTGGTCTCCTTGAGGCTCAGCCCCGCGTCAATCAGCAGGCGCGTGCCGCCACCGGCTGCAAAGATGCAGTTGCCGGAGCTGCCGCTGCCCAGAACACAGATTTCCATGCGTGGAGCTCCTTTCAAGCCGTGACAGTACAATAGCGGCACCGCAAGGGCAACCTCG
>JBAWXQ010000299.1:0-2985 GCA_037144015.1 bacterium
ACGGCCGAGAATCCCGACTACTCCGCCGCGGATGTCATCCGCCGCTTGCTGGGCTGAGCGGGCACCCTGTCCCTCGCCCCCTGTCCCCTCGGTGCCACCCCGAGTCTACGGCTACGTACACGCCGTCGGTCGACGATCGCGGCGACGAGATTGGTTGACGATTGGGAGCCCCTACTCGTTAACCGCGCTCGTCGCCGTTTTCGTCCACCGATTCCTGTCTTTCCGTGGTGCTCCTGAGCGTTACGAATCCCCTTCAAAAATCGGCACTGGATATTCGTCAATCTGCGGTTCGCCGGTCGTCGATCTGCACCCCGTGCCGGGCCTCGCCGGAGGGCGCCCTCGGCCGAACCACCCTCAAGCGGCATCGAGTCGATCCTTTCGAGGACGAAGACGAGGACGAAAAGAGATCGACGTCCTGATTGTCTTCTGAACTCAAATTTTGAGCAGCTCTATCGCCCGTCAGCGGGCTTCCCCAAACTAGCAGCCTGGTCGGCAGACGGTTTGTGTCTTTACAAAGCTAAGTCCGACAGGCTGCTAGCAGCTTTTCGATGCGCGGCGTGATGTCCATGAGCGAGGTGGCACCGCACTGGAGCTCCTCCGCGCCGGGGCCCAAAGCGATCAGCGGCACCGGGTTGGTGGAGTGGCCGTGGGCGTCCATGCACTCGATGTTGCCGTGGTCGCTGGTCAGGACGACCAGGATCTCCTGCTCTGCGGCCATGTCGAAGACCGGAGACAGGAAGGCGTCGAGCATGCAGAGCGTCTCCACGGCTTCCTTGAAGTTGCGCGAGTGCCCGGCCAGGTCGGTCAGGAAGAACTCGAACAGCGTGAAGTCGTGCGCCAGCGCCACTTGGATGAGGTGCTCCGCGGCTTGCTGCGGCGTCACCAGCGGCCCCTGGTAGCCGCGCTGCCGCATCGTGGCGCGCGTGATGTCATGGAAGACCGCCTGGTTGGCGAGCAGGTTCTCCCGGAAGAAGAGGACTTCCGGGCAGGTGAGCGACATCACGGTGGTGACGGAATTGAAGCGGCGGTTGCGGATCTCCTCGACGCTTTCGGCCAGGTAGCCGTTGGCGAACCGCACACGCCGCCCCTTGCGGGTGAGGTCGAGCAGCAGGTTGCCGCCGGCGATCAGGGTGCGCAGCGACGGCCCGGGGAACCCCTCCACGTGGCGCCCCATGTAGCGCGGCGCATTGATCCCGGTAAAGAGCGTGGTCTGCCCGGTCGCGCTCTGCGGCAGCCCGGGGACGCCGAGGCAGGCGTCGATCAAGACGGCATTTTCCGTGATCAGGCGATGCAGCGTCGGGCAAACCGACGCGGTGACAGGATTGTCCGCAGCCGGCTCGCGCACGCCCACACCGTCAATGAATAGAACCAGCACTCGCACGTTTCTGTTTTAACGCATTGATCCCGACGGCTCAAGCGCATTATAACGTTGGGACGCGGAAAACACGCCGGCCTGCCGTTGCCACGCGGGTCCCGGCGGTCGCCGCGGACCGGCTCACCTTTTCCAGGAAGGCACCATGACGCACGATTTTCTTGAACGGCTTTACGCCCGGCGCCGCTTTGGCATGCGGCCGGGACTTGAAACGATGCAGGCGCTGCTGGCGCGCCTCGGCAGCCCGGAGGCGGGACTGGCTGCCGTGCACGTGGCCGGGACCAACGGCAAGGGGTCGGTTACCGCCCTGGTGGCGGAAGTCCTGGCCGCGGCCGGGCTGCGCGTGGGGCGCTACACGTCGCCGCACCTGCTGCGCTTCCACGAGCGGTTTTTTCTGGAAGGGGTGCCGGTGGACGACGCCGCGCTCGCGCCGGTGGCGGCCGAGGTCGAGGCGGCAGCCCAGGCCGTGGAGCAGGGGGGCGGCCAGGCGCCGACCTTCTTTGAGTGCGCCACGGCCATTGCTTTTGTGCTCTTCCGGCGCGCCGGTATCCGGCTGGCCGTAATCGAGACCGGGCTCGGCGGCCGGATGGATGCCACCAATGTGCTGACCCCGCTGGTCTCCGTGATCACGCGCATCGCCCTCGATCACTGCGAGCAGCTCGGAAGCACCCTCGAGGCCATTGCCGCCGAGAAGGCCGGCATCATCAAGCCCGGCCGCCCGGTGATCTGCGGCGCCATGCCGGATGAGGCGCGGGCCGTGATCCGCGGCGCGGCGGCCGCCCGCGGCTGCCTGTTTGTCGACGCCGCAGAGGAGGTCAACGTCACGGCCGCCGCCGTGGCGCTCGAGGGGCTGACGGTGCGCATGGCCACTTCGTCGCGCGACCTGGGCAAGGTGCGGACGCCGCTGGCCGGCGCCTACCAGGCCGAGAACCTGGCCACGGCCGTGGCCGCGCTCGAGGCCGCGGCCGCGGAGCTGGGCGTGCCGCTGGCGGATGAGGCCTTTCGCGAAGGGATGGGGCGCGTGTGCTGGCCGGCCCGCTTCCAACTCGCGGTGCGCGAGCCGCCGGTGATCGTGGATGGCGCGCATAACCCCGACGGCGCCGCGGCCCTGCGCGAATCGCTGCGGCGGGTGAAGTTCCGGGGGCCGGTGGCGCTGGTGGCCGGGTTCTGCGACGACAAGGACGCGCCCGGGTTTCTGCGGCAGATGGCCTCCGGCGTCCGGCGCGCCTGGGCCGTGGCCGTGCCGTCGCCGCGATCGCTGCCGGCGGCAGCCACGGCGGAGCGGATGCGCGCCGCGGGAATCCTGCAGGTCGAGGCGGCGGAGCTGCCGGCTGCGCTGGCTGCCGCGCAGGCCTGGGCCCGCGCGGAGAGGGGGCTGGTGCTGGTCTGCGGGTCGCTCTTCCTGGCCGGCGAGGCGCTGGTGCTGCTGCGGGCCTTTCCGTGGCCGGCACCGGAGACGGGCATGCCCGCGGACCCGAACGAGCAGCTAGCAGCCTGTCGGACTTAGCCTTGTCAAGACACAAACCGTCTGCCGACCAGGCTGCTAGTTTTGGCAACCCGCCCCCAAATCCTCGCCTAAGACCGACCCCTTCGCTTGTAAACATGCCTTTCGC
>JBAWXQ010000300.1:0-2980 GCA_037144015.1 bacterium
ATAAAACAGCAATTCTCAATAGGGCCGTTCACGGCCATATTGAGAATTGCTGAGGCGGCTACGTAGTCGGTGAATCGGCACGGGGAGGAGCCTTTCGCATCGGCACGGTGCGTTCCTCCTCCCGCTTCGATGTCCCCGGGCACGCCCGCACGGCAACCCGGCCTTCCTCCGATCCTCGCGCGGAGTTGCCGCCCCCTGTCGCCAACCCATTACGCGGCTACGACAGCCATCCCCTGGTCCGCTGGACGGCGCGTTCCCACTGCGCGCAGCGCGCCTGCCGGTGCGCGGCGTCCATCCGCGGCAGGAAGGCGCGGTCGAGCACGCGGCGGCTGAGCATTGCGTCGCGGTCCCAGATCCCCGCCGCGATTCCCGCGAGGCAGGCGGCGCCCCGGGCCGTGGACTCGATCACCTGCGGGCGCTCCACGGCTACGCCCAGGATGTCGGCCTGGAACTGCATCAGCAGGTTGTTGGCCGCCGCCCCGCCATCCACCCGCAGGGCCTGCAGCCGGATGCCCGTGTCCGCCTGCATGGCGTTCAGCACGTCGCGCGTCTGGAACGCCAGCGACTCCAGCGTGGCCTTCACCAGCTGCGCACGCGTGGTGCCGCCGGTCAGGCCGAAAATCGCGCCGCGCGCATACATGTCCCAGTGCGGCGCGCCCAGGCCGGCAAAGGCCGGCACCACGTAGACGTCCTCGGCGTCGCCGGCCTCGCGCGCCAGGGGCTCGGACTCCGCGGCCGAGCCGATGATCTGCAGGCCGTCGCGCAGCCACTGGACGGCGGCGCCGGCAACCAGCACGCTCCCCTCCAGCGCGTACTGCACGCGGCCATCGATGCGCCAGGCAATGGTCGAGAGCAGCCCGTTTTGGCTGAGGCAGAGCTGCTCGCCGGTGTTCATCAGCAGGAAGCAGCCGGTACCGTACGTGTTCTTGGCCTGGCCGGTCGCCAGGCAGTCCTGGCCAAACAGCGCGGCCTGCTGGTCACCTGCCACGCCAAGGATGGGGATCGTTGCGCCGCGGCAGATGCAGGTGCCAAACGATCCGGACGAATCGCGCACGTCGGGCAGCATGGCGGCCGGGATGTCGAGCGCCTCGAGCAGACGTTCGTCCCATTTCATTTCGCGGATGTTGTAGAGCAGCGTGCGCGAGGCGTTGGAGCAATCCGTGGCATGCACCGCGCCGCCGGTGAGCTTCCAGATCAGCCAGGTGTCGATTGTGCCGAAGAGCAGCTCGCCGTTGACGGCGCGCTGCCGCGCGCCGTCAACCTGGTCGAGAATCCACTTGATCTTGGGGCCGGAAAAATACGGATCCAGCACCAAACCGGTGTTCTGCCGAACGTACGCCTCCAGACCGCGATTCTTCAACTCCTCGCAGATCGCCGCGCAGCGGCGATCCTGCCACACGATCGCGGGATGGATCGGCTGCCCGGTTTTCCGGTCCCAGACCACGGTTGTTTCACGCTGGTTGGTGATCCCGATCCCGGCGATTGCAGACGGCGCCACGCCGTGTTCGCGCACGACCTGTTCGAGCATGGCCCGTTGCGACTCCCAGATCTCCTGCGGGGCATGCTCAACCCACCCGGGCCGGGGATAGTGCTGCGTCAATTCGCGCTGCGCCATGCCCGCGATGCGCCCATCCGCGCCGAACAGCACGGCGCGCGAGGAGGTGGTGCCCTGGTCGAGGGCGACGATGAAGGATGGTGGCATGGGCGTGTCCGGGACGCGTACGTCCGTTGCGCTTCACAAGCGTTGTGCCGGCAAAGCTGTCTGTACTTGAGTCTTCGCCACCCGCTGACCGCGGGTGGCCCAACTAGCAGCCTGGTCGGCAGACAGCTTGTGCCTCCACAAGGCTGCGCCCGACCGGCTGCTAGAACCCGAAGTCGTACCCCTTGAGTCCGACCTCGTCCCGCATGGTAATCATCTCCTGCTGCGTCACGCGCGGCACCGGCGCGCCCTTGTCCCGGCGGTCGAGCCAGGCGAGGTACTCCTTTTCGCCGCAGGTGTAGATCCGTTGTGCGCCCGGCGCGAGGCGCGAGGCGCGCAGGCTGCGCAGGATATCGCCGGCGGATTTCCGGAACTCCTTCACGTCGCAGAGCGCGGCAATGTCGATGGCCAGGAAGATGTGGCCAAGCTTGGGCGGGCACTTGCGGCCGTCCTCCAGGCCGTTGAGCTGCTGCAAAAAAGCCCCCTGCTGGAACGCGGCGGAGAGCACCTCCACCACGGTGGCGTAGCCATACCCCTTATAGCCGGAGAGCTCCTCGCCCATGCCGCCCACGGGCGTGAGCGCCGCCTTTCCGGCGGTCAGGTCCTTGAGCACGCCAGCGGCATCGGTGCGCGTCTGTCCGTCCTGGTCCACAACCCATCCGGGCGGGAGCGGCTTGTCCAGGCGCGCGTAGAGCTCGATCTTTCCGCGCTGGGTGGTCGAGGTGGCGTAGTCGTTGGTGAAGTGGAAGGCCTCGTCCGTGGGGAAGCCGAACACCAGCGGGTTGGTGCCGAGCATCGGCTCCACGCCGAAGGTGGGCGCCATGGACGGGCGCGCATTGGTGCCGGTGAGCCCGACCATCCCCGCGTCGCAGGCCATGAGGGCGTAGTAGCCGGCAATGCCGTAGTGGGTGGAGTTGCGGGCGGCCACCATGCCCACGCCATGCTCGCGCGCCTTCCGGATGGCCATGGACATGCAGCGGTGCGAAATCACCATGCCCATGCCATCGTGCCCGTCGACCAGCGCCGTGGCCTTCACATCGCGCACCACCTCGAAGCGGGTGACTGGCTGCTGGACCCGGTCCTTCACGATCCGGTCGTAGTAAATGGTCTTGAGCCGCCCCACGCCGTGGGAATCAATGCCGCGACGGTCGGCCGTGACCAGGACATCCGCACAGATGGCGGCGTCAGCCGGCGGCACGCCGATGCCGGTCAGGACATCCTTCGTAAACCGCTCCAGCAGCTCGAACGGCACCCAGCGCACCTGTGCATCCATGGTTCAAT
>JBAWXQ010000301.1:0-2978 GCA_037144015.1 bacterium
ACGCCCCCTAAAAGTGCCAAGTCATTCTTTGGCGAGATCAGGAAGTCTGAACTTAAGTCCGACCAGGCGGCTAGTCGTATCGCTTTCCCCGCGCTGGCGCGATCCGGCCCGCGAAAAAGGTGCTGCCTGCTGGAAACTGTGCGGCGCCGAGAATGGGTGAGCCGCGTCGCGGCTCCAGCGCGCCGGCCCGGGACCGGACATCTTCTGCTTCACTGGAGCGGCCGACCGCCGCGAGGGCTTCGCCCAGCACAATCCAGCCGTCCGGGTAGGTGGGATACTCCGCGGTGACCTTGCGTGCCAGCGGGATTGCCTCGCGAGGCATACCCCGCTGACAGTAGAGGCGGGCCTGTCCGCTGAGCGCCTGTGGCGTCGAGGCGCCGGCCAGTGACTGCCGGAAATACCGGTCAGCCTCCGCAATCTGGCTCCTCCGTGCGGCCACCAGGGCAAGCGCGTAGTTGGCCTGCGCGTGCGTCTCGTCGCCGGAGAGCAGTTCGCCGGCATCGCGGATGACGGCGGCTTCGTCGCTCTGCAGCAAGTCCAGACGCAGGGCCCACTCGCGGGCAGCCACCAGTTCGGGGTTGGCATCCGCCGCGTCGGCAAACAGATCGCGTGCCTCCTGCAGGGATGGCCCGCCGCGCGCACACAGCACGAGGGCGCGCGTCAGGCGGACCAGGTCGTTGGTCCTGTCGCCGGCTGCCCGTTCCATGGCCGGGAGCAGCTCCTGCCAAACCAGGTCGCTTTCGCCGGACTGGAGGCGGGAAACAACGAGGCGATGCCAGGACCAAAGATCGCGCGGGTGCTTTGCCGTGGCTTCGCAAAGCAGAACCTGCTCCTGTTCCCGGTCGCGGGCGCTCCAGTCCCCCGCCGCATCATTATTCGCCGGCACATCCAGCTGCTCGTGTGCGCGGCTCATGTGCAGGACGTCGGCGCAATCCGAACGCGCATGCAAAATCGTGGTCTCCCAGATCCGGGACAGCGGGGTGGCAAGAAAGCCGCGAGGGCCGGGCGGCGTCCGGAGTGCGCTCTGGCAGGCGGCCAGCAAGCCGGCGGCAGCCCGGGTCTCGCCGCCGCGGCGGCAGGCCGCGGCGGCATAGGCCGCGGAAGCGGAAAGACCCTGCCCGGCATTTCGGAACACGTCGAGCGCGGCGCCGTCCGCCGCGCCGGCGGCTTGCGCGCGCTTGAGCGCTTGCGCGGCCTGCAATATCCGGCTGTAAAATGCCTGCGGGGGTGCCTGCGGCTGAAGGCTGCCGGAAAAGAAGAAGCGCGCAGGGACAGGGGCATAGCCGCAGGAGCTCCAGACAAGCGGTGAGCCGGCAACCGCGATTTTGCCGACAGCCTGCGGATCGATCAGCAACCAGGTGCGCAGGAAAATCTCCGGCCCCTGTGCCAGTGCCCCGGCGAGCAGGACGCGGTCGAGACCGGCGAAATCCTGCCCATGCGCCACGGTTTCATTCAGACGCTGTTGGAGGGCGGCGGACCAGCCAGCGGAGGGCGGCAGCGGAATGACCTGCAGGGGAAAATGACGGTCACGGGCAAGCACCGTGAGATGCGTGTTGACCGGTGTGCGGCCGAACAGCCAGTGACGCGCGCCCAGATCCTGCAACATGGCCTCGGCGCAAAGCTGCGGATACCCGTCGGGGCGGGCGCGCAGGGCGCCGGCGGTCAGAAACCCGGAGAAGCACACGGCGGCGGCGATGACAAGTGCGCCGGCGTAGCCGAGCCCCTTGATCATGCGCGTCGTGCCTGCATGGCACCGGTCCGACTCGTCGGGATCTGCGTCCGGAACGCGGCTCCACGCCATGGACCACCAGCCGGCGGCGGCAAACCCGGCGGTCAGGGCGGCAAAAAGATGTGGCAGCACCGGCGGCTCCGGGCTCAGCAGCGCGCTGGCCTGAAACAGCGCCACGTCGCGGGTCAGGACCAGCAGCGACACCGCGGCCAGCACCGACAGCGTCATCAGCGAGTTCATCTCCTCGCTGTAGTTCAGCATGTGATTCATGGCGGCCAGGGCAAACAGGAGCGGCAGCAGGGAGAGTGCGCAGAGGAACAGCCCGGCCCGCGTGGCGGCGTACTCCTGGAGAAATTCGCGGCCGTGCGCGGACAGGAGCTGGCGGACGCCACCGCCCGGCACATGGCACAGGCCGCAGAGGCCGGGATACACCAGCAGCATGACCCCCAGCGCCAGACCGGCATAGGCCAGCATGGGCAGCGGGCTGCGCTCCTGCCGCCACAGCAGGATTACGCCGCCGATCAGCATGACGGCAAACGCCGCACACCCGCCGGGGGTCTCGCCCATGCAGAGGCCGCAGGTCACGCCCGACAGCAGCAGGGTTCCCGCGCGCCGAAACTTACAGTAGCGCAAAAAAAGCCAGACCGTCGTCAGCACCAGCAGCACATCGGGGGCGCGCAGGGAGGCGCGGGTCGCGGCCAGCGCGGCAGGCGAGGAGGTGGCAAAGGCCAGCGCCGCCACAACCCCGCCGATTTGCACCGCACGCACCTTTCGGCGATCGCCGCCCGTGCCGCCCGGGATCAGCTGGTGCATCATGAGCTCGACCGACACCCGGTAGACCAGGCTGGCGGCGATGGCGCTGCAGGCGGCGCTCAGCAGGGCCAGCTTGACCGACAGCGTGCCGGCTGGAATCCCGGAGAGAAGCGCCGCCAGCGCACGCCACAGCAGATGAAAGTCCGGGCTCCGCGCCGGCAGCCCCATGGCGGTGGCGGTCAGCTCAGCCGGCGCGCCCGGCGGCAGGCCGTGCGGCGTAAGCAGCCAGTAGAATACAAAGGCCAGCCCGCCGCACAGCGGCGCCAGCCAGCGGTCAGCCGTCCGCTTGCGGGACAGGACCGACTCCTGGAAAGCCGGGTGTTGGCTGGCAAACGAATCGACAGAGTAAGGCGTTTTCGACACGCGGTTACGGTAACAAAATGCCGCTCATAACCCCATTGCACCTTAGTACTAGGAGCCTGTCGGACTTAGCCTT
>JBAWXQ010000302.1:0-2964 GCA_037144015.1 bacterium
TCCACCATCCACCATCCACCATCCACCATCCACCATCCACCATCCACCATCCACCTGACACCCGCTCTTCCCCGAGGCGCACACCATGGAAACCGACTCCCGTCTCTTTGTCATCGACGTCATGCCGCTGCTCTACCGCGGGCACTTTGTCTTTCTGCGCAATCCGCGCATGACCAGCGGCGGCATCAACACCTCCGCGCTCCAGGGGTTTGCCTCCATCCTGTTCCAGCTCCTCGATGAACACCGGCCGACCCACCTGGCGCTGGTGCTCGATTCCACGACGCCCACCTTCCGCCACCAGGAATATCCCGCCTACAAGGCCCAGCGCCAGAAGGCGCCGGAGGACCTTGTGGCCGCCATCCCCCAGGCCATGGAGCTGGCGCAGGCGCTGCGCATCCCGATCCTGCGCGTGGATGGTTTTGAGGCGGACGACCTCATGGGCACGCTCGCAACCCGTGCCCGCGCCGCCGGCCTTGCCACCTGGCTGGTCACGCCCGACAAGGACGTGGCGCAGCTGGTGGACAGCACGACCGTGCTCTGCCGCCCCGGAAAAAATGCCGGCGAGCCCGAGCTGCTGCGCGAAGCGGATGTCTGCCGCACGTGGGGAATCACCTCCCCCGGCCGCATGGTCGACTACCTCGGGCTCGCCGGCGATGCCTCGGACAACATCCCCGGCGTGAACGGCGTGGGCGAAAAGACCGCCACGGCGCTGCTGCAGCAGTACGGCTCGCTGGATGAAGTCCTCGCCCACGCCGCAGAGCTGAAGGGCAAGCTGGCGGAACGCATCGCCGCCGGCCGCGAGCAGGCGCTGCTCAGCCGGCACCTGGCCACCATCCGCCGCGACGTCCCCATGGCCGTGTCGCTGGACGAGCTCCGCCGCCAGGAGCCGGACCGCGAGGCCTTGCGCACCGTGCTGGCCCGGTACGAACTCGCGAAGCTGGGGTGGCGCCTGCTGGGCGAAACCGTTGCCCCAGAGACCCCGGGCAAAACGTTTCACACCATCCGCGAAACGCCGCACACCTACACCTGCGTGCAATCCGGTGCGGAGCTGGAAACGCTGCTGCAGGAGCTGACCGCCGCGCCGGAGTGGGCCTTCGACACCGAGACCACCGGGCTCGACGCTCGCCACGACCGGCTGGTGGGCATGTCGTTTGCCACGGAGCCCGGGCGCGCCTGGTATGTTCCCGTGCCGGCCGATCCCGGCGCCCGCAAGGCGCTGCTGGCGCGCTTCGCGCCTGTTTTTGCCAGCCCGACGGCCGGCAAGATCGCCCACAACCTCAAGTTCGACCTGACCATCCTGCGCCACCACGGCCTTCGCCTGGCGTCCCCGGTGCACGACAGCATGCTGGCGCACTATGTGTACGATGCCGCCGAACGACACGGGATCGATCACCTCGCGCGGATGTTTCTGGACTACGAAAAAATCACCACCGAACAAATCATCGGCGCGAAAGGCGCCGATCAGAAGAACATGGCTGACCTTGCGCCGGAGCAGATCAGCGACTATGCCGCCGAGGATGCCGACATCGCCCTGCAGCTCTACCGCAAGCTCCTGCCGGACGTCGTGGCCGGCGGCGGCCGGCGCGCGCTGGAGGCGTGCGAAGAGCCGCTCGTGGAGGTGCTCGCGGACATGGAGGAGGAGGGTATCCGCATCAACCCGGTCGTGCTCCGGGCCTATTCCTGTGAGCTTGGCCGCGAACTCAGGATACTCGAAGACAAAATCGGTCAGTTTGCCGACGTGTCCGGAACCGCAAACCCGGCCGGCGGTACGCCGGCCGGGGAGCTGCTGCTGGACCTGGAGCCCCGCCGCTCGACCTTCAACCTCTCCTCGCCCAAGCAGATGGGGGAGCTGCTCTTTGACCGCCTCAAACTGGACCCCGAGGCCAAACGCACCGCGTCCGGGCAGTATGCCACGGACGAGGACACGCTGCAGAAGCTCGCCGGCCGCCACCCGATCATCGACCTGATTCTCGACCACCGCGCCTGCAGCAAACTCAAGTCCACCTACGTGGACAAGCTGCCCGAATGCATCGACCCGGCCACCGGCCGCGTGCACACCAGCTTCAGCCAGGCGCTGACCGAGACCGGGCGGCTCTCGTCGTCCAACCCCAACCTGCAGAACATCCCGATCCGCACGGAGCGCGGCCGCCCCATCCGCGCGGCCTTCATCGCCCGCGATGCCGGCCACGTGCTGCTCTCCGCCGACTATTCGCAGGTCGAGCTGCGCGTCATGGCCGCGCTGAGCGGCGACCCCGGGATGCGCGCGGCCTTCGAGCGCGGCGCCGACATCCACACCGAGACCGCGGTGCGCGTCTATGGCGTGCTGCCGGCAGCGGTCACGCCCGAGATGCGCTCGCGCTGCAAGATGGTCAACTTCGGCATCATCTACGGCATTTCCGCCTTTGGCCTGGCGCAGCGCCTGGGCATTGCCCGCAAGCCGGCCGCGGACCTTATCGAAGCCTACTTTGCGCAGTATCCCGGCGTGAAGCAGTACATGGACAGGACCATCGCCTTTGCCCGCGAGCACGGCTACGTGCGCACGGAGCTGGGGCGCCGGCGCTTCCTGCGCGACATCAACTCGCGCAACGCCACCTCGCGCCAGGCCGCGGAGCGCAACGCCATCAACACGCCGGTGCAGGGGACTGCCGCAGACCTGATCAAGCTGGCCATGGTCCGCATCCACCGCGAACTGCGCGAGCAGAAGCTGCAGGCCCGCATGGTGCTGCAGGTGCACGACGAGCTGCTCTTCGACGTGCCGCGCGCCGAGGAGCCGGCTGTGCGCGAGCTCGTGCGGCGCGGCATGGTGGGCGCCATGGACCTCGGCGTGCCGCTGGAAGTCGAGATTGGCGCCGGCCCGGACTGGCTCGCGGCGCACTAGGAGACTGTCGGACTTAGGCCTCGGATCGGTTCAGGGCCTTCTGCCGACAGTCTCCTAGTTGTGCAACCCGCTGCCCGCGGGTTGCG
>JBAWXQ010000303.1:0-2963 GCA_037144015.1 bacterium
GGCGAAAGGCATGTTTACAAGCGAAGGGGTCGGTCTTAGGCGAGGATTTGGGGCCACGCCGCCGTCTTCCGGCCACAGGGCAGTCTGTGGTATGATTTCGCCGAGCACCCGACACCTAACACCTGCCCCGGCTTCCCCATGCCCGACGACATCCTCATCACCGGCGCGCGCGAGCACAACCTCAAGAATGTGAACGTGCGCATACCGCGCAACCGCCTGACGGTCATCACCGGCCTCAGCGGCTCGGGCAAATCTTCGCTGGCCTTCGACACGCTCTACGCCGAGGGGCAGCGGCGCTATGTCGAGAGCCTCTCGGCCTATGCGCGGCAGTTTCTTGACCAGATGCAGAAGCCGGACGTGGACCACATCGAGGGGCTTTCCCCGGCCATTGCCATCGAGCAGCGCAACGCCGGCAGCAACCCGCGCTCCGTTGTCGCCACCACCACCGAGATCCACGACTACCTGCGCCTGCTCTACGGCAACATCGGCCATGCGCACTGCCCGCAGTGCAGCCAGCCCGTGCGCCGGCAGAGCGCCGAGCAGATCGTGGAGCAGCTCCTGGCGCTGCCGGCGCAGACGAAGGCCGCGCTGCTGGCACCGCTGGTGCGCGGCCGCAAGGGGAAGCACGAGGATGTGATCGACACCATCCGGCGCTCCGGCTTTGTGCGGGCGCGGGTGAATGGCGAGCTGTGCGAGCTGGACGACATCCCCGCGCTCGACAAGAAAAAGGCCCACACCATCGAGGCCGTGGTGGACCGGCTGGTGATCGCCCCGGCGGTCCGGCAGCGCCTGACCGACTCGGTTGAGCTGGCGCTCAAGCAGGGCGGCGGGCTGCTGCTGGCCCTGCTCACCGACCCAGCCGGCCGGGAGACCGAGCTCGTCTGCTCCGAGAAGAACGCCTGCCCCGCCTGCAGCATCAGCTTCGAGGAGCTCAAGCCGCGCGCCTTCTCCTTTAACAGCCCCTATGGTGCTTGCCCGACCTGCGCGGGGCTCGGCGCGCAGCTGGTTTTTGAGGAGGACCTGGTCGTTCCCGACAGGGAGCTCTCGCTGGAAGACGGCGCCGTGCAGGCGTGGCGGCGCGGCGGCCACCGCATGATCCTCTACTACCGGCACCTGCTCAAGGCCGTGGCCGGCGCCTACAAGATCGACATGTCCACGCCGTACAAGGACCTCCCGGCGGCCTTCCGGCAGGTGCTGATGCACGGCACGGGCGAGGAGGAGATCACGCTCCACTACTGGATGCGCGGCGCCTGGCGCAAGTACCAGAAGCCGTTCGAGGGGGTGCTTCCGGGCCTGCTGCGCCGCTACAGCGAGACCGAGATCGAGGAGGTGCGCGAGCGGCTGCGCCAGTACATGGGGCGCCAGCGCTGCCCCGCCTGCCACGGCGCCCGGCTGCGGCCGGAGGCGCGCGCCTGCACCGTGGGCGGCAAGTCCATTGTCGACGTCATGGCCATGACCGTGCGCGCCTGCCACGCGTTCTTCCGCGACCTGCCGCTGCCGGCGCAGGAGCAGCACATTGCCGCCGAGGTGCTCAAGGAGATCCGGCGCCGCCTGCAGTTCCTGGTGGATGTCGGGCTGGACTACCTCACGCTCGACCGCGAAAGCGCCACGCTCGCCGGCGGCGAGATGCAGCGCATCCGCCTGGCCACGCAGATCGGCTCCGGGCTGGTGGGGGTGATGTATGTGCTCGATGAGCCCACCATCGGCCTGCACCCGCGCGACAACGAGCGCCTCATCGCCATGCTGCGGCAGCTCGAGCAGCGCGGCAACACCGTGGTGATCGTCGAGCACGACGAAGAGATGATCCGCCAGGCCGACCACCTGGTTGACCTGGGGCCGGGCGCCGGCCGCCACGGCGGCGAGGTGGTCTACCAGGGCGATTTTTCGGGGCTCATGAAGTGCACCCGCTCCCTGACGGCTGCCTACCTCTCCGGCCGCGAAACGATTGCCGTCCCGGCGCGGCACAAGGTTGCGGCCGGAGGACCCTGGCTCCAGATCATCGGCGCCACGGAGAACAACCTCCAGAACGCCGATGTCGCCATCCCGGTCGGGCGGTTCGTCTGCGTCACCGGCGTCTCCGGCAGCGGCAAGAGCACGCTGGTGGACGAGGTCCTGCGCAAGCACCTGGCGCGCAAGTTCCATGGCGCAAAGGATCGCCCGGGCGCCTGCCGGAAGATCACCGGCACCGAGCACTTCGACAAGGTGATCGAGATCGACCAGAGCCCCATCGGGCGCACGCCGCGCAGCAACCCGGTCACCTACACCGGCGCCTTCACGCCGATCCGCGACCTGTTTGCCGCCACGCCCGCAGCCAAGGTGCGCGGGTATAAGCCCGGGCGCTTCAGCTTCAACGTGAAAGGCGGGCGCTGCGAGGTCTGCCAGGGCGACGGCCTGCTCTGCCTGGAGATGCACTTCCTGCCCGATGTCTACGTCACCTGCGAGCAGTGCGGCGGCCGGCGCTACAACCGCGAGACGCTCGAGGTGCGCTACGGCGGCCGCAGCATCGCCGAGGTGCTGGAGCTGACCGTGGACGAGGCGCTGGAAGTCTTTGCCGCGGTTCCGGCCATTGCCGCCAAGCTGCGCACGCTGTCGGAGGTTGGCCTGGGGTATGTCCATCTCGGCCAGGCTGCCACCACGCTCTCCGGCGGCGAGGCGCAGCGCATCAAGCTCGCGGCTGAACTCAGCAAGCGGGCCACGGGGCGCACGCTCTACCTGCTCGACGAGCCCACCACCGGCCTGCACTTTGCCGACGTGCACAAGCTGCTCGACGTCCTGCTGCGCCTGCGCGAGGCCGGCAACACCGTGGTGGTGATTGAGCATAATCTGGACGTAATCAAGTGCGCCGACTACATTATTGACCTCGGGCCGGAGGGCGGCGATGCGGGCGGCAACGTCGTCGTGGCCGGCACGCCGGAGGCGGTGGCCCGGTGTGCGGCATCGCACACGGGAAGGTTCCTGAGGAA
>JBAWXQ010000304.1:0-2950 GCA_037144015.1 bacterium
GTGTAGCCGCGCCGCCGGAAGCCGCACAGGGTCGGCATGCGGGGGTCGTCCCAGCCGTCGACCCGCTTTTCCTGCACGAGCTGGAGCAGGTTGCGCTTGCTCATGATCGTGTAGGTAAGGTTCAGGCGGGAAAATTCGCGCTGGATCGGGCGGATCTTGTGGCTGCTGCGCACCACCAGCAGGCCGAGCTCGTCCATGCGGTCGATGACCCAGTCGTAGAGCGGCCGGTGCACCTCAAACTCCAGCGTGCAGAGCGAGTGGGTGACCCCCTCGATGGCGTCCTCGATGGGGTGGGCGAAGTCGTACATCGGGTAGATGCACCACGCGGCGTCGGTGTGGTAGTGCGGCACGTGCATGATGCGGTAGATCACCGGGTCGCGGAAGTGAATGTTCGGCGAGGCCATGTCGATCCGGGCGCGCAGGCAGAGCGTGCCGTCGGCAAACTCGCCGGCCTTCATGCGGCGGAAGAGCGCGAGGCTCTCGGCCGGCGCGCGGCTGCGGAAGGGGCTTTCGCGGCCGGGGGAGGTGGGGACGCCGCGGTATTCCTTCCACTGCTCCTGGGTGAGCTCGCAGACGTAGGCGTGGCCGGACTGGATCAGCGCCTCGGCCAGCGCGTACATGCGGTCGAAGTAGTTGGCGGAGAAGAAGAAGTTCTCCCCCCAGTCAAACCCCAGCCAGGCGATGTCGGTCTTGATGGACTCGACATACTCGTCCGACTCCTTGGCCGGATTGGTGTCGTCCATGCGCAGGTGGCAGCGCCCGCCGAACTCCCGGGCCATGCCGAAGTCGATGCAGATTGCCTTGGCATGGCCGATGTGCAGGTAGCCGTTGGGCTCGGGCGGAAAGCGCGTGACGACCTCGCCGCCGTTTTTGCCGGCGGCGACATCTTCGGCGATCAGCTGCCGCACGAAGTGGCGGGCGGTGTCGGATTCGGGGGCTTTGTTCTCTTCGGACATGGTGCGGTTCCGGGGGTGAAGGGTTCAGGAGCAGGTCTAGAGAATCCAGGAGCAGATCTAGCGAAGCGCGGTGTAATTCCTTTTTATGGCGCGGTTCGCGCAAGACAGATGCGCAGATTGGACAAGACGACGCCACGAAGAGGGTCTGGCAGGCAATTAGCCAGCGCTTCAATCTCTTCCCCGCGGGCCATCCGGTTCGTGAGCAGGGCGGTGACAAACGAAAAATCCTTTTTTCGGCCGGCGGCGAGTTTGCTGACCGCGAGGTCATCTGGGCAGAGGCAGAGCCCCACGACGCCATGGGTTGCCGGTGAGTGGATGCGGACCAGGCGTTTCCGCCACCCTTCGGCGAGCACGGTGGTGTCGGGTGTGATGCCGTGTGCATAGTAGCCATGTGTGTCGTGAAACGGCGAAAGCTCACCCAGGGTGCCGTCAATCAAGTCGGTTTTCTCAGGAGCACCCAAGGGGAAGATATCTGCCTCCATGGAAGCGCACAGTTCGGCCGGCGCATCGGGGTTTGATCCAAGAATGGCCTGGCTGCCCAGGATGACGAGTTCCGTCTCGTCCGTAATGGCGCCGGCCGCGCGAAGGATGTGTTCAAGCTGGCTGCGCGTCATGACGGCGGGTCCTCCGGTAAACGTCCCAGCGCTCGCGCGGCGTGAGCACGCCGCAGAAGGGGTTGCTCTGGCGCAGGCGTTGCCCTGTCTCGGATGGATCGAGCAGGACGGCTCGCACGGCGTCCCATGGCTGAAGCAACAACTTCTTCCATTGCAACAGGTCGGAACAGGGCGCGGTCTGCAGCCAGCGCTCACAGCGTCGCCGGGCATCCGCCAGCGCCGCATGCTGCGGATCGGCGTCCACCCGGCGCACCACCGCGCAGGCCAGCTCCAGGCTGCGCCGGTTGATGTCGTCGTGAGAAGTCATGGGCCGACTATACCACGCCCCTGTGGCGGGGACAATCCGCGGATGTACCCCAAAAGCCTCGCCTAAGACGGAACTTCATCCCTTTGGCGAACCACGAAACGCACGCCACGCCCGCATTGGGGACAGTTCGATTCGTTGTGGTTCGATTGCCTGAACGGCGATAGCCGCGAAACCGGCAAAGTGACGCCCGAGGGCCAGCCTGATCCGTCCGTATTCTCTACCGACTGGAATCGCGAAGGCATTCGCGTCGGCACCGCCATCGGCCTGTTTGTAAAAGTAGGGCTGGGCCACCGGATGAAAGTAGCTGCGGGCAGTCCCTTGCCCGCAGCAGATTCAGGGACAAACGCTGGGCGAGATTCGGCCGCAGGCAAGGGACTGCCTGCGGCTACCACGCCCCCGTGGCGCGGACAATTCAATCCGTAACTCGCCGAATCGCATGGTGCCCATTCACCGCCCGCCATAGGAAAGCCAGATCTTCACCATCTTGCGCTGCCGCCCCCACTGCCGGGCCTGATCATGGTCGTCGAACCAGAGGTCGATGTGGTCGCCCTTGATGGCGCCGCCGGTATCCTCCACCCGGCCGGTGCCGTAGCCGGGGACTTCCATGAGCGTGCCGTAGGGGTAGCGCGACACATCTGCGGCGATGGTGCCGTGCCTGGCCTCCGTGCCGCTGGAGGTGAAGCCGATCTTCTTCACGACTCCCTTGCGCGGGCCGGCGCTGATGACCGGGGAGCCCAGGCCGAACCACGTGCTCTCCCAGCTGCAGCACACGCCGCAGTTGCAGTAGCCGGTCACGGTCATGGGCACCACGATGCCGCGCGCGCCCGGCGGAGGGCGCATCGCGGAGGTGATGCAGCCAGCCGTCCAGAGCACCAATGAAGCCAGGCACCAGACGGCAATCCAGAAGCGCGCGGGGTGCCGGGGTCGATGTGTGCCGCGAAACATGGCCGGATTCTACCATGTGCCACGACGGAGAAACAAGGCGGTAAGGGGTCAGTTACGTGTTGGCTGGCGTCAATAAGTGGCAGCGGCGTCTCGCCGCTGCCACCTTGCTGCCAACGCGTGACCCCTTA
>JBAWXQ010000305.1:0-2921 GCA_037144015.1 bacterium
ACGCTCTTGCCGTGCGAGACATGCAGCGTGTTGATGAAGAACGCCAGCCCGAACAGGCCGAACACGATGCTCGGCACGCCTGCCAGCGTACTGACGCAGGAGCGCAGGAATGACAACAGCCACCCCTCCCGCGCGTACTCGTGAAAATAGATGGCGGCAATCACGCCGAACGGAATGGCCAGGAGCATGGCACCGAGCGTCAGGTAGATGGTGCCCAGCACCTCGGGCCCGATGCCGCCAAAGAAGTGTGCATCCACCGACGAATCAGTCAGGAACCCGGCATAGAATGTCCAGCGCGGCAGCAGCATGTCCGGCGTGTGTTCCTGGAGCAGCGGGAACAGCGGTGCCAGCGTGGTGCCGGCAAAAAGCTTCGTACGTGGCGTTCGCACCGCGATGCTGGCGCCGTTGGTGAACACCCAGCTTTCCTGGTAGAGCAGGCGGTCGAGCTTGACCTGCGCGCGGTCCCAGCGCGTCTGGCCGTAGCAGTTGCGCGGCAGGTTCGACAGTGGCGCTCCCGGCGCCGGACCGAGCAGTTCCGCAACCAGCTTGCGCACGTCCGCGAACTCGGGGCGGAGTTCCCGGCGCCGGGCATCCGGGAGCGTTGTCAGCTCCGCCTCGAACTCCGTCAGCATGCGATAAACTGGCGCACGGGCGTCGCGGGTGGCAGCCAGGTCTGCACGCATGCGGTCCGCATCCCCGCGGGAGAAGTGCTCCAGCAGAAAGCGGCGGTGCTCGATGGTGCCCTGAAAGAGAAAGGCACCGGCCCCGCGCTGGAAGATCGGCCCCAGCACGACCAGCAGCGCCGCCGCCATCAGGAGGATGGCAAACAGTCCGGTGCCTGTGAAGGCGCGGTCGAGCAGGCGTCGGGTGGTCATGTTCACAGCATCACCCTCCCAGCAGGCGTTTGCGTTTACGGTTGACGATGCGCTCGCTGATCAGGTTGCATCCAAAACTGAACAGCAGCAGGCAGAGCCCCATGGCAAACAGCACGCTGTAGCGCATCGAACTGGCAACATGATCGGCTTCGCCCATGTCGCCGGCGATCGTGGCGGTCAGCGTACGCACCGGCTCCAGCAGGTTGTACCAGGGGGAGGGGATCTGCGCCGCGTTTCCCGAGGCCATCCAGACCACCATGGTCTCGCCGAGCGCGCGCATGATCCCCAGCAGGCTGGCGGCGAAGATGCCGCTGCTGGCCGCCGGCAACACCACGCGCAGTAGGGTTTCGGCGCGCGTCGCTCCCAGCGCGTAGCTCCCCTCGCGCAGTTCCCGCCCCACAGCCTGCAGGGCATCCTCGGATACGCTGACCACAGTCGGTAGCGCCATGATGCCCAGGATCAGCGAGGCATTGAGTGCGTTGACGCCGCTGGCGACGTGCAGGCGGATGAAGCTCCTGTGCCCGGCCAGCAGGATGGCGAAGGCGACTCCCAGCAGCGCGACGGTTACAGCCACCTGCCACGCATGCTGCCGCGTTGGCGACGCGATTCGCCCGGTGACAATGCCAGCGCTGATAATGGCCCCGAGCACGAGCAGCGGGCCGGCCACGACCCACCAGCCCCCGGCAATCAGCGCGCCGCCATGCGTTTGCAGCAGCGGCGCCAGCACAACCAGCGCGAAGAAACCGTAGGCCACTGAAGGGATGGCGGCCAGAATTTCCACCACCGGCTTCACCACCTGCCGCTGTCCGAAGGGCATCACGTCGCTCAGGCAGACCGCAGCGGCCACGCCCAGTGGCACGGCCAGCACCGCCGCGCCCACCGTCACCAGGACGCTTCCCACGATAATGGACAGCGCGCCGAATTCGGCCGGCTCACGCGACGGATACCAGTTAGCTGATGTGAAGAATTCGGCGAAGCCGCGCTCCCGGAAAAAAGGCAGGGCGTCGCGCGCAATGTACCCGATGATGAGCAGCACGGCCACGGCCGCGACGGATGTCAGCAGCAGCAGCAGCCCGCGCCCCGCCATCGCCAGCAGCCGCTGGCGCAAGAGCTGCTGCGGCGTCAGAACCATGTTGTGCGTTTGCACGGTCAGATCTCCTCCCGGTGCCGATACGATGAGGCCTGAATGTCAGGCGGTTGTTACCGGACGGTGAGGATTGTGTTTGGCCCTCCGGGCCTCCCGCGCCCGTGCCCTAACAAACAACTAACGCGCCGCTCGCACCGGTCAAACGTGCATTTCGTGTAATGCGCCCGTCACCAGGGGTTGGTGGCTGCAAGTAAACACAGCGAGTCAAGGAGTCCAGAACATGATGAGCCGATGGAAAAAGGGAATGCTGGCGTGGGTTGCCATGGGCGGTGTGGCGCTGGCGCAGACAACGCCAAACAACGAGCAGCTCGTGCAGTCGTTCCGCGCGCTGCTCACGAGCGGCAGCGATACGCAGGCCGTGATCCAGGCCGTGGCCGAGGCTGTCCGCGAAGCCCTGAAGCAGGGGCCCATGACGCAAGCGCAGGCGCAGACCACCCTGGCGACGGCACCGACGGAGCCTGCTTCCGGCGCGGGCGCTTCGCTGTCTTCGGTGGCCGCGGCGCTGACGCCGCCCAAGACCTGGGCGGACGCGATCACGTTCAAGGGCGACGTGCGCTATCGCGTGGAGACGCGCCAGGATTCCAGCAAGGGCTACGCCGGCAATCCGGACATCGAGTACGAGCGCATCCGTGCCCGCCTCGGCGCCGAGGCCAAGCTCAATGACGACGTGAAAGCCGTCATTCGGCTGACCACCGACGGCTTCAAGGGCACCACCGCCGGTGGCGATCCGGTCTCCGGCAACCAGGACCTCACCGGCCTGGCCAGCAAGAAGTTCCTCTTCCTCGACCTCGCCTACATCGACTGGAATATCTTCGGCGAGGGGAACAGCGAACTGCACGGCCTCGCGGGCAAGATGGTCAACCCGTTCATCACCATGAACGACGACCTGGCCTGGGACC
>JBAWXQ010000306.1:0-2917 GCA_037144015.1 bacterium
CCGCGTTTGCGGGATCGCGCGCTGTTTCATCCCTGCCCGAACGCCACCTTTGAAAACCCGGCGTTCGATGCGGCCAGCGCCCGCGTGCTGATCCTGCGCCTATCGCCGTGGCGCGACGTGTCCAGCTCCTCGCCGCACCTGTTCCTGGCGCAGGGCGTGCGCCGCGCGCTGCCGGAGGCTTTCATCGACTTCGCCTTCCTGCCGCAGCCGGAGGATCGCCGGGCGCTGGCCGCTGCCGGGCTCCCGCTGGCCTCTGGCGTGCAGAGCCGCCGCGGGCTGGGCGCATTTGACCTGGTGCTGGTGTCGAACGCCTTCACGCTGGAGGTTATCAACCTGCCGCTGCTGCTGCTGGACGCCGGGCTCGCGCCGTGGGCGGACGAGCGTCCGGCCGGGGCCCCGGCCATCATCCTCGGGGGCTCGAACGCGTTTGCCTCGCAAGGCCTGGTGCGGCCGGACGGCACGGGTGTGGCTGACGCCGTCTTCTTTGGCGAGGCCGAGGATGCGCTTGTCCCGTTCCTGCAGGCGTGGCAGGCGGCCGCCGGCGCAGGGAAGCGCGAGCGCCTCGAGCGTGCCGCGTCCGCCGCCGATGGGTTCTGGGTCACCGGCACGTGGCCGGACGCGAAGCACCCTGTGCGGCAGGCCGTGGCGGCTGCCCGGCCGGCGCTGCCGGCCGGCTATCCGCTGCTGGACGGCGAATCCGCGGACACGGTGCGCCTGCAGGCCGCCTATGGCTGCCCGGCCTTCTGCTCGTTCTGCTTCGAGGGGTTTGAGCGCAAGCCGTACCGCGAGGTTCCCGCAGAGGCCCTGCTGGCGCAGGCGCGGCAGCTCAAGATCGCCAGCGGCGCGCGGTGCGTGGAGCTGGACGCCTACACGCTCAACAGCCACGCCGAATCCGCGCGCCTGATCACGGACTTTTCGCGTCTTTTCGAGCGCGTCAGCTTCAAGAGCCAGCGCGTGGACATCCTGGCGGCGCAGCCCGCGCTCGTGGCGCTCGAGCTGGCAGCCGGCAAGCGCACCTTCTCGCTGGGGATCGAGGGGATCTCGGGGCGCCTGCGGGCGTTTCTGAACAAGTCGGTCACCGATGACGAGATCGAGCGCGTCCTGCAGAACCTGCTCCCGCGCGCGGTGCGCGAGATCAAGCTCTTCTACTTGATCACCGGCCACGAACGTGCGGAGGACCTGGCCGCCTTCGGCGCGTTCACCCGCCAGCTCGGGGTGCGCGTCAGCGGCGCGCGCCTGCCCACGCGCATGGTGTTCAGCTTCGGCTACCTGGTGCGCATGCCCAACACGCCGCTGCGTTACGACCGCCTGTTTCTGGATCGCGCGCCGCTGGAGCGCATGGCGCGGGAGCTTGAGCGCATGTGCACGCGCTCGAATTTCGAATTCCGGCTGGCCGCCTCATGGAGCGATGCCTTTGTCACGCAGGTGCTGGCTGCCGGCGACTACCGGCTGGCACCGCTCGTGGTGGCGCTGGCGCGCGAAGGGTGCTGCTACGACGGCGAGCCGTCGGCCGACTATGCCCGGCGCCTGCAGGAGGCGATGCAGGCGGCCGGCCTTTGGACGGAAGAGTTTCTGGGCGAAAAGCCCGCCGCACACCGCTTCCCATTTGATTTTGTCACAACGGCCGTCTCCCCGAAGTTCCTGTGGAAGCAGTACCAGGCGGCGTGCGGCCGCCGCGAAACCGGCTACTGCCTGGGCGACGCCTGCCTCGCGTGCGGCGCCTGCCGGGACAAGGCCGGTCGCAAGGCGCTCACCCGCCGGGCCCGCACGCCGGAGGTTCCGGCCGCGGCGGCGTCCGCGGTGGATGCGCTGGTGCGCGACAAGCAGCGGCTGCCGCTGCTGTTCTGCCGCATGCGGCTGGGCGCGGCGTTCTCCCGCGCGTCTGCGGAGTGGACCTCCGCGCGCCTGCTGCAGCTTCTGCTGGAGGCCATGCCGGAGGAGGTGGACAACCTCCTCGCAGCCGAGGAATCCCTGTTTGCGGCGCCGGACAACCGCGACCGCTTTCCGATCCCGGCCGGCGAAACCGTGGTGGCGCTGCGGGCGTGGGATGCGCGGCGCCTGGCGGCACAGATGCACAAACTGGCACTGGGCGCCGCAGTGCCTGTGCCCGGCGCCGCCGTGCCACGGCTGACATCACTGCCGCCGCTGCACAGCCGTGAGCTCGAGTTGCTGGAGATCCTTCCGGCCTTCACACCGGGCCGGTTCGTCTCGGCCGCGTGGCAGGTGGTGTCCGGGGCAAAGGCTTCCGCCACGGAGGCGGCGGTTGTCGCCTGGCTGAAGGCGTTGCACCTCCCCTTCACCCTGCGGCGGATGGCATCCGGCGCGTCGTTCGAGCTGGCCCCTGCGGCCCGGCGCAAGGGGATTGTGCTGGAGGCCCGCTGCTGTGACGATCACGGGCTGAGCCGCGCAGAGGTGACCTTCACGCCCAAGGCCGACCTGTTCGCGCTCCTACGCCTGCTGCCGCCGGCAGCGGACGATGCGGCCGTGACCTGCACGGGCATCGCGCTAGGAATCTGTCGGATTTAGGCCTCGGATCGGTCCAGGGCTTTCTGCCGACAGTCTCCTAGTTGTGCAACCCGCTGCCCGCGGGTTGCGAAAACTCAATTACAGACAGAAAAATTGTTCCGGCTGCTCTTTTGTTGCGTAATGCACTGTTATCCGGCGCTTGGCGGTTGCGTCCCCCAAACTAGCAACCTGGTCGGCACAAAGTTTGTAAAGGTACAGCGCTAAGTCCGACAAGCTGCTAGCAGCCTGTCGGATGTAGCTTTGTGGAGGCACAAACTGTCTGCCGACCAGGCTGCTAGCTCGCCGCGCGGCTGCGCCGCGAAAAAACGAAAAGGTAACTTGGTATACAAGACGCCGCTACGGATTGCGGCGGACTTGATTACGAAGCTGCGGCGAATTGAAGTTATAGGTA
>JBAWXQ010000307.1:0-2901 GCA_037144015.1 bacterium
CTAGACGAACGCCACGCTGATCATGGGCTGGCCCTTCTTGACGTGGTCGCCGTGGTTCACCAGGAACTTCACGATCTTGCACGCCTTGTCGGCCTTGATCTCGTTGAAGAGCTTCATGGCCTCGACGATGCAAACTGCGTCGCCGGCTTTGACTGAGCCGCCCTCCTCCGCCAGGTTCGGCTTGCCCGGTGCGCTGGAGCGGTAGAAGGTGCCGTTGAGCGGCGCATTGATGGTCGGCCCGGTGACGGCTTCAGGGGCTGCCGGGGCGGGCTTGGCCGCCGCGGGCTGCGCCGGCTCCTTTTTCTTTGGCGCTGCCGAAGGAGCGGCCGCCGGCAGCTTGCTGCTGTTTCCGCTGATCATTCCCAGGTGGCCGGCCAGGCTGGCGAAGATGCGGCCGATCTCCTCGTACCGCTCCTGCTCGGCGCACTCGTCCTCCGTGTCCGCGACAACCGCGGGAACAGCGGCGGCATCCTTCTTCGGGGCGTTTTCGAGGTCTGCGGGTGCCGGCGGCCGTTCGGCCGGCGGCAGTGCACGCCACTTGAAATAGCCCAGCGCCACCTCCGGGAACAGGCAGTACGAGAGGATGTCCTCCTCGGCCTGGATCAGCTTCGGATCCAGTTCCTTGGCGGCAATCGGCAGTCTGGGCTGCAGCAGGTCGGCCGGACGGCAGGTGATGGGCTTTTCGCCAGCCAGGATCTTCTTGGCGATCTCCGGGTCGATCGGCGCGGGCGAGCGGCCGTAGAGCCCCTTGACGTAGTCCTTGGTTTCCTGCGGCACCATGCCGTAGCGCTCACCGGCCAGCACATTCATCACGGACTGCACGCCCACGATCTGGCTGGTCGGCGTGACCAGCGGAGGGTAGCCGAGATCCTGGCGGGCGCGCGGCAGCTCTTCCAGCACTTCGCCCAGGCGGTCGAGCGCCCCCTGCTGCTGCAGCTGCGAGCGCAGGTTGGAAATCATGCCGCCAGGAATGTGGTGCTCGAGCACGTCCACGTCCACAACCTCGAGTGTGCCGTGGGCCGGCTCGCGCTTGGGCTTCAGCGCCACGAAGTAATTGTTGACCTTCTCAATGGCATGGTGGTCAGCGCCGGTCTCGTAGCCGGCATCCTCAAAGACGGCCAGCACGGTTTCAACGGCCGGCTGGGATGAATAGCCCGACATGGTGGCCACGCAGCAGTCCACGGCGCCGGCGCCGGCCTTGACGCCCTCGTAGTAGGAGGTCACGGCCATGCCGCTGGTCATGTGGCAGTGGAGTTGCACCGGGATCTTGAGCGCATGCACCAGCGCGCCCACCAGTTCCTTGGCCGCGGCAGGTGAAAGGATGCCGGCCATGTCCTTGATGCAGATCGAGTCTGCGCCCATGGACTCCTGCTCCTTGCCGATTTGCACGTATTTCTCGACCGTGTGCACCGGGCTGAAGGTGTAGCAGATGGTGCCCTGGGCGTGGCCGCCGCACTTCTTGACGGCAGCCAGGGCCTGCTCCAGGTTGCGGGTGTCGTTCAGGGCATCGAACACGCGGAAGATGTCCATGCCGTTTTCGCATGCCAGGGACACGAACCGGTACAGGAGGTCGTCCGGGTAGTTGCGGTAGCCCAGGATGTTCTGGCCGCGCAGCAGCATCTGCAGCGGCGTCTTCTTGGCAATCGCCTTGATCTGGCGCAGGCGCTCCCACGGGTTCTCGCGGAGGAAGCGCAGGCAGACATCAAAGGTCGCGCCGCCCCAGCATTCCAGCGAGTAATAGCCTGCCTGGTCAATGGTTTCCAGGATCTGCAGGATATCGTCCGTGCGCATGCGGGTGGCCCAGAGCGACTGGTGGGCGTCGCGCAGGGTGGTGTCCGTGATGCGCAGGTGGGGGTTCTTGGGCGAGGTCTTTACGGTTTTCGGCCTGGTCATGCGTCGCGATCCCCTGTTGGTTGTTCAAATAAAGGTAACTATTTTGACATTTCCCGCCAAAATGTCACGCCGAAAGTCACCCTCTTTTTCTATTGGACATCCCCGCCGGTTTGCCGACAATCTGCCCCATGCAAACCGGAACGGAACTCATTCGCGACATGGACGCCTGCGTTGTGCCTGCTGGCGGCTGCGGCCTGTGGTGGCTGGGCCAGCACAGTTTCATTGTCAAGCTGGGCAGCACCATCGTCTACCTCGACGCCTTCCTTTCGCCGCATCTGAATCGTCAGGTGGCGCCACTTCTCACACCGGAGCAATGCGTGAATGCCGACCTTATCCTCGGCACGCACGACCACATTGACCACATCGACCGGCCGTCGTGGCCGGGGATGGCGCTAGCTGCGCCACAGGCGCTCTTCGTGGTGCCGGAGCTGCTGCGCACGCGCGTGGTGGCCGAACTCCAGCTCCCCCCGGCGCGCGTGGCAGGGCTCGACCTGGGAATGTCGCTACAGGTGAAGGATGTAACCGTGACCGCGATTCCGGCGGCGCACGAATTCCTGGACCGCGACGCGTCCACGGGGCTCCATCCATATCTCGGGTACATTGTCGAGGGGCACGGCTTCCGCCTCTACCACGCCGGCGACTGCTGCATCTACGAGGGGATGCACGCCCTGCTCCGGTCCGGGCCTTTCAACCTCTTCATCCTGCCGATCAACGGCCGCGATGCGCGCCGTTTGGAAACCCACCTGATCGGCAACATGACCTTCCAGGAGGCGGCTGACCTGGCGGGCGAGCTTGCCCCCGGCGCGGTGATCCCCTCGCACTACGAGATGTTCGCCAAGAATTCCGCGAATGTGCGGGACTTTGTCGATTACGTGCAAATCAAGTATCCGCGACAGCGCGTGGTCGTGCCAGCGCACGGGGAGCGGGTGTCCCTCTAGCAGCCTGTCGGATTTGGGTTTTGCGTCTGCACACAGTTCGTGCCGACCAGGCTGCTAGTTTTGGCCTGTG
>JBAWXQ010000308.1:0-2876 GCA_037144015.1 bacterium
CCCGAATCGATGATGTGGCAGGTTCGCCTGGTGCGGGCGATCGTCACCCGGCTGCGCGACAGCCCCGGCGTCGCGGCATGGGACCTCGGCAACGAGTGCAACTGCATGGGTCCGGCGCCGTCGCCTGCCGCTGCCAGCCACTGGACCGCGACCATCGCCGACGCCATCCGCGCCGTGGATCCGGCCCGGCCGGTGGTGTCGGGCATGCATTCGCTACTGCCCGACCCGGCCCGCTGCAGCAACTGGACGATCCAGGACCAGGCCGAGCACTGCGACATCCTCACCACCCATCCCTATCCGTACTTCACCCCCCACACCGGCCAGGACCGCATCGACGATCCGCGCACCACTCATCACGCTACCGCCGAGACCCGGATGTACGCCGACCTCGGAGGTCGTCCGGCCTGCGCTGAGGAGACCGGCTCCCTCGGACCGATGCTCGGCGATGAGGCTGCCGCCGCCGCCTTCCTCCGGGTCAACCTCTTCTCTCTGTGGGCCAACGACTGCCGCGGCCTGCTGTGGTGGTGTGGCTTCGACCAAAGCCATCTGAGCGAAGCGCCGTACGACTGGATCGCGCTTGAGCGCGAACTGGGCTTGTTCCGCGCCGACCTCTCGCCGCGCCCGGCACTCGCCGCCTTCGGTGAATTGCTCGCCCTGCGCCGGCAACTGCCCGGCGGCATCCTCCCCCCGCCACGTCATGAGGCGGTGTGCATCCTCAGCCGTGGCCAGGACCCGTGGGCGGTGGCGTGGTCAGCGTGGATCCTGGCCAAGCAGGCTGGTTTCGGCCTGCGC
Organism: bacterium; assembly: GCA_037144015.1. GTDB lineage: Bacteria > Verrucomicrobiota > Kiritimatiellia > RFP12 > CAIWXQ01 > CAIWXQ01. The sequence continues at coordinate 793 of JBAWXQ010000308.1, forward strand.
TTCGCCTGGGCCGACGAACCGTTGCCCGAGGCGGCACGCTACATCCTGCCCAGCGTCGAGGGCGACCAGGCCATCCCGCGTCGACACTGGCTCGACCTGATCCGGCGGGTCGAGGCCGGCGCCGATTTGCTGATCACTCTCGGCAACGTCTTCCTCAGCCCCTTCGCCGAGGCGGTCGGGGCAGTGATCACTGGTCGCCGCGACCGCCGTGGGCCGGAGAACGCCCAGCTCGCCGATGGTACGCTGCTGCCGGTCACCAGCGGCATCGAACGCTTCCTCGACCCGCTGCCTGGCACCGAGGTTCTCGCGCGCGGCGACACCGGCGCGGTTCTGGCGACCCGCCGTCGACTAGGCCGCGGCCGGATCGACTGCTGGAGCTTCCCACTGGAAGCGCAGTTGACCGCCACCCGCGGCGGCTGCGACGACCACGCCCCGCCCTGGCATCGAGTCTACACGCTGTGGTGCGATGCGCTGTCGGCGGGCCGGGCGCTGGGCTGCGTGGGCGCACCTTGGGTGGCGTTGACCGAACACGACCTCGGCGTCGGCGTCCGCCTGGTGGTGGCAGTGAACCACGCGCGGTCTCCGATCGATGCCGGATTGCGCCTGGCGCCTGGCTGGCGCTGCGTCGGAGCGGTGCGTGGACTGGCTCCAGCCGGAGACCGACTGATGGTCGCGGCCCAGGACGCCGTGGTCCTCCGGTTGGAATGCGACGGCCGTGGGGCCGTGGGTCAGCATAGAACCTGATCGCAGGATCACCCGGCGGTCAGTGGCCACCGAGCATGTCAACGGTCCGACCCTGGAAGAGCTAACAAGGAGCAACCCCATATGCGACGATTCTTCTCCGACCAAAGCTACTGGAATATACCCATTCCTGCTCACGTGCCGATCGACCCGGAGAGTCAAGTCAAGGTCGAACTGCTTGCGCAGATGCGCCCGGAGGGTTTCTGGATCAACCATACGTCCTTCACCATCCCTGTCTTTGAGGCCACCCCGAAAACGCCCTGCTACCAGGTCCACCGACGCATTCACTGGAACAGCCCGTTCCGCCGGGAGAGTCTGGCCGCCGCCCGAACACACCTCCCGGAAGACTTCCCTTTGGGCCACGGGCCGGGGTTCGGCAACGACGTCCCAATCCCCGATGAAGCCGTCCAGGATCCCGCTGGCGACCAGCATATGGCCATCGTCGACTGGCATCGTTGTCTGGCTTGGGATATGTGGGGCGCCCAGCGCCGCCCCGATGGGCAGTGGGAATCCAAAACCGGCATGGTCTACCCGCTCGATGGTCCCGGCGTGTTCGACCGCGCCTGGTTCGACGTGCGAGACCGCGAGAGTATCCACCTCTATGGCCCCAGCCGCGCTGCAGGCGTCCCGGCCATCGCTGGGCTGATCCTTCAAGCAGAACTCGCCGCAGAGCGGATCGACCACAAACTGGCATTCGGTTCCAGTGCCGTCGCCTTACAGCAGTTTGTTTACCCGCCGGCCTGCTGGACTGACGGGTCGATCCCCGGCGGCTTGCCCGAGGGAGCCGTCCTGCAACTCGACCCCCATCTCGACCTAAGTCGGCTGTCCCTGTCCCCCGCGGGCCGGACCATCGCCCGCGCCCTGCAAGTATACGGCGCCGTGTGTGTTGACTTCGCCGGCGGAAACGTGATCTACGCCGAGGGCCTCTACGGCCACCGTGATCGAAGCTGGAAGGGCCTCCTGGACGCCCGTGAAATCGAGTCACTCGGTTACCAGCACTTCCGCGTCCTGGACATGGGGCGCACGATCCCATTTGGCGACGATGGCCACCCTGTCTGGCCCGCCGCCGCCCGGGCTCTGCCCGCCGCCGCGGAACGGGCCAAGATCCGTCCCTGGCCGTTCCAGACGTAACAGGGCAGCCGTTTTCAATGTGAACGCTCGCGCCTTGAAGCGCATATCCTTGGTGGTATGTCCTTGGCGGTATTAACTTTGATCTCTACGTTTGCCACTCTTTTTTCCATGACATCGTTGCTTCAGGGTGGATCCGGCATGATTTCGGCCCGTGCGGGCCGGGGCCGGACGGCGCCAGCCAAAAAGCGATTTCTTGCCAATTTTACTTCCAT
>JBAWXQ010000309.1:0-2871 GCA_037144015.1 bacterium
CCGCAGCCAAGCCTGCTGCCGCAGCCAAGCCTGCTGCCGCAGCCAAGCCTGCTGCCGCAGCCAAGCCTGCTGCTGCAGCCAAGCCTGCTGCCGCAGTCAAGCCTGCAAAGCAGGAAGTTGCCGGCGCAGCGCCGGCGGCGGCCGCGATGGCCAAGAACGGCAAGGATCGCACCAAGCGCCTGCCGGGCATGGCTCCCGGCATGCGCGGCCCCATGGGCAGCGCGGCGGAGATTGAGGAGCTGGAGGAGTTTGACGCCGACGAGCCCGTCAACATCGGGGTTGAGCACGACGACACCTATGCCAACACCGAGGACGCGGAGGAGGTGGAGGAAACGCCTGCCGAGCCCGCGGCTGCCGCCGAATTCGAGCCCGCGGAGGCGGACCTGGCGCTGGATGCCGACCGGCTGGCGGCCAAGGCCAAGCGCGAAGAGCGCAACGAGCGCATGAAGACGCTCATCCGCCTGGCCGAGACGCAGGGCTACCTGACCTACGACGACATCAACGAGCAGCTGCCCGAGGCGGTCATCAAGGACACGGACATCGAGTCCTACCTGGCCATCCTGCGCGGCATGGAAATCGAGATCATCGACGCCGCCGACGTGGACAAGTTCCGCAGCGAGCACGAGCAGGACGAGCAGCGCATCCGCGGCAGCCGCCTGGACTTCTTCGATGACCCGATCCGCATGTACCTGCACCAGATGGGGCAGGTGCCGCTGCTCACGCGCGAGCAGGAGGTCGAGATCTGCAAGCGGATCGAGGTCTCCGAGGTGCGCGTGCGCGAGCGCATCAACCAGTTCGCCTTTGCGCCGCGGCTCTACCTGGACCTGGTCGAGAAGATCGAAAACGGCTCGGAGCGGTTTGACCGCGTGGTCACGGACAAGTTTGTCGACAGCCGCGACGCCTACATGGAGGGGCTGCCGAAGCTGAAGCGCGCGCTCAAGGCCGTGCAGGAGAAGATGCACAAGGCCGGGCAGGCGCTCCAGGGGGCGCGCAACAGCAAGGCCCGCGAGAAGACGGCGCGGCGGAACATCGACAAGTCCCGCGCCGAGCTGCTCAAGGTGTTCAACGACCTCAGCCTGAAGCAGAAGATTGTCGAGTCGCTGTGCGCCGAGGCGGACGAAAAGATCTTCAAGCCGTACCGCCAGCACACCAACGAGCGCGTGCGGCTGCTGCGGCTGCGCCCCAGCAAGAAGCGCGATGTTCAGCTGCAGGAAAAGCAGGTGCGACTGAAGGCCATGGAGCAGGTTTTCGGCATGTCGCCGGAGGAATTCCTGCGCCTGTTCGAGGAGTTGCGCGAATCGATGCGCTCGGGGCAGAAGGCCCGTACCGAAATGGTGGAGGCCAACCTGCGCCTGGTGATCAGCATCGTCAAAAAATACATGAACCGGGGGCTTTCGTTCCTCGACCTGATCCAGGAGGGGAACACGGGCCTCATGAAGGCCGTGGAGAAGTTCGAATACCGGCGTGGCTACAAGTTCAGCACGTATGCCACGTGGTGGATCCGGCAGGCGGCGACGCGCGCCATCGCAGACCAGGCGCGCACCATCCGCATTCCCGTCCACATGATCGAGACGATCAACAAGCTCCTGCGCGTGCAGAAGAAGCTCGTGCAGGAGCTGGGACGCGAACCCACGCCGGAAGAGGCCGCCGAGGAGATGGACATCCCGGTCGAGCGCGTCCGCGCCGTCTACCGCATGGCCCAGCAGCCGATTTCGCTGCAGAGCCCGGTCGGCGATGGCGATGATGCGCACTTCGGCGACTTCATCGAGGACAAGACGGCGGAGAATCCGTCGGAGATGACCGCCTACAGCATGCTGAAGGAGAGGCTTCAGGAAGTGCTGACGACTTTGACCGATCGCGAACGGCAGGTGCTGGACTTCCGGTTCGGCCTGACCGACGGCTATTCGCGGACTCTGGAGGAAGTCGGCAAGCAGTTCAACGTGACGCGCGAACGCATCCGCCAGATCGAGGCCAAGGCGCTGCGGAAGCTCCGTCACCCCACGCGGCTGCGCAAACTGGAGGGGTTCCTCGAGACGCGCTGAGGCGGTGCCCACGTCCGGACCTGTATGTCCGGACCGGCTCCGCCGGCCGGCATCGATAGCTGCCGGCAACCCGAAGCGCACATGGCAGTCGCGGCAACCCGAACAACAACTGGTAATGGAGGATTCCTTGGAAACAGTATTGCAGGTAATTGCGGATTTCTTTACGAAGAACGATGGCGCGCGCGCCTGGTGTGCGTTAGCCGGCTTGGTCGTGGGCCTGCTCGCCGGGCGCTGGCTGCGCTGGCGGCCGCGCCGCCGGTCGAGCGGCGGCGGTGGCGGTGGCGGTGGCGATGGCGACTGCGTGGAGATCTACGTGGGCAACCTCAGCTACGACATGAACGATGCCCAGCTCCGCAAGGAGTTTGAGCGGTTCGGCGCGGTCAAGTCAGCCCGCGTCATCGAGAACCGGTTCAACCACAAGTCCAAGGGGTTCGGCTTTGTCGAGATGCCCAACCGCCCCGAGGCCGAGGCCGCCATCAAGTCGCTGCACGACCGGGACTTGATGGGGCGCAAGATGCGCGTCAACGAGGCCAAGAACAAATCCAGAGAATGAGTTTTCCGTTCCGGAAAACATCATTCTCTGTTGTGGCCCCGGCCTTTGGCCGGGGCCTTTTTGCTGGGGGGCATGGCTGACGGATTCAGGAGTAGGTCGGCCATTCCTGGCCGACCCGGTCGGGCAGGAATGCCCGACCTACTCCTGCATAATCGGTCAGAGCGTGGCCACCCCGTCACTGACGCATTACGTGTTGAACAACGGGCAGCGTGTGTCTACAATTTTCCATCCACCATCCACCATCCACCATCCACCATCCACCATCCACCATCCACC
>JBAWXQ010000310.1:0-2820 GCA_037144015.1 bacterium
GAACCACCATCCTGTTCGTCCTGCTGCTGCTCGTGCCGACGCTGATCGTCGGGCTCTTGCTGGGGCGCCTGCTGTCGCACGAGCGCGCGCGCCTGGCGCGCGCCGGCGCGCTGGCCGCGGAGGAGCAGACGCGCGCCGTGGCGAACCAGATCCAGGTGGCGCTCGACGGCTTTCAGGCCGGCATCATGCAGCAACTGGCCGCCCTCCCGGCCGCCAGCCTCGCGGCACAGCTGCCGGCGTGGGAGAAACGCGATCCGCTCATCCAAAACGCCTTCATCCTGTCCGCCGACAACCGCGTGCTGCTGCCCGATGCCGCAACGGGTCTCACCGGCGAGGAGCGCGCATTCCTGCTGCGCTATGAGCCGCTCTTCTCTGGCCGCACCCCCTGGACCACGCCCACGCCGGACAGCGCCGCATCCTCCCTTGCGACGCGGCCGCTGATCTCGCAGAACCTCAAGTCTTCGCGGCAATACTGGCGCCTGACGGACCACGAAACGAAATCCACCCGGCAGGGCTGGATTTCATGGTTCGAAGGCCGCGGCTTGCATCTCCTGGCCTGGGCACAGCAGCCGGACGGCGTGCGCTATGGCGTGGAGATCGAGATGAGCGGTCTGCTGGCCCGGATGATCACCGCCTTCCCGAAACAGATGCCGGCCGGCCAGACGCTGGCGCTGCTCGACGGCCAGGGCGTGGTCATGCATGGCGTCGGCGCCCTTGAATACCAGCCGTCCCTGCCGCGACTCGCCACGGTCTCCCTGGCGCCCGCCCTGCCCCACTGGCAACTCGCGGCGGCCGGAACAGGCGCAGCCGGCAGCGCGCGCGGGCTGATGTTCCTGCTCTCCGCCATCCTGTGCGTCATCCTGCTGCTGGCGATCCTGGGCGGCGGCTGGCTGCTGCTGCGCGACGCGCACCGCAGCGCCATCGACGCCCGCACCCGCACAACTTTTGTCGCCAACGTCTCCCATGAACTGAAGACGCCGCTCACCACCATCCGCATGTACGCCGAACTGCTGAGCGAGGGGCGCGCCAGGGACGAATCCAGGCGCGCGCACTACCTGGAGGTGATCGTGCAGGAGAGCCAGCGCCTGACGCGCCTGATCAACAACGTGCTCGACTTCAGCCGCCTCGAGCAGGGGCGCAAAACCTACCGGCCGGAGGCCCTCGACCTCGCCGCCGAGACGCACCGCATCGTCGAGGCTCAGCTGGGGCGCCTGCAGGCCGCCGGGCTGGCCGTGGAGCTTGCGGGCGCCGACACCCCCTGCCCGGCGCATGCGGACCGCGACGCCGTCGAGCAGGCGCTCCTGAACCTGCTGGACAACGCCGCGAAATACGGCGTCTCCGGCAAGCGCCTGCTCGTGCGCGTGGCAACCGCTGACGGCGCGGCACAGGTACATGTCTGTGACTGGGGCCCCGGCGTCCCGGCCGCGCACCGCAGCCGCCTTTTTCAGCAATTTCACCGCGCCGACGACTCGCTCACCACCCGCCAGCCCGGCTGCGGCCTGGGGCTCAGCATCTCACGCCGCCTGCTGCGCGACCAGGGCGGCGAGCTGCGCTACGAGACCGCCGAGGGCGGAGGGGCGTGCTTTGTGATGACTGTGCCGGCGGAGGAAGGGAAAGTCATTGGTCAGTAGTATTGGGAACACGTCAAGGACACCGAGAGCGCAGAGAGGAACAGAGAACGCAGAGGCATACCCGACTGCGTCCGGCGAGCCGGCCGCAGCAGCATGAATACTTCTCTGTGCTCTCTTCTTTTTCTCTGTGGCCTCTGTGTCCTTATACTTGGATAATCCGAGCTCACGATATCACCTGCCACCCAACACCTGCCTGTCGTCAACCGAGGTTCCCCCATGAACAACCCACACATACTCATCGCCGAAGACGATCAGCACATCCGCGCCGGGCTGGTGGATGCGCTGGAAAGCGAAGGCTATGCGGTCGAGGCCGTGGCTGACGGCAAGGCCGCGCTGGACGCCTTCCAGCGGCGGCGGCCGGATCTCGTGCTGCTCGACATCATGATGCCGGAGATGAGCGGCTACGATGTCTGCCGCGCCATCCGCCGCACGGATGCCCGCACGCCGGTGATTCTGCTGACGGCCAAGGGCGAGGAGATCGACAAGGTCGTCGGGCTTGAACTCGGCGCCGACGACTACGTGACCAAGCCATTCGGCGTGCGCGAGCTGCTGGCGCGCGTGGCTGCCGTGCTGCGCCGCAGCCGTGCCGCAGCCGCACCGGACGCGCCGGCGGCGTCCCCCGCCCTGCCGGACCCGTCGGCATTCGGCGCCGCCACGGTGTACCGCAAGACGTACACCGTCACCTGCCACGGCCGGTCCGAACCCCTTACGGCGCGCGAACTGAAGCTGATCGATTTCTTTGTGGCCCGCCCGAATGAGGTGATCCGCCGCGAGGAACTCCTGAACCGCGTCTGGGGGCTCACCTACTACGGCACCACGCGCACGCTTGACCAGCACATTGCCCAGTTGCGCAAAAAGGTGGAGTCCGACCCGGACACACCTGCCACCATCCTGACCGTACACGGCGTGGGATACCGCTATGTGCCGGCACAGCCGGCTGCCGTGCGCCCGGGCCGCCCTTGCAGCCATGCGGCCCCCGGAAAGCAACCGGCCGGCGGACACGCCGCGAGGGGCGGCAAGCTGAAGGGCGAACGCCGCAGGGGTGATTGACGGGGCGGCTGACGGATTCAGAAGAAGGTCGGCCATTCCTGGCCGACCCGGCCAGAGCGTGGCCACCCCGTTACTGACCCATTACGCCGTAATGGGTTGGCGATAGGGGACGGCGGGAAAGTGGATGCATTGCCTTCAA
>JBAWXQ010000311.1:0-2784 GCA_037144015.1 bacterium
CCGGCTTCCGCTTACCCTCGCATGAAACCGCCGCCCCCTGTCGCCAACCGACTGCGCCGCGCGCCTTCTCCTTGCTTGACGCCGCCAGCGCCATCGTGAATACTCGCCAGCCTTTGTAATGGTTCTGCCGGGTGCCGGATCCAGGCCTCGGCTTTGTTTTTTCGATTCGCCGGAGCAACATGAAACAGGTTGATTTGACGGGCCCCTGGACGCTGCGGCGTGCCGGACAGAAAAAGCCTTTTCCGGCCACGGTTCCCGGCTGCGTTCACACCGACCTGCTGGCGGCCGGCGAGATCGAAGACCCGTTCCTGCGCGACAACGAGGAGCGCGTGCAGTGGATCGGCGAAACCGACTGGATCTACGAGCGGAGCTTCGAGGTCGAGGAGTTTACGGCCGCTGAGCGTGTCCTGCTGCGGTGCGAGGGGCTCGACACCCTCGCCACGGTGTATGTCAACGACCAGGAAGTCGGCTGCGCCGACAACATGTACCGCACCTGGGAGTTCGACGTCGGCTCCGTGCTTTGCCCCGGCCGCAACACGATTGCCATCCGCTTCGATTCCGCCGTGCAGCACATCACGGAGAAGAATGCGGTTCGCAAGATGCCGGGCTGGAGCGCGCCGCACGAGCCGGCCGGGCGCGCCTGGCTGCGCAAGGAGCCATGCAGCTTCGGCTGGGACTGGGGCCCCGTGCTGGTCACGGCCGGCATCTGGCGTCCCATCGGCGTGGTCGCATTCGACACCGCCCGCCTGGCGGACATGGAGATTGTCCAGGAACACGGCCAGGCCGGAGCGGTCAGCCTTGACATCGGCCTGACCGCCGAGGTGCTCGATGCGGCCGCGCCGCTGGAGGCGCTGATCAAGGTCAGCTACCGCGGCGGCGTGGTGGCCAGCACGCGCGTGAACCTGGCCGGCGGCGCCGGCCGCGCCCGCCTGGCCGTCAAGAACCCGCAGCTCTGGTGGCCCAACGGCATGGGCGAGCAGCCGCTCTACGAGGTGGGCGTGGAGCTCCTGCATGGCCGGGCCACGATCGACCATGCCACGCGCCGCATCGGACTGCGCACGCTGCGCCTGGACCGCCACGCCGACGAGTGGGGCGAGTCGTTCCAGTTTGTCGCCAACGGCGTGCCGTTCTTTGCCAAGGGCGCCAACTGGATCCCCGCCGACGCGTTTGTCACGCGCATGACGCGGGTCGAGTACGCCCGCCTGATCAAGTCGGCGGCGGTCGCCAACATGAACATGCTGCGCTGCTGGGGCGGCGGCATCTATGAGAACGACGCCTTTTACGACCTGTGCGACGAATACGGCCTCTGCGTCTGGCAGGACTTCATGTTTGCCTGCTCCGTTTATCCCGCGTTTGACGCGGCGTGGCTGGCCAGCGTGAAAGTCGAGGCCGAGCAGAACGTCTGCCGCCTGCGCCACCACGCCTGCCTCGCGCTCTGGTGCGGCAACAACGAGCTGGAGCAGGGGCTGGTCGGCGACAGCTGGGACGACCACCGCATGAGCTGGTCCGACTACGGCAGGCTGTTCGACGTGCTCCTGCCCGAGGTGATCAAGCGCCTGGACCCGCACCGCGACTACTGGCCGTGCAGCCCGCACACACCGCCGCCCGGCGACCGCAAGAACTTCAACGATCCCACCTGCGGCGATGCCCACCTTTGGGAGGTCTGGCACGGCCGCAAGCCGTTCGCGTGGTACCGCACCACCAACCACCGCTTCTGCAGCGAGTTCGGCTTCCAGAGCTTTCCCGAGCCGCGCATGGTGGCCACCTACACCGCGCCCGCGGACCGCAATGTCACCAGCTACGTGATGGAGAAGCACCAGCGCAGCGGCATCGGCAACACCGTGATCATGCAGTACATGCTGGACTGGTACCGCATGCCCACGGGGTTCGATAACGCCCTCTGGCTGAGCCAGATCCAGCAGGGCATGGCCATCAAGTACGCGGTGGAGCACTGGCGGCGCAATCGCCCGCGCTGCATGGGCGCGCTCTACTGGCAGCTCAACGACTGCTGGCCCGTCGCGAGCTGGTCGTCAGTCGACCACACCGGGCGCTGGAAGGCGCTGCACTTCATGGCGCGCCGCTTCTACGGGCCGGTCCTCGTTTCCGGCGTCGAGCACGCGGCGGAGGGGACCGTCGAGGTGCACCTGGCCAACGACAACCTCCGCGCCAGCTCGGGCGAGGTCCAGTGGCGCGTGACCCGGGTGGACGGCACGCTGCTGCGCGAGGGGTCGAAGAAGGTCCGCGTGGAAGCCGGCAGCAGCGCCCTGCAGACCACCCTCAAGCTGGAGGATCTCGTGAAGAAGCACGGCGCGCGCGACCTGCTCGTGTGGCTGGTGTCGCACGACGAGCAGGGGCCCCAGACCTCCTGGAACGTCGTCAGCTTCTGCCGCCCCAAGCACATGGAGCTGCTGCCGCCCCGGATCCGCGCCGACATCCGGCCGTGGGACGACAACAGCTACGCCGTGACGCTCACGGCCCGCCACCCGGCACTCTGGGTCTGGCTGACGCTCGACGGCCTGGACGCAAAGTACGACGACAACTTCATCTGCATCGAGCCGGAGCGCCCGGTGCGCATCCGCGTCACGCCGGCCGCGCGCATGAAGATCGATGCGTTCCGCCAGGCGCTGCACGTGTCGTCCATCTACGACACCTACCAGGAACAGGCCCTGGCGCCGCTGCCCGTGGCCGCGCCGGCCGCCGCCACACCCGCATCCACCATGGCCCGCGTCCTCGCCGCCCGCCGCCGCCCCGGCAAGTAGCCCGTGACCCGTGGGTGACACGGAT
>JBAWXQ010000312.1:0-2769 GCA_037144015.1 bacterium
GGCTGTCGGCATGAAGATAGCACAATAAACGGTATATTAGCAATTACCATCTCCCCTATAGACGTTGATGGTATCGCTGATTCAACGTAACATCATAATAGGCTTGTGTCCAAGAGGGGTCAAGTGTATAGTTGCGCATATTTACGCCATGTCCATACCATCCACAACTCCCCTCACCGCCAGTCAGCAGGACATCGCCCGCCTGGTCGGCGTGTCGCAGACGGTTGTGAGCCACGTCCTGCGCGGGGCGCAGAACGGCACGGTGCGTGTGGCCGAGGCCACGCGGCGCCGCATCCTGGACGCGGCCAGGCGGGTCAACTACCGCCCGAACAGCAGCGCCCGCGCCATGCGCGCCCGGCGCTTCCGGAATCTCGGCTACTTCGTCTGCAACGTCGATCTGACCGAGAACGACTTTCCCGGGTTCCGCGCCGGCATCTGCGATGCGGCGACCGCGCACGGGCACCACGTGGTCATGATCCGGCTGCCGCATTCCGTCACCGGGATCGACAACCCCATCCCGCTCGTGTTCCGCGAGGCGCACCTGGATGCGCTGATCATCAACCCCTACTCGTACCTGTCCGCGGACATCGTGAAGGCCGTGGAGCAGAGCGGCCTGCCGGTGGTCTACCTGAACCAGAAGCAGCAGACAAATGCCGTTTATGTGGACGAGCGCAGCGGCGCCCGCGCGGTCACGCAGCACCTGATCGACCGCGGCGGCCGGCGCATCGTCTATGTGGAGCCCGGCGACCGCGACGCCACGGCCGTCTGGCACTACAGCCAGCGCGACCGGCTGCGCGGGTACAAAGAAACCCTGGTGGCGCATGGCCTCGAGCCGCGCATCCAGCGCGGCGCATGGCCTGCAGCGGACCCCTCGTTTGCCGGAATGTTCCGCGCGCCGGGCCGGCCGGACGCGGCTTTCTGCTTTAACGACTTCGCCGCGCTGTATCTCCAGCGCTTCATCCTGCAGGCCGGGCTCGAGATCCCGCGCGATGTGCGGCTGGCCGGCTACGGCGGCGACGAGATCGACATGCACTTCACGGCCCCGCTGACCACGATGCGCATTCCGCGCTACCCGATGGGCGTGGCAGCGGTGGAGATGGCCGTGACGCTGGCCGGACAGGAGCGCCGCCAGGCGCTGCCGTCCGTGGTCGTGCAACCGGTGCTGGCCGTGGGCGGCACCACGTAAGGTAGGACAGCATGTCATTTGTGACCCTTGATCGACGGAACCTAATCCACAACGGCCGCGCCATTCGCCTGCGCGGTTTCAATGTCGGCAACTGGCTCAATCTTGAGAACTTCATGATCGGCCTGCCCGGCGTCGACAGCCTGATCCGCACGGCCATGCGCGAGATCGCCGGCGACGACAAGTGCGCCGCTTTTTTCGAGGCGTTCACCGACAGCTACTTCACCGAGGACGATGCCGCCTACATTGCCGGGATGGGCTTCAACCTGCTGCGCGTGCCGTTCAACTACCGGCTCTTCGAATCCGATCAGGCTCCCTACCGGTATGACGAACGCGGCTTTGCGCATCTGGATCGGCTGCTGGGCTGGGCGAAACGCCACGGCCTGTTCGTCCTGCTGGATCTCCATGCGGCCGCCGGCGGACAGTCCGAGGACTGGCATGCGGACAACCCGCATGTCGAACCGCTGCTCTGGAGCTACCGCGAGTTCCAGGACCGCACCACCGCCCTGTGGAAGGTCATCGCCTCGCGCTACGCGCACGACGAGGCGCTGTTCGGATACGACCTGCTCAACGAGCCCAACACCGCGGACGCGGCGGCGCTCAACGCCTTCTATCGCCGGACCATGGCCGCCATCCGCGCGGTCGATCCCGCGCACGTGATCGTGCTGGAAGGCACGCGCTGGTCGGACGACATCGGCAGCCTCCAGCCGGACCTGTTCGACGATCCCCTGGCCATGCCCTCCTTTCACCACTACCCGCTGTTCGACCTCCCCGCATATCCGTCCACGCGCGATGGTGTCACCTACGACCGCGCTTACCTCGCCGAAACCATGGCCAACAAGTATGCCTTCTACCGCGCCCTGGAACGGCCCATGCTGTTCGGCGAGTTCGGCTACAACGCCGGCGCGCCGACCGATGCCGGCTATCGCGTCATGGACGACCTGCTGTCGCTCATCGACGAGCAGCAGATGCACTGGGCGCACTGGTCATACAAGGATGTCGGCCGGATGGGATTTATGCGGGTGGCCGCCGGTACACCCTGGCAGGCCTTCCGCGCCGCGACAGCGCCGAAAAATGAGCCGCTCGCGGCGCCGCTGGCCGCACTTCTCGCCGCCATCCGCACCGCGTACCCTGACGCGCTGCCGCCGTTCCAGGTCAAGATGGGCAAGAAGTTCCAACTGCTTCTGGATACGTATGCGCTGCGCGCGCAGATGACTGCCCTGTCCGCCGCGACCGTGGCAGAGATCCGGGCCATGGGCGCCTCGTTCCGGCTATCCTCCTGCGAACGCAACGAAGCCGCCTGGCAGGTGCTGCAGAAGCATATCGCATGACGGTCGGCACGAGCAGCTTGTCGGACTTCGCCTGGAATCCAGGAAGGCCGGAAGCTCGTTAGGCGGGTGTCAGCCCACAACCTAGCATCAAACTCTCAATCTGCGTTAATCTGTGAAATCTGCGGACAAACCGAAACCGCATGCTCACCTGCCGTTTCTAGGATAATTGAGTCTTCGCAACCCGCGGGCAGCGGGTTGCTCGACTAGGAGACTGTCGGCAGCGGCAGGTCGCAACCAAAAGTCTACGTCCGACAG
>JBAWXQ010000313.1:0-2765 GCA_037144015.1 bacterium
GGCTGTTCTTTTGTTGCGTATTTCACTCTTGTCCAGTGCTTGGCGGTTGCGTCCCCCAAACTAGCAGCTTGGTCGGCACAAAGTTTGTGAAGAGTTGAAGCTAAGTCCGACAAGCTGCTAGGAGACTGTCGGCAAAAGGCCAGGAACCGATCCGAGGCCTAAGTCCGACAGTCTCCTAGTTAGCGGACACGGTGATCTGCCGCCTGGCCTGGCAGACGGTGCAGCCCGGCTTGCGGCAGAGGAGGGCCGCGGGGTCTGCGGCCAGCAGGTCCATGCTCGTCGCGAGGATGTCGAGCCCGCGCGCCCGGAAGCAGGCGGCCGCGCCAACCCGGCCATGCTGGAGCAGCCCGTACTTCTGCATCGCCTCCTGCACGATGTGGAAGCTGTGGCTGTCGCCGGGGTTCTCGACCGGCGGACAGGATCGCACCGATCCGTCCGTGCAGACCAGCGTGATCGTCTTGTCATAGCCGGGATACGCGATCTGTGCGGCGTGGAACGGAAGCGGGAAGAGAAATTCCGCCACGTGGATCAGCGAGCAGGATTTCATGTCGCAGCCGATGTGGACGACCGAGCCGCCGAGGCGGGCGAGTTCGTGAAACGGCGAGCCGCGCCCGAGCGGCGTGGTGCCCTCGTGACAGGCGGCGATTTCCGCCGCATCCCGGCCCAGCACAGCCACGCGGTGGGTGTGGTTGTTTGACAGGTGCACGCCGGGGCAGGTGCGGAACGTTTCCGGCACCAGCCCCAGCCGGCACGGCGTGCGCCGCGCATCCACAATGTCGAGCGGCTGGTTGAAGCACGGCATCAGCACGGTGCCGCGGTCCGGTCCGCCGACCGCATCAACCAGCGCGGCGATCAGGGCCAGCGGCCCGCCCTCCACCGGGCCGAGGGATTTCATGGAGGAGTGGACCGCGATCTGGTCGCCATCGCGGATGCCGAGGTTGTTGCGCAGGTCATCCCGGAGGCGGCTGGAGGTAATGGGTGGTTGCATGTGCAGGGTCTTTCTTTGGGTTTTCGGCAAAGCGGTCACGTTCCGCCGATGCGCAGGTATTTCTCCATGCCGTAGGGGAAGTCGTGCGGCTGGTAGTTTTGCAGCCGCGCGGGGTGCAGGCTGTAGGCGCGCGGGAAGTGCAGGAACAGCCAGGGGCAGTCTTCGCGCAGGATGGCCTGCATCTGGCGGTAGAGCTCTTGTCGGGCGGATTCGTCCGTCGTGGCGCAGGAAGCCTCGTAGAGCCGGTCAAAGGCCGGGTTGACGTAGTTGCTGCGGTTGGGGCCGGGAGAGAGGTTGCGTCCATAGAAGAGCTGCAGAAAGTTCTCCGCGTCCGGATAGTCGCCGACCCATCCCAGGCGGAACATCTGCGTCTCTTTCCGCAAAATCTTGCGCAGGAAGGCCGGGAAGGTCTGGTATTGCGGCTGCAGCTCGATGCCGGCGCGCTCCAGGAAAGCCGCCAGCAGTTCCGTGGATTCACGCGCATCCTGGGTTGTCTGGCCGATGTCCAGCGCCAGGGCCAGCCGGCGGCCGGTCTGGGGGTCGCGCCCACCGGGATAGCCGGCTTCGGAGAGCAGCTGTCTGGCGCGGGCGAGGTCGAAGTTATAGGCGAACGGCTCGCGCGCATAGCCGGCGGCACCCGGCGGCACGGCGCCGTCCGCGCGCACGACGCGGCGGTTCATGAAAAGCTCCCAGGATGTGCTGTCAAAGGCGCAGTTGAGCGCCTGGCGAAGTTTTTTGTTCGGACCCAGCACCGGGTCCTCCATGTTGAATCCGATGTAGGCGACCTCCAAAGTCGGCATGCCGGTGAGGGTGAGGCCTTTCTGTGCAAGCTCCGGCCGCAGGCGCGCCTGGCTGTCGACCACGGCATCCCAGTTGTCGCGGGGAATGTCGCCCTGGAAATCCAGCTCGCCGGAAAGGAAGGCCAGCCACCGCGTGTCCGGATCGCTGATGACGCGGTAGACGATACGGTCGAGCGGCGCAGGTGCGCCTGGCGCCACGGCGGCCGGCCCGCACTGCCATCCGCGCCAGGCGGTGTTGCGCACGAAGACCATCTCGTGGTTGCGTCGCCAGGAGGCGAGGCCGTAGGGGCCGGAGCCAACCGGATGTTCGCCAAACGCGCTGCCGTACATCTCCACCGCCTCGCGCGGCACGGCCACAGTGTAGCTCATGGCTAGCAGCCAGGCGAACTGGGGGAAGGGCCGGGTCAATTCGATGCGCAGGGTGTGCTCGTCCAGCGCCTGCAGCCCCTCGATTTCGCGGGCGTAGTCGGTGGGGGCGCGTCCGGCGGAGCGCTCCGAGAAGGCGCGCATGCCGCGGATGTTGTCCAGAACCAGCCAGGCGCCGGACGAAGCCACCTTGTGGTCGGTCAGCCGCTGGAGCGCATAGACGAAGTCACGTGCCACGACTGCGCGGCCGCGCGGCCTGCCGACGGCATCCGCGCCAAAGCACGGGTCCGGCGCAAAACGCGCCTCCGGGTCGAGGCGGAAGACGTACACCTGGCCGTTGGAGCTCACCTCCGGCATGGCCGCGGCCAGGCCCGGGATCAGGCGATAGGGGCGCGTCGCGTAGTCGTATTCCAGCAGGGTCTCGTAGACCAGGCAAACCGCCCGCGAGGAGGGCACGGTGTCGGAATTGGCCGGGTCCAGGCTGTTCACGCGCTCCAGGTGGCGGCGGAAGGTGGTCTGGCCAACGGAGCAGGAGGCGGCGATCAAATTTGCAAAGAAAAATATTGTCAGGCGGGTCATGAGGCGTTTCCACCGCGAAGGGGTGTGAAGGA
>JBAWXQ010000314.1:0-2691 GCA_037144015.1 bacterium
CAGGAGTTATGACAGTTATCCTGGCGTTGTTCATGTCCTCTTGGTTGAGGACATCCAAGCGGGATGCGATTTCTGGCGTAAGTTGTTGGGAATCAATTCTGAATGCTGACTCCTGAATTCTGAATTCTTGGTGCGATGCAACGAAGTAAAATCGCACCCGGCGAGGATTTAGGCCGCTGCAGCAGCATTGACCCTCGGCATGCCGAGGGGATATGATGTCGGTTTCACAAGCCATAGCCTCTCAGCGAGTCCCCTTTCCCCATGAGCGAAAAAGCACAGCAGAACGAACACCACCCGCCACCGCCACCGCCACCATCCGTCCGGCCGCCGCGCCGCGGGGTTGGCGAAGGGGAGGCTGTCGCCACGCCACCGCGCAATATCTTCGTAGCCTGGCTGGTGGTGCTGGGCATGATCACGGTCATGCTGTTCATGCTGAACTCCGGCAGCCTCCAGCGAAACGTGCAGGAGATCGACCAGTCCGAGTTCTTCGCCAGCGTCACCAACCGCACGGTCAAGAAGTGCGAGATCGTCCGCGAATCCGCCTCCGGCATCGCCCACGTCAGCGGTGTGCGCCTGATGAAGGACGGCAAGGAGGCGCGCTTCCGCCTGGACCTGTATTACGGCGAGTCGCTCAACCAGCGACTGATGGAGAACGGCGTCCCGGTCAAGTACCCCTCGACGTTCTGGACGCAGGTGCTGTTCGAGGCGCTGCCGATCGTGCTCTTCATCGGCCTGCTCTACTTCATCTTCATGCGCTCGGCGCGCAGCGCCGGCATGGGCGCGATGAACTTCGGCAAGAGCCGCGCCCGGATGCTGAGCCAGGACAAGCAGAAGGTCACCTTCGCCAACGTGGCCGGCATCAAGGAAGCCATGGAGGAGGTCGAGGAGATCATCGCCTTCCTCAAGGCGCCGCTGAAGTTCCAGAAGCTCGGCGGCCGCATCCCCAAGGGCGTGCTGCTGCTGGGGCCGCCCGGCACCGGCAAGACGCTGCTGGCCAAGGCCATCGCGGGCGAGGCCGGCGTGCCGTTCTTCAGCATCAGCGGCTCGGACTTCATCGAGATGTTCGTCGGCGTGGGCGCCTCGCGCGTGCGCGATATGTTCGAGCAGGGGAAGAAGCACGCCCCGTGCATCATCTTCATCGACGAGATCGACGCCGTGGGCCGCAGCCGCTTCACCGGCATCGGCGGCGGCCATGACGAGCGCGAGCAGACGCTCAACGCGCTGCTGGTGGAGATGGACGGCTTTGAGACCTCCGAGGGCGTGATCATCATCGCGGCCACCAACCGCCCCGACGTGCTCGACCCCGCGCTGCTGCGCCCCGGCCGCTTCGACCGCACGATCGTGATCGACCTGCCAACCCTCGACGGCCGCGAGGAGATCCTGCGCCTGCACGCCAAGAAGCTCACGCTGGGCCCCAATGCGGACCTGCGCCGCATCGCGCGCGGCACGCCGGGCTTCTCCGGCGCCGACCTGGCCAACCTGCTCAACGAGGCCGCGCTCCTGGCCGCCCGCCAGGACAAGGCCGCCGTCGAGATGCACGACCTCGAGGAGGCCCGCGACAAGGTGCTCTGGGGGCGCGAGCGCCGCAGCCGCGCCATGGACGACAAGGAGCGCCGCATCACGACCTGGCACGAGAGCGGGCACGCGCTCGTGCAGGTACTGCTGGAAAACACCGAGCCGGTCCACAAGGTCACCATCATCCCGCGCGGCATGGCCCTGGGCGCCACCATGTCGCTCCCGGAGAAGGACATCCTCAACAAGACCCGCAACCAGCTGCGCGACGAGCTCGCCGTGCTCATGGGCGGCCGCATCGCCGAGAAGATCCACACCGGCGACATCTCCACCGGCGCGCGCATGGACATCCGCATGGCCAGCCGCATCGCCCGCCACATGGTGTGCGAGTACGGCATGAGCGACGACCTCGGCGCGCAGGCCTTTGGCGAGAACCAGGAGCTGATGTTCCTCGGCCGCGAAGTCTCGCGCACGCAGAACTACAGCGAGGAGACCGCCCGGCGCATCGATGCCGATGTCACCCGCCTGCTGCACGAGGCCTACGCCCGCGCCGAGCAGCTGATTGCCGAGCACCGCAAGCAGCTCGAAATGGTCGTCGAGCGCCTGCTCGAGGTCGAGACCATGGACGGCCGCGACGTCGAGGAGCTGGTGGAGTTCGGCCGCGTCCTGCCCGAGGACGAGCGCGCCGCGCACGAGCAGGCGGAAGATGAGAAACGGAAAGCGGAGACCGGCCCCAAGGTCGCTCCCTAGGAACCTGTCGGATTTAGGCTTTGGATCGATCCGGCACCTTCTGCCGACAGGTTCCTAGTTGAGCCACCCGCTGCCCGCGGGTTGCGAAAACGTAACAGGCTTTGTTACGACTCAGCGAAACCGCCAGCCGGTGGACGATGACGGCGACGATCGCAGAAGGCGATTGTATTGCATCCTCTCCTCGTCCACCGCTATCGTCGCCCGCTATCGTCCACCGATTGAAGGACCGTTGTGCCAGATGGCTGGCTGCAGGTGCAGGTGGCCCGGGCGCTCCGCGCACGGGCAAGTGCAGGCGGTGTGCCAGACCGGAACCTGCCCGTGCGCGGAGCGCCCGGGCCACCGGTGAACTTACGGTGATCGGTGACCGGTGAGCAGTGATCGGTTGACGACTACGGCGACGATTACGGTGTACGAGGAGAGAATGCGGAA
>JBAWXQ010000315.1:0-2670 GCA_037144015.1 bacterium
AGGGTGGCGGTGCTCATTTCCTGCGCCTCGTCGACCAGCAGCACGGGGCGCAGGCGTGCCGTTTCCAGATGGGCGAGCCAGCGCTCGCGGAGGGTTTTGAAGCTGGCCCATCGGTTGTTGGGGCGGATGCCGACGGCGAAGACGTCGCCCAGTTCGCGGTAGAAGTCGGACAGGCTGCTCTGCGGGTGGCTGATCACGCCGACGGCCAGGTCGTCGCGCCGGGCCAGGCGGTCGGCGAGCACGCGCAGGGCGACGCTTTTGCCGGTGCCGGGTTCGCCGTGGACGAGGGCGAAGCCGCCCTCGCGCACCAGGGCATGCTCGACGCGCCAGCAGAAGTCCTCCAGCCTGGGCGTGATGAAGAGCGCCTCGACGGGGAGTTCGGGGGAGAAGGGGTTCCACTTCAGGCCATACAAGGCCAACAGGGTGCGGTTCATGAGGGTTCCTTGGGCAAATAAGCGGGCGGCAGGCCGGTGGCCTCCTGCGCGTCGATCAACTGGCGCAGCAGGGGTGCCATGCCGGTGGCGGGCGGCGTGGGCGAGGCATCGGGGACGGCGAGGCGGCGGCGCTGGCCGTCCGCGTTGGCCGCCTTGTCGAGCGGGTACAGCGGGCAGAGGATGGCGCCGGTGTGGGCGTCGACCAGGTCGACATGCCCCAGGTCCCAGCGGGCATAGCGCACCGTGGGCCGCAGCAGGGTCCGGTAGCGGGAGGGGATTTCAAAACGGGTCCCGTCCAGGCCCAGGGTGCCGTCGCTGCGGCGCTGGGAACGCGTGGCCTCGACGCGGAAAGCCTGCCGCAGGGCCTCGCTGCCGGGGCATTCGCGCCCGGCCTGGGGGCCGTTGATGAAGCGGTCAAGCGGTGTGCAGCCGGTCTCGGAATGCTTGGCGCGGTGGTACTCCTGTTCGGCCCAGGCCTGGGTGGCGGCGTTGAGCAGGTCCAGCGTCAGTTCCGCCTCGCCGTCGAGCATCGCCATCAGGCGGCCCTCGACGCGCGCCCAGAACACCTCCTGCTTGGCGTTCTGGTAAGGGCTGTAGGGCAAGGTGGTCTCGTGCAGGATGCCGAGGCGGGACAGCCCCCCGGTGAATTCGCCGGACAGCATGGCGGAGCCGTTGTCCGTCATCAGGGCGCGCGGCAGGCCGCGTTTCTGCAGGGCCTGGCAGAAGCCGTGCGCCAGGGTTTCGGCGGTCTCGTCGAGATACCACTGGGCATGGCAGGCGAGGCGGGAATGGTCGTCGAGGACGCCGAGCAGCACCGGCTTCAGCCAGCGCCCGTCGCGGCCCAGCACCTTGCGCGAGCCGTGGTGGAAATCGAGGTGCCAGAGGGCGTTGACGTGGGCGACCTCGAAGCTGCGCACCTCGAACTGCTCGCGGCGCGCCTGCGCGGCCATCGCGCCGTCGGTGCCGCGCGGCGGGCGCGGCTTGCGCAGCAGGCCGCGTTGCCTCATGTGGCGGCGGACGGTGGAATAGGACGGCAGGCCGCCGCCCAGGGCCACGGCCAGGTTGTCGTGGTGCAACTGGAACGACCATTGCGGGTGGGCCTGGTATTGACGCGCGATGGCCTCGACCGCCTCAGGCGACAGGGTGCGGGTGCGCCCGGCGTCGGCGCGCGGGCGGTTGCGCAGCACGGCGACCGGGTCGGCGTGTGCGCGGACGGCGTAGAACCAGCGCTCCAAGGTGGAAAAGCCAAAGCGCACCGGCAACCCGGTGGCGGGGTGCCGCCAGGGTTTGGCGGCCAGTGCGGCGAGTTCGCGGTGCAACTCGCCCGCCCCGGGCGGGGCGGCCAGCAAGTGGCCGATGATCGAAAAGCGCAAGCGCGCCCAACGGTCGCGGAGTGGCGGGTCGGTGTTTTTGCTCAAGGGGTCCTCCTGATGGGCGGCGAACCATTCGCCGCCGACAGGGGACGAGCTTACCGGGGGCGGGAAACGGGCGCTAGCGACATCCTCTGCGTAATGTCACCGGCCCTCGCAGTCCTTGCCCGCCGTCACGCTGGACAGGGGGGCGAGGAAGCGCAACAGCAGCACCCATCGCCCGGCCTCGTCGGCAGCGGAAAAGCACGGCAACAGGCACGCCGGCAAACGGCATTCGTCGACCGGCGGCATGAACAACGCCCGTTTGCCCCGCCACAGCGGCGTCCGCACAAAGTCGTCGAGCCACCACTGCCGCCAGCGCCGCAACGTCAGGAGGGGCACGCCCAGCCCTGCGACCAGCTTGCCGGTGCGCGGGCCGGAAAGCCCGGCGGCCATGGCCGATGCCAACGCCACGACGACGCCCAAATAGACGCGCCGTCCGAGGAAGCGCACCGAAACCGGCGTGGTGCGATGGCGGCAGACCGCGCAACAAAAGGAAAAACGCCGCCGGAATTCATCGCCAAGGGCGCACTTCGCGCCGCGTGGCTTGCGCGGATAATGCGCCTGGTGCAAACGGCCCTGGCAATCGTGGCAGCCTTGGGCCTTCGCCACGGCGGCGAGGTCAATGTCGATGAGAAGGAGGAATGCAAAAAACTCGGCGGACTGAAGAATGATCTGGCACACTGTGAGGGTCTCCTGTTTTGGTAGATTGGAGACTCCTCCGAAGGGGGCTTGCAGTCAAGCTTCCTGAGGGGGTTCAACCTCCAACCCTCAGTCTATTTGATCAAATAGACAAGAAAACCCATCAAAAAGAATGCTCAGTCTCA
>JBAWXQ010000316.1:0-2651 GCA_037144015.1 bacterium
CCGTGGCCCTCTTTGCCGCGGTCGTGGCCATCGTCGCCTGGCTCTACTTCCACCGTGCCGCCGCACCGGCACAGCCGCACCCGGCTGCCGGCGCGGCCGCAGCCACGACCTGCCGCGAGATCGGCGTGCTGGGCCTCGTCTCCAACCAGATGGCAGCCGACGCCCTGGTCGTGCCGGTTAACCCCTTCCGGCCGGGCATCGAGCACATGCTGCTCCGCACCAACCCGGTCGTGATCACGGGCGGCACCACCGGCACGACGCGCATCCGCTGGTCCTCCAAGACCAACCTGTTCGCCGGTCTGCGGCCGGACACCGCCAGCAGCGGCCCCGTCACCCCGACCCTCACCTTCCGAGGCTACTTCCAGCGCCCGGACGGCACGCCGGCCGCGCTGTTCCATGACTCGACGGACAACTCGTCACGATTCTTCACCGCCGGCAGCAAGCTCCGCGATGCCACCCTCGTTGCCGCCAGCATCCGCTCCGCCCAGGTGCAGAAGCCCGACGGCCAGACCGTGGAACTCAAGATCGGCGACTCCTTCACCCTCCACCTTCCACCAGCCACCAGCCACCCATGAACGCCTCAGCCACAACGTCCGCGTCTGCCTCCACGCAGACCATCCGCTTCCACAGCGACGAGCTGGTGCTGGAGCTTGCGGACCGCCTGCTCCGCCGCGGGCTGATCACGGAAACGCAGCTGGGCGAGGCGCAGAACCGCGCCGCGCTCACCGGCGTGCCGCTCGACCAGCTCATCCTGAACGAAAAGCTGGTGGACGAAAAGACGTTCCTGACCGAGATGTCCGCGCTCAGCGGCATTCCGTTCCACGACATCGGCGACTTCCGCATCGAGCAGGCCGCCGCAGACCGCGTCACGTCCAAGGTGGCGCTGCGCCACGGCGTCATGCCGCTGGCCGACAAGGACGGCATCCTCACGCTGGCCACCTGGCGCGTGCCCAACCTCACGACGGTCGACGGCCTGCGCATGGTGTTCGACGCGCCGCTGGAATGGGTCCTCTGCACCGAGTCCGACGTCCGCATGTCGCTCACCCACTTCTACGGCCTGGGCGCCGAGACGATCGACCAGCTCATCACCGAGACGGAGGAGCGCGAAGAGGACGCCGCGGCACACGACATCGCCACGCGGACCCAGGAAACCGGCATGGTCCGGTTCATCAACATGGTCATTGCCGAGGCCATCCGCATGGATGCCACGGACATCCACATCGAGCCGTTTGAGAACACGCTGCGCCTGCGCTACCGCATCGACGGCATCCTGCAGGGAATCCCGCTTCCCAAGGGCGTGGAGCGCGTGCGGCGGTCGGTCAGCTCAGCCGTGAAGATCATGGCCAACCTCGACATCTCCGAGCGCCGCAAGCCCCATGACGGCCGCATCAAGGTGCGGTGCAATGACCATGACTTCGACCTGCGCATCTCCGTGCTCCCCACCACCCACGGCGAAACCTGCTGCCTGCGCATCCTCAACCGCGGCTCCACCTCGGTGGAGCTGGATGCGCTCGGCATCTCCTCCAACCAGCTGCCCAAGATCGAGAAGCTCACCGAGCTGCCGCACGGCGTCATGCTCCTGACCGGCCCCACCGGCAGCGGCAAAACCACCACGCTCTACGCCATCCTCGCCCGCCTGAACAAGTCCGGCGTCAAGATCATCACGGTCGAGGACCCGGTCGAATACCAGATGTTCGGCATCAACCAGATCCAGGTGCATTCCAAGATCGACCTGACCTTCGCCGCCGCGCTGCGCTCCATCCTGCGCCATGACCCGGACGTGATCCTGATCGGCGAAATCCGCGACTCCGAGACCGCCGACATCGCGGTGCGCTCCTCGCTCACCGGCCACCTGGTGCTCAGCACGCTGCACACCAACGACGCGCCCAGCGCCATTCCGCGCCTCACCGACATGGGCGTCGAGCCGTACCTGATCGCCTCCTGCGTGGAGGGAATCATCGCCCAGCGCCTGCTGCGCCGCGTCTGCCCGCACTGCCGCGACCCGTTCCACCCGCCCACGCCGCTCATCCGCGAAATGGCCGCCGCCTACCCGGACCTCGTCGACAAGGCCACGTTCTTCCTCGGCCACGGCTGCCCGAACTGCAGCTTCACCGGCTACCGCGGGCGCACCGCCATCACCGAGGTGATGGTCATGACCGACCCCCTGCGCGCCCTGGTCGTGGCGCGCGACCCCGCCAACATCATCAAAGACCTGGCGCTCAAAGAGGGCATGATCACACTGCGGCAGGATGGCTGGCTGCGCGTGATCGAAGGGCGCACCTCCGTGGACGAGGTCATGCGCGTGGCCGGAAGGATGGAATAGATTTTCCGTTCCGGAAAATCTTGTGTGAGGGGTTAATGCCGGCAAGCGAGATATGTATGAGCCTGCGACATGTCGGGCAGGTTTGGACTGCGGCGGCTTGCCGCCGCTTTTCTCCGCCGCGGCTTGCCGCGGCGTGCATGCGGCCCCCCTGCCATTCCCGGTCGCGCATCCATTCCCCGGGCGTGGCCAGCCCCGCCCGCACAACGCGCGAACCGGGTCGCGCACGCCAAACCTCCGGCGGCGGCAGCCGCCGGAGGGGGCTCACGCTGTTCGAGCTGCTGATCGTGATGATGATCCTCGCCATCCTCGTGTCGCTGGTCATCGGCCT
>JBAWXQ010000317.1:0-2620 GCA_037144015.1 bacterium
TGTTCGGGCTGGCGTTCTTCATCAACACGCTGCATGTCTCGCACGGCAAGAGCGTGATTGCAGGCTCGCTGACGCTGGCGCTGCTGATCCTGCCCACGATCATCCGGGCCTCGGAGGAGGCCATCCGCGCCGTACCGAACACGTACAAGGAGGCAGCCATGGCGCTCGGTGCCGGACGCTGGCACACGATCCTAACGGTCATCCTGCCGGCGGCCCTGCCGGGCATCCTGACCGGCATTGTCATCAGCATGGGGCGGGCGGCCGGCGAAACCGCGCCGATCATCTTCACGGCGGCCGTGAGCTTTGGCGCCGCGCCGGCGCTGTCACAGGTATTTTCGCAGAGCACGCCGGCGCTGCCCTGGAACATCTACAACCTATGCACTGAGCATGAGGCGGTGGAGGCGGTGCGGCACGTGCAGTATGGCATGGTGCTCACGCTGGTGATGGTGGTGCTGCTGCTGAACCTGACGGCCATTTTGCTGCGCGCCCGGATGACCCGGCGCATGAAAGGGTGAATTTCGCTTGCCGCGAAATTCATTTCAGAGGAGATCACGAGCATGATTGAAAAAACCACGCCGGACCGGCCGGAACGCGGGGCGCCGGACGCCAGGGCGGACCTTGTGGTGGCAAGGGATTTCTCCGTTTTTTACGGCGCACACGAGGCGGTGCGAAAGGTCTCGCTTGGCATCCCGGCCGGCCAGGTCACGGCCATCATCGGACCCAGCGGCTGCGGCAAGAGCACGTTCCTGCGGGCCATCAACCGCATGAACGACCTGATTCCATCCTGCCATGTTTCCGGCGAGCTGGTCTTTGGCAGCGAGAACGTCTACGGGCCCGGGATTGATGTGGCCGTGCTGCGCCGCAACGTGGGCATGGTGTTTCAGAAGCCCAACCCGTTCCCCAAGTCGATCTTCGACAACGTCGCGTACGGCCCGCGGCTGCACCAGGCGCACGCGCGCGACGAGCTGGAGGTCATCGTGGAGGCCAGCCTGCGCCGCGCCGGCCTCTGGGACGAGGTCAGGGACCGGCTGGGGAAAAACGCGCTCGGGCTCTCCGGCGGCCAGCAGCAGCGGCTCTGCATCGCGCGGGCCCTGGCCGTTCAGCCTGAGATTCTGCTGATGGACGAGCCGACCTCGGCGCTGGACCCCAAGGCCACGGCGCGCATCGAGGACCTGATCGGCGAGCTGCGGGGGCGCTACACGATTGTCATCGTCACGCACAACATGCAGCAGGCCGCGCGCGTGTCAGACCGCACCGCATTTTTCTACGAGGGGCTGCTGATTGAATACGGCGCCACCGGGCAGATCTTCACCAACCCGGCGCAAAAGCAGACCGAGGCCTACATCACGGGGCGGTTTGGCTGATTGGTGACAAGGGGGCGCGCTGGCACGCAACGGAACATCGGGAGAAAGCACATGGCCATTATTTTTTTGCACGAAATCGAGCACCTCAAAGAGCGGGTTCTGCGCCTATCGATCGACATCGAGGACCGCCTGCGAAAGGCCTTGCAGGCGGTTGCCATCCGCGATGTGGCGCTGGCGGAGAGCGTCATCTGCGGCGACGAGGAGATTGACCGGCGCGAGGTGGAGATCGAGGAGGAGTGCCTCAAGCTCCTGGCGCTGCACCAGCCGGTCGCATCCGACCTGCGCTTCCTGATCGCCGCGCTCAAGGTGAACAACGATCTGGAGCGTATCGGCGACCTGGCCGTGAATATCGCCGAGCGCGCGCGCCTGCTGGCCGCCGCGCCGTCGCCCGGCATCGGGCTGCCGCTCGACCGGATGGGCGTGCTGGCCATCGGCATGCTGCGCAAGGTGTTTCAGGCATTCATGGATCACGACAGCCGCCAGGCGGCGGAAGTGGTGGCCAGCGATGACGAGGTGGACAACATGAACCGCGCCATGATCGCGACCGTGGTGGGGCGCATCCGATCCGGCGATCCGTCGCCGGAGGCGCTGCTGCTGCTGCTGGGCGTGTCGCGTGAGCTCGAGCGGGTTGGCGACCACGCCTCGAACATTGCCGAGGACCTGATCTACATGTTCCAGGGGGAAATTGTGCGGCATCACAAATCCGACCTGCTGCGGACAGCAAGCGGCCGCGGTCACGCGGAAGCGTGACCCTCCCGGCACGGAAGAATCTCGACCGTAGCGTGAACAACCTGGTTTAGCATGTGCAGCCGCTGCTTGTAGTCGGCCAGCGTGGCCGGATGTGCGGCAACCACGGAGATGATGCAGGCAAACCGGCCCTGGCCCACGCGCCAGACGTGCAGGTCGCTGATACGGCTGTCGCCGTCGCTTTCGATGGCGGCACGCACGGCGCGGCTGGTGTTGTCGTCCGCTTCGCGGTCCAGGAGGATGGCGCTGGTCTGGGAGAGCAACTGGCAGGTCCAGCGCAGGATCAGGAAGGCGCCGACGATCCCCATGGCGGGATCGAGCCAGTTCCAGTGCAAATACTTGCCGCCGAGGAGGGCGGCGATGGCCAGCACCGAGGTCAGGGCATCGGCCACCACGTGCAGGTAGGCGGCGCGCAGGTTGAGATTGCTGTGGGCATGAGCGTGCGGCCGATCATGAGCAGGGCCGTGATCGTGCGCCTGCGGGTGCTCCTCCAGCAGCAGCATGCTCAC
>JBAWXQ010000318.1:0-2618 GCA_037144015.1 bacterium
TTGCTGAACAAGGAGCCTGTCGGCGTTGCTTTCCGCTTGTCTCACACGTTCGAACGTGTGAGACTCAGGAAATGAACGTCCTTCGGCCAACTCTTTGGCGAACCTGCCGTGTGGTGGCCAATGCCAGACGCCTGCGCGTCCTGCAGCACATTTGCGAAGCGGGGGAGGCGTGCGTATCCGAAACGGCGCGCGCCTGCCGGTTGCCGCGATGCGGCACAACCCTGGCCCTGCGCGCATTACAGGCGCGCGGACTGCTGCGTGCCAGGCGCGACGGGACCTTCGTGCACTACGATGCCCGCGCGGATGTGTCGGTGGAACACGCCGCCCGCGTGCTGGACGCATTGCACCGGGCCTTCCAGCGGCAGGACCCGGCAAAACAGATGATCCAAGCCGCCACGGCGTTCACACATGTTCGCCGCATTTTGATCGTGCAGGCGCTCGCCTCCGGTCCGGCAAAAGCGGCCGATCTTTCCGTGCGCTGCGGCATCTCCAAGCCCGCCTTGTACCGGCATCTCGGAAAACTCATGCGCCGCGGGCTGGCCGAAGAGACACCCGGCGATGTCTGGCAGCTGCGGCAGCCAGACGGACTCCTTCTGCAAGAGCTACAAGATCTCGTCTGCACCGGAAAAATCCCCGCACCTGGCGCCACCGCACCGGGTGCGCAGCACAAACGCGCGCCAGCGACAGATGTGCCGCGGCCGCGCCGTGCACCCGCGCATGTTTGACAAGACGTCCTTCTCGCGCGCAACGGTTTTTTGCAGCGTCACCGCGTGACGAGACACCGTCAAAAAGAACCATCCGGCAGTCTCACACGTTCGAACGTGTGAGACTGCAACCCCCCACAAAACATTACAAAACGAGATCCGAACTTTCGATCCGCCGTAATCCTGATGGCGGCCAAGAAGAGCCGCCACGATTCTGAAGGCCAGAAGCCCATCGAATCCTCTTTGCCGTCATCCATTTCAGAACAGAAAATCCGATTCAAGTTCAGACTTCCTGTTATGTTGATCTCAACATAACAGGAAGTCTGAGGTTATTGGCCGCCGGCGGACGGCGCGGCGTGCCGTCTCTACCCGGCAACATCGGCAGCCACGGCTGCCTGCGCCTCGGCTGCCGGAAGACCACAATCTTCCTGCAGAAACTGCGCCACATGCCCGCCCAGGCGCTCCATGCCGAGCGCGTGCAGGCGCCCCTCGGCGGCGTGGATGCGCGCGGCCAGCGCCTGGTAGCGCTGGTGCGGCGAAGCGCCTCCCGCCTGCCACAGGAGCGCGGCCGCGCGCGAAAAGCGGCCGCGGTTGTGGACCAGCTCCCAGCAGCGCGCGAACTGCTGCAGGCGGCAGATGGCGGCAAAGTCGAGCGCATCGCCGGCCAGCAGTTCGTACGGCGGATGCGGGTTGAAGACCAGCCCGGCAAAGCGCGGCTCATTGGCCAGCGGCGTGCCGGGGAGCCGCTTGAGCAGGTTCACCTGCAGCTCGGGAAAGTCGAACGCGCGCACCAGCCGGTCGAACCCGGCGGCAAAGGAGGCCGCGTCCTCGCCCGGCAGGCCGAAGATCAGGTCCGCATGCACCGTCGCGCGCGTCGCGCGCGACAAAAAATCCAGTGTTTCGAGCACCGTGCCATTGGGAACACGACGGCCAATGTTGCGCGCCACGGATTCATTCAGCGTCTGCACGCCGACCTCCAGGTGCAGCACGCCCGGGGGAAAGGCGGCCAGCCGCTGCCGCAGGGGCTCTGTCAGCCGGCAGGGCATGATCTCGAAGTGCAACTGCAGCCGGCCGGGGTGGCGCGCCAGAAAAAAATCGAGCAGGCCGCAGGCGGGCGGCTCGCTGGCATTGAGGCTGCGATCCAGAAAGCGGAAGGCGCGCACGCCGCGCTCCAGCAGGCGGTCGATCGCAGGCAGCAGATGCTCGAGTGAAATCTGCCGCAGCCCGGTGCCGCAGGAGGTGCAGTAGGCGCAGACGAACGGACAGCCGCGCGAGGCTTCAACAAAGATCGTGCGGTGGGCGATGTCCGTGTCCGTATACAGGTCGTACGGGAGCGCAAGGCCGGAGACGGGCTCGGGGCAGGCCAGAACCACGCGCGGTTCCTCACCCCCGTTTTTCCCCGGCTGCTGCGAAGTCCCGGATCCCGGGACTTCTTCGCAAATCCTGCGAAACGCCGTCTCCCCTTCCCCGACCACCAGGTCATCCGCCAAACCGCGCCAGCCGGCAGCGCAACCGTCCACAATCTCCGGACCGCCCAGCACAACGCGCACCCGGGGCGCCACCCGGCGCAGGATGGCCAGCGTTTCGCGCACAATCCGGACATTCCAGAGATAAACCGAAAAGCCGGCCACCCGCGGCCGGCGGGCGACGACCTCCGCGGCCAACTGAAACGGCTGCGCGTCCAGATCGGTCTCGAGAATGGCAGCCTGCCTGCGCAACGCACCGAGGTTAGCCAGCAGTGAACGCGCGGCAAACGCGCAATGGCCGTAACGGGCGTTGACGGCAACAAGCAGGATGGAGGTGGAGGTGGTGGTGCACATACGGGCGAAGATGTCAGCGATCGGCGGGAAGCGGCCAGGAGACTGTCGGACGTAGACCGCGGCTCGATCCATGGCCTTCTGCCGACAGTCTCCT
>JBAWXQ010000319.1:0-2587 GCA_037144015.1 bacterium
GGCTTATCCGAAAGGGGCAGGTCTGACCCTGGCGGAGGGTGCATCTCAGAGTTGAACGAAGCCGCTGCGCGGCGCAGGGGTGCGGAAGCGGTGCGGCGGACGTGACGCATGAGGACGAAGGAACGGTGGGCGAACGGGTGAGGCGGTGTGAGGCTGGTGGGGATGTCCTCACCTAAATCCCCCCATCCGGGCGGCGCGGCCAAGGCCGTGTTTGCCCCCGATCCCGAATCGCTGGTCCGCTTTGCGGAACTGCTCAAGCTGTGGAGCCTCGCCTCGCACACGCAGGCGTTGTATCTGCGAACGCTGCGGCAACTCACGACGCGCGTCGGTCGCGACCCGTGCGATCTGACCGAGGCGGAAGTGCGCGCCCACGTGCTGCACCTGAAAGCCGCGCACCATTATTCGCCCTCGTCGATGCGGTTGGCGGCGGCAGCGCTGCGCCACTACTACAACCGGCTCCTCGGGCGCGACTGGAAACTGTTCGACCTGATCCGCTCGCCCTCGGTGCAGACCCTGCCGGCGGTGCTGACGCGTGAGGAGGTGGCGCGACTGTTCGCCGCCGTGCGCCTGGTGCGGTTTCAGATGGTGCTGCGGCTGATCTACGCTTGCGGCTTGCGGATCTCGGAAGCGGTTGGCTTGGAGGTCACCGACATCAAGAAAGCGGGACCGCGGTTGCACATCCGGGAAGCCAAAGGCAACAAGGACCGCTACGTGCCGTTGCCCATGTGGGCCTACCTCGAGTTACGGGCGTGGTGGCTGACCCACCGGCACCCGAAGTGGGTGTTCCCGGGCGCGGGGCTCGGATGGCGGGGCAAGGCGGACGTCGCGGCGCGCACCACGCTCGCGGCGACGGCGGGACCGATGGGCGTGAGTTCGATCCAGCAGTGCATGCAGCTGGCGGTCGCCAGTGCGCGACTGCCCAAAGGCACCTGCGTGCACACCCTGCGGCACAGCTACGCGACGCACCTGCTGGAGGCAGGCGTCAACCTCCGGCTCATCTCGGCCTACCTCGGCCATGCCTCGCTGGAGACGACGGCGATTTACCTGCACCTGACGGCCGTCAATGAAGCCAGCACCCACGCGGCCCTCGCTCAGCTGCAACCGCCGCCCTGTCCCGCGGACTGAGGCGCCGCGATGTCTGTACTCGCCGACTGGCTAGTGCAGCAGGCGCCGGCGTGGCTGGACGGTACGCGTCCGATCACGCCGGCCGCCCGCCGCGCCTTGCACGCGATCCTGCGCTGTCGCACGCCCGAACTGGGCGGGCACGTCTGCCGCTGTTCAAACTGCACGAAGCTGGTCTACGCGTATCATAGTTGCCACCACCGTGCGTGTCCGCGCTGCGGTGGCGCGCGCACCGCGGCGTGGACCGCACGGCAGACCGAACGGCTCCTGCCAGTGCCGTATTTCCTCGTGACGTTCACCGTGCCGGCGCCCCTGCGGCCGATTTTCACCGCCCGGCCGGAACTCCTGCTCGATCTGTTCTTCACCGAGGCGGCGCGGGCGCTGCAAACCGTTGCGGCCGTGCCGCGGCATCTCGGCGCTGAACTGGGTTTCCTCGGGGTTTACCACAGCTCGGGACGCCAGCTGCAGCACCATCCGCACCTGCACTTCATTATCCCTGGCGGTGGCCTCACGGGCGACCGCAAGGCGTGGCGCGTCGCGCGAAGGCCGGACTGGCTGCTGCCGAGCAAGGCGGTCGAGGCGGCGTTGCGCCAAGGGATGGAGGCGGCATTGCGCCACGCTGCCCCCGAGCTGCACGCGCAGGTGCCGGACGCCTGTTGGCGCGACGGCTGGTGGGTGCACTGGCAACCGGCCGGCACGGGCGAAAACGTCGTCAAGTATCTCGCCCGTTACGTCAGCCGCACCGCCATCAGCGACGAGCGCATCATCGCGGCCACCGCCGAGAGCGTGACGTTCCGTTACACCGATTCGGCCACGCAACTGCCCGGGGAACTCACGCTCCCGGCCGATGAGTTCATGCGCCGGTATCTGCAACATGTGCCGCCGCCGGGCCAACATCGCGTCCGGTATTTCGGCTGGATGCATCCGGCGGCGAAAAAACGTCGGCTAATCGTCGAGACCCTGCTGGCAGTCGTCATCTTATTGCGTCCCATGGTCGACGCGCCGGAGCCGTGGCACCTGCGGTGTCCGCACTGCGGCACCTTCACGCTGGTCTGCGTGGGCAAGATTCCTCGCAGCCCGCCCGCCTGCGAACGATGAACGGCCCCAACCACGAGTTTCCTCCCTCGCCCTGCGTCCGCTCCCCCGGGCGCGCCAGGCGGAGCCATGTCGATGTCACGAGAAACGTGATGCCACGGTCGTCCGGCTGCTCTTGCGATCCCGATTGGCGCTCAGTTTCCGTCGCCGAGGAGCGAAAAAGTGCCGCGGGGTTCCGCCAGGCGCGCCGGCCGACGGTTGCCGCGACACCTCCCGCGCCAATACAAAGCGCATAAGGCGCGGCGCAGCTTCGCAGGTCACTTCCGGGCTTGTTCAACCCGAGTCGTGTGGCGGCTGCTGCGCCACACAACTCTCCGAGTTGACGCTACGCGCTGTGGGCTGAAGGAGCGGCGGCTTCCAGCCGCCGGTG
>JBAWXQ010000320.1:0-2566 GCA_037144015.1 bacterium
CTTGGTCGGCACAACGTTTGTGAAGGTACAGCGCTAAATCCGACAAGCTGCTAGGTCCGACAGGCTGCTAGTGGCCGCAGCACTTCTTGTACTTCTTCCCGCTGCCGCAGGGGCAGGAATCGTTGCGGCCGACCTTGGGGAGGTCGCGGCGCACGGGCTCGGCCGGCGGCAGCGCCTCCTGCACGGCGCGATCGAAGCCGGCGGCCGCGGCGGATGAGACCTCCGGCTGCGCCCCGGACGGCGACATCAGCTGGCCGTGCCCGCCGAGGACATGCACGTCCTCGTGGATCAGTCGCTGCGGCCGGCGGGCGGCATTGGCCAGCATGCGCTGCAGCGTGTTGACCGAAGTCGTGGCGCGGAAGGCGTTCTGGGCAATGTCGAGCTTGATGTTGGCCATCAGCTCCTCGAACATCTGGAACGCCTCGCGCTTGTACTCCACGAGCGGATCGCGCTGGCCGTAGGCGCGCAGCCCGACGCCGTGTCGCAAATCGTCCATGGCGCGAAGGAACTCCTGCCACTGCGTGTCGATGCTGGTCAGGACCACGTGGCGCTCCAGCATGGGGAGCATGGCGGGGTCCTCCATCGAGCACTTCACCTCGTAGGCTTCCTGCACGCGCTGAAACAGCATCTCGGCGGCGGCGCCGGCCTCGATGGACTGAAGATCGCGGGGCGGCAGCGCCACGGGGAACGACATCACCACCCACTCGGCCAGGGCGTCCTCCTGCCGGTCCTTGGGGTTGCCGAGAAAGCGCTCGCACTGCGTCTGGATCAGGTCGCTAATGATGTCCAGGATCTTCTCGTGGGCAATGGTCGAGCGGACAATCTCCTGCCGGAAGGAGTAGATCACCTCGCGCTGCTTGTTCATCACGTCGTCGTACTCGAGCGTGCGCTTGCGGATCGAGAAGTTCTGCTGCTCGACGCGGCGCTGGGCCGTCTCCACGGAGCGGTTGAGCCAGCGGTGCTCCAGCGCCTCGCCCTCCTGCATGCCGAGGCGCGTCATGATCCCCGAGATCTTCTCCGAGCCGAACAGGCGCATGAGCTCGTCCTCGAGCGAAATGTAAAACCTCGAGGAGCCGGGGTCGCCCTGGCGCGCGCAGCGGCCGCGCAGCTGGCGGTCGATGCGGCGTGACTCGTGGCGCTCGGAGCCGATCACGTGCAGGCCGCAGGGCTTTTCGAGCAGCAGTTGGCGCAGGGTCTTCCCCTTCTCTGCGGCCTCGTCCAGGCGGACCTGGGATTTGACGGTCTTCTCGTCGAGCCACACCACGCCGGCGCCGAGCTTGATGTCCGTGCCGCGGCCGGCCATGTTGGTGGCGATGGTGACCAGGCCGGGCTGGCCGGCCTGGGAGACGATCTCGGCCTCGCGGGCGTGGTTCTTGGCGTTGAGCACATTGTGAGGGATGTTCGCGCGCCGCAGCATGCGGCTGAGCAGCTCGGAGGTGTCCACCGAGACCGTGCCGAGGAGCACGGGCTGCCCCTTCTTGTGGCAGTCGGTCACCTCTTCGATGACGGCCTTGAACTTCTCGCGCTGGGTCTTGTAGATGAGGTCGTTGGTGTCCACGCGCCGGACCGGGCGGTTGGTGGGGATGGCCACCACGTCGAGCTTGTAGATCTCGTGGAACTCCGAGGCCTCGGTCTCGGCCGTGCCGGTCATGCCGGCGAGCTTCTTGTAGAGGCGGAAGTAGTTCTGGATGGTGATCGTGGCGAGGGTCTGGGTCTCCTTCTCGATCTCCACGCCCTCCTTGGCCTCGACCGCCTGGTGCAGGCCGTCGCTCCAGCGGCGGCCGGGGAGGATGCGCCCGGTAAACTCGTCCACGATCAGCACGCGGTTGTCCTGCACCACGTACTCGACATCGTTCTCGTAGAGGCAGTAGGCCTTGATGAGCTGGTCCACGTTCTGCACGCGCTGGCTGCGGTCCATGAACGCGGCCTGGATGTCCTGGCGCTTCTTGTTGCGCTCCTGGACGCTCAGGGCGTGGTCGCCGTCCACGGCCGACATGGCGGAAACCAGGTCCGGCAGGACGAACATCTCGGGGTCGTCGGGGTTGAGCGCCGAGCACCCCTTGTCGGTCAGGGAGGCTTCGCGGTTGCGCTCGTCGATGGTGAAGTAGAGCTCTTCGCGCAGGTCGCGCGACTCCTGCTTGCGCATTTCCGTAAGCATCATGCTCTCGACCTGCTCGTGCAGGCGCCGCACGGCCATGTCCTCCAGCAGGTGCTGGAACTGCTTGTGCTTGGGCATGCCGTGGTAGACCTGGTAGAGCTTCCACATGGCGCCCGGGTCGTCCTTGGCCGCGATGCAGGCCCTGGCCTCGGAGACAAAGCGGTTGCACAGCTCCTGCTGCAGGCGCACCAGCCGCTCGACGCGCGGCTTGAGGTCCATGTACTGGTTGGAGGAGTTGGCCGCCGGGCCGGAGATGATCAGCGGCGTGCGCGCCTCGTCGATCAGGATGCTGTCCACCTCGTCCACGATGGCAAAGTGGTGGCCGCGCTGCACGAGCTGCGAGGGGTCCACGGCCATGCCGTTGTCGCGCAGGTAGTCGAAGCCGAACTCGCTGTTGGTGCCGTAGGT
>JBAWXQ010000321.1:0-2523 GCA_037144015.1 bacterium
TTCATGCTGCGGCGGCCGGCTCGCCGGCCGAGGACAGGCATTTCTCTGTGGTCTCTGTTTCTCTCTGTGCTCTCAGTGTCCTTGGCGTAGTCATTCGTTGGGTTGCGGGCTGACGCCCGCCTTGGGCGTCAACTCTGACTTGCGCCCCCGCGGGCTTTGGCGACGGCTTCGAGTTCGTCCCAGCGCCGGTAGGCAGCCTCGAGCTCGGGTTCCAGCGCGGCGAGGCGTTCCCGTGCCTGGGCGATCTCCGCGCCGGGCTTGCGGAAGAAGGCCGGGTCCGCCATGTGGGCGTGCCACTGTGCCTGTTCGGTTTCGAGCGTCTCGATGTGTCCGGGTAGGGTTTCCAGCTCGGACTTTTCCTTCATGGTCAGGCGGCGCCGGGGGGTTGCGGGCGGCGGATCGGCGCGGGACAGGACGGCGGCGGACGGGCGGGGCGGCGTGGCTTCCGGCGGCTGCTGCCGGTGTGCGGCCCAGTCGTCGTATCCGCCCACGTATTCATTCACGTACCACCCCTCGTCGGGCCGGAGCCATTCGCCGGGGCGGTCCAGGCTGTACTTCTCGAACACCAGCACGCTGGTGACGACGTCGTTGAGGAACGAGCGGTCGTGGCTCACGAGCAGGACGGTTCCGGCGTAGGCGCTGACCTGCTCTTCGAGCAGGTCCAGCGTGTCCAGGTCGAGGTCGTTGGTGGGCTCGTCCAGCACGAGCACGTTGGACGGCTCCGCGAACAGGCGCGCGAGCAGCAGCCGGTTGCGCTCGCCGCCGGAGAGCGTGCCGGCGGGCTGGCGGGCGCGCTCCGGGGAGAACATAAAGTCCTGCAGATATCCCATGATGTGGCGGCGGCAGGTGCCGAGCATGACGTACTCGCGCCCCGGGGCGATGTTGTCGGCCAGCGTGGCCTTGTCGTCAAGCTGCGCGCGGAGCTGGTCGGAATAGGCGATCTGCAGGTTGGTGCCGTGGCTGATGGCGCCGGCCGTTGGCCGGACGCCGCCGCTGGTCTCGGCTTCCAGCAGCAGGCGCAGCAGCGTGGTTTTGCCGCAGCCGTTGGGGCCGAGGATGCCGACCTTGTCGCCGCGGGTGATCAGGGTGGAGAAGTTGCGGATGAGCGGGCGGTCGCCGAAGCCGAACGAGACCTCTTTGGCCTTGAGCACAATGTTGCCGGTGCGGCCGGCTTCCTGCACGGTCATGCGGACCGGGCCGCTGCGCTCGCGGCGCTGCGAGCGGTCGGCGCGCAGGGCCTCGAGGGCGCGCAGCCGCCCCTGGTTGCGCACGGCGCGGGCCTTGACCCCCTGCCGGCGCCAGGCTTCCTCCTTGGCCAGCAGGCGGTCCTGCTGCCCCCAGTGCACGGCCTCGGTGGCGAGGGCCTCCTCCTTGCGGCGCAGGAAGGTGTCGTAGTCGCAGTCCCAGTCGCTGAGCTTGCCGCGGTCGAGCTCGACCACGCGCGAGGCGAGGCGCCGCAGGAAGGAGCGGTCATGCGTGACAAAGAGGAAGGTGCGGCAGCGCCGGAGCAGGAAGCTTTCCAGCCAGGTGATGGAGTCGATGTCCAGGTGGTTGGTGGGCTCGTCGAGGAGCACGAGGTCGGGCTCGCCGAGGATGGCCTGGGCCAGCAGCACGCGGCGGCGCGTGCCGCCGGAGAGCGTCTCGAAGTCGGCCGCGGGGTCGAGCCCGAGCCGGCTGAGCGCCTGGCGGGCCTCGAGGAGGCGGCGGTCATCGTCGGCATCGGGGCAGACGATGTCGATCACGCGGCCGCACAGGTGCGTGGGGACCTGCTGGGGGAGGCGGGTGACATGCAGGCCGGCTTCGCGGGAGACCTTGCCGGAGTCGGGCGTGGTTTCGCCGGCGAGAATGCGCAGCAGGGTGCTCTTGCCGGTGCCGTTGGCGCCCAGCAGGCAGACGCGGTCGCCGCGCGTGATGTGCAGTTCGACCCCATCCAGCAAGGGCTGGCCGCCGAAACTGAGGCTGACACGGTTGAGGCTGAGCAGGGGCATGGTGTGTGGGGAGACAGCAGCTTCGGGTTCGAAAAGAGAGGTAAACACTCAGGTATTCAGGAGTCAGAATTCAGAATGGCATGAAGGAATCGTTCCGCGGATACGGCGTTGACTTCAAAATTCGGCACTGGACATTCGTCAATCTGCGGTTCGCAGGTACATACTCATTTCTGTCGTTCGGATTCGATCGTTCCGGTGTAACATGCGATGCATTTGCGTTACATCTTTGTCGCGAGCTTTGTCGCGAGCTTTGTCGACAAAGCTCGCGACAAAGCTCGCGACAAAGATTGGGTTGCGGGCTGAAACCCGCCTTATGTCAGGAATATCCAACAATAAGTGTCAAACGGAAGTCGGGACGTGACACCTGCCACCTGAATTCTGAGTAGTTAAAAAAGGTAAATACCGGCTGGCATACTACGCATGTTTGACGGCCAATAGCAAGCATGGTTCCCGTTCACGGGTGCGATGGGCGCATCCCCTTTTCATTGACTTGCTCTCTTCGCGGTATGGCATTGGCATGCGTGGGTGTAGCGTG
>JBAWXQ010000322.1:0-2514 GCA_037144015.1 bacterium
TCTTGGGCCTTTGCCCGATCGGCAAATTTGTCTTCAGCCATGAGGATGCCATGCGCTGGAAGCGAGAGCTTCAGGACGCCTTGCGCCGCTGGAACATCCCCTTTGTGGATCTGGAGGGCGTGATCGAGGACGGCATGATCCGCAACCAGGGGCAGGTCGCCGCGGCCACCGCCCATTTCCGCAAGCACGAGGTCACGGGGCTCTTCATGCCGCACTGCAACTTCGGCACCGAGGGTGCGGCCGGGGTGATCGGCCGGGATGTCGGCGTGCCGCTGCTGCTGTGGGGCCCGCGCGACGGGGCTCCCGAACCGGACGGCACGCGGCTGCGCGACAGCCTGTGCGGCATGTTCGCCACCAGCAAGGTGCTCCATAAGCTGGGCGTGCCGTTTTCCTATCTTGAGAACTGCTGGATCACCGCCCCGCAACTGGAGCGCGGCGTCCGCAACTTCCTGCGCACGGCGCACGCTGCACAGGCGCTCCGGCGCGGGATGCGCATCGGCCACGTTGGCCAGCGGATCGACTTCTTCTGGACCACCATCATCAGCGAGAGCGAACTGCTCGAACGTTTCCGTGTCGAGGTGCTCCCGATCGACATGGTGCTGTTCATCCGCGACGTGCGCCAGCGGGCCGCCGCCGGCGCCAAGGCCTATGGCGACGAGGTGGCAGGGCTGCGGCAGACGATGGCGATCGAAGGTCTGGAAGACACGCAGTTGATACACATTCTGGCCCTGCGCGACCAGGCGCTGAAAATCGCGGCGGACCAGGGGCTGGATGCGATCGCCATCCAGGACTTCGATTCGCTGATTGAAGCGTTCGGGGCCTACTGCCTGCTGGCCAACAGCCTGATATCCGAAAGCCTGCCCTTGTCCATGGAGTCTGACATTCACGGCGCCGTCAGCACGCTGTTGCTGTCGCGCGCAGCCGGCGGCGACCCGGTTTTTCTGGCCGATGTCACCGTCCGTCATCCGGAGGACGACAACGGCGTGTTGCTCTGGCATTGCGGGGCGCCTCATTCCCTGTGCAAGCCCGGGTGTAAGCCCCGGCTCGGCCGCCACTGGATCCTGCCCAGCCCGGTCTCGGGCATGACCCATTTCCCCCTGAAAGACGGCCCCATCACCATCACCCGCTTTGACGGCGACCGCGGCGAGTACAAACTGGCCATCGGGCAGGGGGCGTCGATGGAGGGGCCGTATACGCAGAACAACTACGTCTGGATGAAGGTCGATGACTGGCCGCGTTGGGAGCGCACCCTGATGCAGGGGCCGTGGATCCACCATACCGCCATGGCCTACGACCATTGCGGCGCGGTGCTCGAAGAGATGTGCCGCTTCGTCCCCGGCCTGAAGGCGGTGAGGTTGGATCAGCCATAAGCGGCGCTTGCAAGACCTCCTGTTTTTTCCAAAACCCAGCCTAATGCGGGCGTCAGTCCGCAACCCAACGAATGAACACGTCAAGGACACCGAGAGCACAGAGAAGACAGAGACCACAGAGAAATGCCTGACTGCGGCTGGCGAGCCGGATATCGATCCCCGGGTTGGCATCGTAGTCGACGGCCACGCGGTCGGCTGCCCCGCATGAAAGCGTCGAGAGCACTCGTTCCTTTGACGTCATGACCTCATCTCCTCCACGCGAACTACTGCGTGAGCGTCAGTGAGATCGTTTCGCCCCGCCAGCGCAGGTCGGCCGTGGCTTTGCAGACCCGCGGGCGCAACGCGTCCGCCACCTGCGGCTCTTCGGTGAAAGTCTGCATCCGGCGGTTCAGCGCGCGGATCGGGTGCGTCGCCACGACCGCGTTCTTCCCATCGGACTGCAAAGTCAGGGACAGGGCGCCGGTCACGCCCTCATCAAGCCGACTGCACAGACGCGTCTGCAGTCTGATCTTCCCGGGCGTCTCGCTGCGCCCCGCCGAGAACGTCATGAACACGCCGGCCAGATCGCCCAGCGCCAGCCCCTTCGTCTGCGGATCGGCGCCGCAGGCGCGCACGTCGCGCGCCACATCGGCAATCCGCGCTTCATAGGCGCGAACCGCCCCGGCCTGCGTCGCCGCGTCTTTGTCCACAGCCGCGAGCATCTCCGTCTTGAGCTTCAACAGCGAACCGGGCGTCTTGTTCTTCAACCGCCAGGCCGCCTTGTAGAGTGTTTCCAGCCGATCCATCCCCGCGAAGCGCCAGCGGTTGGCTGGCGCGGGCTGCGTCAGGTCCGGATCGGGCTTGCGCCCATCGTCAAAGAACGGCGTGATCTTGGGCCGGCCGTCTTTGGCGACCAACGCCATGTGCCGGATCAGCAACGCTTCCCGCACCGCAGGGCCCAGCGGCACGGACACGTCCATCCGATTGGTGGCGGCCGAGCGCACCGTCATTACCAGCGCGTCGGTCTCGATCCGGATCGTCACCCCGTAGCGGTTGCCCGCCTGCTTGCCGGCCGCCTTGACCTCATCGGTCAGCGGGAATTCCCGGCGCGGGACCGGCATGTCCTTGCCCTCGACCACCAGTTTGCCGTCCACCATCACCACCT
>JBAWXQ010000323.1:0-2474 GCA_037144015.1 bacterium
AAGTAAGTCGGGCATTCCTGCCCGACCGGGTCGGCCAAGAATGGCCGACCTACTTACCGGTGTGCGCATTCCCTTATCACGCTGTGTATGGTTGGGAGGAAGCCTCCGCCAGGCGCCGGCTCAGCGCACCGTGAAGTTCCCCTTCGAGGCGCCCGTTCCTCCCGCGGTACTGACAGATATTTTTCCAGTCACGGCTCCGGACGGCACCGTCACCGAGAGCTTGCCCGCGGCCAGCACCCGGTAAGCCGCCTTGACTCCGCCCACGCTGACCGCGACCGCGCCGCCCAGGTTGCTGCCGCTCACAGTGATGACCGTTCCAACAGCCCCGCTTGAAGGCGAAAAGCCGGAGATGCCGGGCACAACCTTCGTGCTGCCCACGGCAAACGTGGTGGCGCTCAAGGCCGTGTTGGCCGGTGCGGCCACGGCGATCCTGCCGGTCGTTGCGCCGGCCGGGACCCCGGCCACGATGGTGCTGGCAGACACGACGGCAAACGGCGCAGCCACGCCGTTGAACGTGACCGCCGTGGCGCCGGTCAGATAACTGCCCGTGATGGTGACCGCCGTGCCGACACCGCCCGACTTCGGCGACAAGCCGCTGATCTTTGCTGCATTGAGCACGGTCAGCGTGGCCGTGGCGCTGGAGGCCGTCCCGGCGGCGTTGCTGACGCGGACCTGGTAGTTGCCGGCAGCCGCGGTTGTCACGCCGGCGAGCGTCAGCGTGGCACTCGTGGCGCCGCTGATCGCGGCGCTGTTCCGGTACCACTGGTAGCCCAGCGGCGCGGTGCCGTTGGCCGCCGCGGTGAAGGTGACCGTACTGCCGGCAAGCACGGTCTGGCTGACCAGGTTTTGCGTGATGGCTGGCGCCTGCGGCCCGGCCGGAGTGCCGGAAACCGTCACCGTTCCGGTGGCGAGCGCGGAGTTCTTGGCGCCGTTGTAGGCGGCAAAGGTGAACGTGTCGACGCCGCTGAACCCCTCAAACGGAAAGTAGGTGGCCACGGCATTGCTGATGCCGACGGTGCCGTTCTGCGGCTGGGAAATCACCCGCACGGTGATGCCGGCGCCCAGCGTGACCGGCAGCGTCAGGCTCACGGGAACATCCACTGCGGTCTGCGCCGCGACATTCCGGATGGCCGGCGCGGTCGCTGTGTTCATGTCTTCGCTGTCCGGGCCCTGGTGACAGGCGTAGCAGCCGATGGTTGCGCCGCGGAAGAACGACTGCGCGCCCACCCCGTCGATCTCCAGCGTGCGGTCCGCCTGCATCCGCGAAAGTACCGTTCCCCGGTAATCCAGTCCATGGCAGGCCTGGCAGGCAGCCAGGCCGGAATTTTCGACCGCATCCCCGTGCACCTCGACCCAGTTCTGGCCAACGGGGTGCATCCCGTGCGGTCCGCCGTTAACCGTCTCCGGCATGGTGACGTGGCAGGAGGTGCACTCGACCAGAACGCCGGCATGCCCCTGCAGCTGGATGTTGCGGATGTTGTCGTTCCGGTGCGAGGCCGGGAACTCCGCGTGCGTCGAACCGTGACAGGCCGAGCACTGCAGTCCGCCGTGCCCCACGGAGAACCGGTACAGCGACAGACCGGCCACCGGCGTATCGGGAGTGGTGGCAAAGGTCGTGTCAGCCGGCACACGCTCGCTGCCGCCGGCGTCAAAGACCGAAAGGTACCGGATCTGGCCGCTGTTGCTCGTGGCGGTGCCGCTGTGGCAGCTCTGGCAGTTGGGCTCCATGAACCAGCCGACGCGGCTGGGCGAGCCGACCTGCGACATGTTGCCATGGCAGCTCTGGCATTGCATCGCCAGGGAGCCATCCGCCGCCACCGCGCCGCCCATGGCGCCGCGCAGGCAGCGCGTCGTGGAGCCGGGATGGCAGCGGTAGCAGGCGGCACGGTTTTCCGCGGCGTTCAACGTCGTCTGCAGCACCGGGTCCATGACGCGCGCGTGCTTCGCATGGATCGAAGCGGTAAGGGGTGGCACGGCGCCGCTGCCGTTGGTGCTGATGTAACTGGGCGCACCCAGCGCCTCCGAGGCATGGCATGCGGCGCACAGGATAGGGCTGCCGCCCGCGGCCGTGGCGAGCAGGCCGGATGGGTTCATCCCCCTGGCGGAAAGCGCCTCCGCAAACAGCGCCGGATGCCTGGCAAACTCCCGCTCATCATGCAGGCTCAGGATGTTCAGCCGATATTCGCGAACCTGGTTCGTGTCCGTGATCCAGCCGGCAGCCGGCATGGCGGCCGACTGCGTGCTGGCGCCGTGGCAGGCGCGGCAATCCATCTCGTCGGACACCGGCAGCACGATGTCGCTCGTGGCGATGACCTTGTTTGCGGCGTCGCGCGCCACGAGCCGCATCATGGGGTACGGATTTTTGTTGCCGGCATCGTCATAGGGCGTAATCGGAATCCCCTCCGCGCGAAACCAGTTTGCCGGCGTGGAGACCCCGGGAACAGGGGCGTTGGCCTGTTCAAACAGCATAACCT
>JBAWXQ010000324.1:0-2466 GCA_037144015.1 bacterium
GCCTGCGGCGCGGCGGCGCCCGTAATGCGACCGCACCCCTGCATGTTGGACTGGCCGCCGGCCAGCCAGACGTCGCCGACAAGAACATCCCGCACGCGGAGCCGGTCCGTCACGTTCCCGGCGTGCCGCACCTGCAACTCAATCACGTACGGACCACCGCTGCGCACCCCGTCCAGCCGGAAGCGGAATTGCCCGCGCGCCACGCGCCCGACAGCCCGCCACCCCCCGCTCCCCGGCGTAACACGCACGTGAAGGGTTCCCGTGGCCGTGGTTTCACCGGTAACCGTCGTGTCGCTCCGGTTGCGACGGTTACGCTGCAAAACCATGTGATCAAACAAACCCGTGGTGATCTTCATCGAGTCCAGTACTCCTTCAAATCGTTGAACGCACGGAACATGGTTTCATCCGCGCCCGGCGGCACGCCCAGCGCTTCGCGGTCGCCGTAGTTGAACACAATCAAGCCGCCCGCCGGCGTGCTCCAGTGCCGCACCAGCAGCTCCGCCTCCGCACGGATCGCCGCCGGGTCTCCCCCCGGCAGCGTGGCCTGGATGTCAACGGTGGTCAGGAACGCCACCTTGCCGGCAAACCGCCGGCCGAGTTCCTCGATCCCGTAGCAGCGCGGCTGCTGCATGTTCAGCACGTTCATGCCGGCCTCGATGAAGAGCGGCACGAGATCGTTGACCCGCCCGCAGCTGTGCAGGATGACGTGCCAGCCGTGCGCATGGATGGCGCTCGTCAGCCTGCGATAGCGCGGCAGAAAAACCTCGCGGAACATTTCGGGGCTGATCATCGGCGCCTCCTGCGTGCCCCAGTCGTCCGTCAGGAAAAGGCCATGGACGCGGTCACCGTACCGCCGGTGCAGTTCGTCGAAATGCGCGAGCTTCCAGTCGAGCACCCGATCGATCAATTTCGCGACCTTCTCCGGCTCTTCGTAAAGATCCGCGAGCGTCTCCGCAAACCCGTGCAGCATGTGCACGCGTTCGAACAGGTTGAAGTGGCTGGTGACACAGACGTAGCGGTCCCCGGCTTGGGCGATCTCCCCGGCCAGACGCTCGAAATACGAGGGGTCCCGCGGATCCGGCGGCCGGTAGGATGCCAGCGCCGACCAGTCGCGCAGAGGATGGTGCACCACCTGCCCCATGTTCTTCTGCTCGGTCTTGGCCCAGCCGCACCCCCAGTCGTCCACCACCGGGTGATCGAAGAACCAGCCGCCCCTGCCGCGGTCCATTTCCCAGCAGCCGCAGACGTCATTCGGAGCGAAGTCGACCGCCTGCTGCCAGAACGGCAGGCGCGGTGGCTGCTTGAACTCGATGGCACGGGTGACAATTTCACGCGAAGTCATATCGAACCACTCTCCTCCCGGACGATGCGGACCCAATCCTGAAGCCGCCGGGGTTCGCGCTCCACAGTCTGCACATCCTTGAGCGTGATGTCCACATGCAAGCCGCGGCAGGCGGCAAGCCCCTCGCGGATGACGCGCCGGACCCGCGCCTCATCCCAGCCGCAGCAGACCATCAGCGCAGGGTTGGGGCGCCAGGAGATGACGTAGTCCGTTCCGATCTGTTCGGCGCATTTCTGCACGTCAGCAAAGGGCGTGACCGCAATGCGACGCAGGTTCGGGAGTTGGCGCAGCATACCGATCTTGCGGGTGAGGTCCTCACAGCAACCGTAGGAGACCAGGCCAAACTTCTCGAGGATCGGGCGCTGGTACTGGAACATAAACTCCTCGTGCATGGCCGGCGAGACCAGGGTCAGCTCCTGCGCCGCCATGTACCCCCACAGGTCGCGTCGGGTGACGGGCCGGTCGTGCGCGCCGGGGTCGGGCAACTCCTGCGCATAGGGCATGGACTGGTTGACGTGGTCGGTCAGCCGCCAGTCGCCTGCCGCCTCGGCGTCGTCGTGCGCAGCCAGGATGGCATCCCGCATGAAGGCCAGCAGGCGGTGCAACCATTCCGGGTTATCGACCATGTCCAGCATGAGCTGGTCAATGCCGCGCAGGCCGCCAAG
This sequence comes from bacterium, assembly GCA_037144015.1. GTDB lineage: Bacteria > Verrucomicrobiota > Kiritimatiellia > RFP12 > CAIWXQ01 > CAIWXQ01. The sequence continues at coordinate 2,008 of JBAWXQ010000324.1, forward strand.
ATCCGTGGAGATGTCGCCGCGGAAGCTGCGAAAGTACGGCGCGCGAATCTCTTTGACTGCGATCACGTCGCCCACCGCCTCGCGCAGCCGGCCGAGGCGCCCGGCGGTCCTGGCTTCATCAATCACATGGCGTGGGGCGACGAGCTTTTCGAAGTCGCCCAACTCCTTCAGGCTGGGCTCCATATGAAACGCGCCGCCGGCCTCGGTGGCCGGGATGGTCTTGCATTCCACGCCCCAGCGGCCCAGGGGCGGGAAGACATAGCTCGCCCACTCCTCGAGCCAGGGCTCGAAGATCGTGTCATCCCCGATCGCGTCCTGCACCAGTGCTCGCCGCAGCAACATCTCCTGCCAGCGCAGCATCGGGTCTTCGCACCGCAGCTCGCGGCTCTCCGGCATCTCGTTCCAGGAGTCGCCGAACATCACCAGAACCAGAGGCCGGGTGGGCTGCAGGCTGTTGTG
>JBAWXQ010000325.1:0-2426 GCA_037144015.1 bacterium
GACCCGCAGATTGTGGCGCACCTGAACGACCTGACCAAGCCGCAGGGCAGCCTGGGCCGGTTGGAGGAGATTGCGCGCCAGTACTGCCTCATCACCGGGACGGCCAGGCCGCGCCTGGGAAAGAAGCGCATCTGCTGTTTTGCGGGAGACCACGGCGTGGCGGATGAGGGCGTATCGGCCTTTCCCAAAGCCGTCACGCCGCAGATGGTGATGAACATGCTGGGCGGCGGCGCCGCCATCAATGTGTTGAGCCGTCACGCCGGGGCCGACCTGGTGGTGGTGGATGTGGGTGTCGACGACCCGCTGGAGTCTGCGCCGGGGCTGTGCCGCCGGAAAGTCCGGCGCGGCACAAACAACATGACGCGCGGGCCGGCCATGAGCCTCCCGGAAGCGGAGCAGGCGATCGCCGCAGGCATTGCACTGGCCGGCGCTGCGCAGCAGGATGGCGTGACGCTTCTCGGCACCGGCGACATGGGCATTGCCAACACCACGCCTGCCACGGCCCTGTTCGCGGCCTATACCGGCTGCTCGGTCGAGAGCCTCGCCGGGCGCGGCACCGGCATCGACGATGCCCGGCTGCTGCATAAGATTGCGGTCATCCGGAAAGCGCTGGACGTCAACAAGGAGCGTTTGAGCACCCCGCTGGAAACGCTGGCGGCCGTGGGCGGTTTGGAAATCGCGGGAATTTGCGGGCTGGTCCTGGGCGCGGCGGCGTGTCGCATCCCGGTGGTCGTGGACGGGTTTATCTCATCGGCCGGCGCGCTGGCCGCCTGCCGAATCTGTCCGGCTGTCGGGGACTATCTTTTTTTCAGCCATCTCTCCCGGGAGCAGGGCCACAAGGCCGTCCTGCAGCAGATCAAGGCGCGTCCGATCCTGGACCTGGACATGCGCCTGGGCGAAGGCACCGGTGCGGCCCTGGCCATGCTGATCATCGAGGGGGCACTGAAGGTCTACAACGAAATGGCCACGTTCAGCTCCGCTGGCGTCAGCGAGAAACAGCCCTGAACGATGTGGCGCGGCGGGCCGTGACGTAGTCGTAGCAGCAGCGCAGGCTGTCGCGGAACTGTTCGAAGCGGTGCGTGGTGGCGATCAGCTCGCGGCCGCGGCGGCCGATTTCGTGGCGGCGTGCCGGGTTGCGGCAGAGCGCGAGGATGCCGTCGGCAAAGGCATCCGGGGTGGGGCGCGTCAGCTGCGCCACGTCCGGCGTGAGCACATCGCGGTTGGCCGGGCTGTCCGTGGCCACGATGGCCGTGCCGGAGCGCAGGTAATCCAGCACCTTCATGGGGGCCACGGCGCCTTCGAGCCGGGGGGCGACCAGGATGTCCGAGGCGGCCAGCACGGCCGCCAGTTCGGCGGGCGTGACGCGCCCCAGGAACGTGACAGACGGCGACAGCCCCTTGCGGTCGAGCAGGCGCTGCTGGCGGCTGATCTCGCCGCTGGTTCCGCCCACCACCACGAAGTGGACGCGCTCGTCGGCATGGCAGACGCGCGGGATGGCGCCGAACAGCAGGTCGAGCCCCTGGAAGCTGGCAAAGGAGCCCACGTAGGTCACGAGCAGGTCGTCGAGGTTGCGCGCGAGGCGCGCGCGGCACACGGCCACATGCTCGTCCGGAGGCGTGTCGAGCGAGGAGGGAATGTCCGGGATGCGGCAGGCGCGGCTGCCGCACCCCAGCGCCTGCATGGCCGGGACGAGCTCCGGCCCGGCGCCGATGGCGGTGTCGGCCCGCCGCAGCGCGAAGCGTTCGGCGCGCCGGTAGAGGCGCATCAGGAAGCGTGTCCAGGCGCGGTCCGCGCCGTGGCGGGTGTCGGCGTGCTTCTCGAACACCAGTGCGCAGCGCCCCAGCCGCCCCACGGCCCAGGCCGCTACGCCGGCATCGTCCAGCCCGTGCACCACGGCGTAGCGGTTGCGCAGCACGAGCACGGCGCCATAGATCAGCAGCAGCAGGTCGAACGCGAACTTGCGCAGCGAGGGTCCCTCGGGCAGGTTGCGGGCCAGCAGGAGGTTGGGCACGCGCAGGATGCGGACGCCGGGGATGGGGTCGTGCGCGCCGATCGGCACGGTCAGAAAATCCACCTCGTACCCGAGCTGCGTCAGTGCCAGCAGGTCATGCCCCACGCGGATGCACGAACTGCGCCAGGGGAAGAACGGCTTGGAGGCGATGAACAACACGCGCGGCATGGGATCACTCCGGCGGCAATGTGCCACACACCGCATGTTACCCGCGGCCGCCTTTGGGGGGAACGGTAAAGTGAGGACGGGCGCGGAAAGAGGAAGGATGAGGGTGCCTGTCTCACAATGAGCGGGCACCGGCGACAGGGTAGACGCAGCGAAACAAGAAGACGCGACCATCAGGTCAAGGCCGGGTTGCCCTGCGTACGTGCGTCGCGGATCGGGCCGCTGGGATCGCGCGTGATACCGGCGGCAT
>JBAWXQ010000326.1:0-2424 GCA_037144015.1 bacterium
GCACCCTCATCCTTCCTCTATTCCTCGCGCGGAACTGCCGCCCCCTATCGCCAACACATTACCATTCTTGGCCCTTGTTCGCTGCGGCCGGCAACGCTACACTGGCCGCATATCGAGTTTGTCTTTCTGCCGGCACGAGGTCTGGCCCCATCGGCAAGCCACTTCCGACAAGTCTCCCCGCAACGATGCAACCCGGCGTCCCAGAACATCTCCTGCTCGTGGCCGGCAGCGGCTCCTACCCGGAGCTTCTGCTCGACGGCGCACGCCGGGCGGGCGTGCGCCGCATCTCGCTCCTTGCCGTGCGCGGCATGGCCAGCCGCCATCTGGCTGCCCAGGCGGACGAGGTCTGCTGGTGCGGCGTGGGCGAATATGGGCGGTTTCTCGACTGGGCACAGAACTGCGGCGCGAAGCACGTGGCCATGGCCGGACAGATCACGCCCGCGGCCCTCTTCCGCACCCGCTTCGATGCCGCGGCCCGCGAACTGCTCCGCTCCCTCCCGGTCAAGAACGCCCACACCGTCTTCGGCCGCACCGCCGAACTCCTCGCCGCACGCGGCCTGCAGACCCTCCCGTCCTCGATGTTCATGGACGACCACCTTCCCCCGCCCGGCCTGCTCTCGCGCCGCCCGCCGGACAGCCGCGAAGCCGGCGACATCGCGCTCGGACACCGCATCGGCATGGCGGTCTGCAACCTGGACGTGGGGCAGACCGTGGTGGTGAAGGACGGCATGGTCCTGGCCGTCGAAGCCTTTGAGGGAACCAACGAGGCCATCCGCCGCGGCGGCAGGCTCGGCGGCCCCGGCGCCGTGGTCGTCAAGGTCGCCAAGGTCGGGCACGACATGCGCTTCGACATCCCGGTGATCGGCGCCAAAACCATCCCCATGCTGAAGCGCGCACGCATCTCGGCGCTGGCCTTCCAGGCCGGACGCACGGTGCTGCTGGAGCGCGAAGAAGTGATCGCCGCCGCCGACCGCCTGGGGATCGCACTCGTAGCCCTCGACTCCGGCCTGCCGCCGGCGCCGGTGAGATTAGAGAACAGCACTCAGAAGTCAGAGGTCAGAGGTCAGAGGTCATTCGATGTTCTGCGGTTCTCGGAGGAGCAAGTACGATCTGTGAGCTGCCCGCCATGACTTCCCCACTCTCCACTCCGCGTTCCGCACTCTGCGTTCCGCACGCCCCCCTCCGCATCCTCATCCTCGCGGGCGAGGTTTCGGGCGACATGCATGCGGCCGCGCTGATGCGCGCCCTGCGTGCACAGCATGCGGGGCCCATCGACTTCCGCGGCATCGGCGGCGACGCCATGCGCGCCGCAGGGGCCGAACTGCTCTTTCATACCGACCAGACCGCGATGGTCGGGCTCTTCGAAGTCCTGCGCCACATCCGCTTCATCGCGCGCATGATGCGCACCCTGCGGCGCGAGCTCGACACGTGGCAGCCGGACCTCGTGCTGACCGTGGACTATCCCGGCTTCAACATGCGCTTTGCCCGGCAGGCGCACCAGCGCGGCTTCACCACGGTCCACTACATCTGCCCCAAGGTCTGGGCCTGGAACCCGGGGCGCATTCCGAACATGGCCCGCGACCTCGACCACCTGATCACCATCTTCCCGTTCGAGACCGCCTGCTTCGAGGGCACCGGGCTGCGGATCACGTTTGCCGGCCACCCGCTGGTGGACTCCGCCCGCGCCACCCGGAACGCGCCGGAGGCGCCGCTCCCATGGACCGGGAGGCATCGCGTCGCGCTCCTGCCGGGCAGCCGCGCCGGCGAAATCAGGCTGCTGCTCCCGGACATGCTGGCCGCGGCCGCAATTCTGGAGCGCGAGACCGGCGACTGCTCCTTCCTCGTTCCCACAGCCACGGCCGCCATGCGGGCCCTCTGCGAAGATGTTGCCGCGCGCTGCCGCGAGAAGCCGGCGGCGCTCACGTTTGTCGACGGCCAGGCGCAGCAGGTGCTGCGCCAGGCGCATGCGGCGGCCGTGGCGTCCGGAACCGCCACGCTGGAAGCCAGCCTGATGCGCTGCCCCACGGTGCTGGTCTACCGCGTGCCGCGCATCTCCGCGCGGCTGCTGCGCTGGATCACCCGCCGCGCGCGCTTCCTCGGGCTGGCCAACATCATGGCCGGCCGCGAGATCATGCCCGAGCTACTGCAGGAGGAGGTCCGGCCCGCGGCCATTGCCGCGCACCTGCGGCGCTTCCTGACTGACCCGGCCGCACGGTCGCAGATGCTGGCCGAGATGGATGCGGTCAATGCCGCGCTGGGCGAAGGGCGCGCCGCGGAGCGGGCAGCACAGGCCGTGCTGGCCTCGGCGCCTGCGGCGCCGGGGCTCTAGCAGCTTGTCGGATTTAGCGCTGTACCTTGACAAACTTTGTGCCGACCAAGCTGCTAGTCCATGGGACGCAACCGCCAGGAACTGGGAAACCGTGT
>JBAWXQ010000327.1:0-2408 GCA_037144015.1 bacterium
TGGTCGGCACAACGTTTGTGAAGGTACAGCGCTAAATCCGACAAGCTGCTAGAGGGCTTTCAGCACCGCGTCTTCGCCGCGGACCAGCGCCGCGAGCATGTCCGCGCCGGTCTCGGCCTGCCGCAGTTCGGGCAGCAGCGGCGTGCTGTGCGCCATGGCGCAGAGGCGCGCCAGCACGTGCAGGTGAAGCACGTCATCCTGACAGCAGAGCAGGAAGAAGAGGTCCGTGGTTTGGCCGTCGGCGGCCCCGGCGAAAATCGGCTGGCGGGTGCGGCCGAGCACGACAAAGGAATCGCCGCAGATGTTCGGGTCGTGGTCGCGCGAATGGAGGAAGGCCACGCCCTGGTCGATGGCCGTGGAGCAGAGCGCCTCGCGCGCCTCGAGCCCCTGCAGCAGGGCGGCATCGTCGTACAGCAGGTTGGTGCGGGCGGCTAGCCTGACCATGTCGCGCAGCACGGAAGGTTTGGTCTTGGATGCCAGGGCCGGCTCGATCCACTCGGAGCAGATCAACTGCGGCATCAGCCGCTCGTGCTCATCCAGCGTCTTGCGCCTGGCCGTGGAGGCCCGGTGCATGTCGGCCACGTGGCCGGCGCCAAGCCCCAGCAGACGCTGCGAAGCCCAGGAGTCGAGCTCGCGGCGCATGAAAACAGGCTCCTCGGCGCGGCGCGTGAACGGGATCTCCTGGTACTTGACCAGCTGCTCCACCTCCGGCACGGTGAGGTGCAGCCGCGACGCCGCCTGCTGGATGGTAAGAGGCCGGTAGGACATGGTTAAATCCGGGACACAGAGGCCACAGAGAAAGAAAGAGAGCACAGAAGAAAATTCATGCTGCGGCGGCCGGCGCGCCAGCCGCAGTCCGATGTTTCTCTGTGATCTCTGTTCCTCTCTATGCTCTCGGTGTCCTTGACTTGTTCATTCGTTGGGGCCGTTGCCCGCCTTGCGCAGCCCGCCCGGATCGGCTACCCTGCAGGCATTCGCAGGCGGTTAGCTCAGTTGGTTAGAGCGACTGGTTTACACCCAGTAGGTCGGGGGTTCGAGTCCCTCACCGCCTACCACTACTTGATCGAGTAGCGCGTGGCCTTGATCAGCGACTTCCAGAGCTGCTCGGGTGTCTCGGCGGCCAGAAGCGCTTCGCGGTTGGCCGGCTTGAGGAGTGTCTCGGTAAGGCCCGCGAGCAGCCGCAGGTAGAAGGCGCTGACCGCGGAGGGGATCGTGACAAAGAAGATGAAGTTCGCCATGCTCCCCTGATCGTTGAACGGCACGCCCTTCTTCGACACGCCCAGCGTGAGCGTCAGTCCGCCGCCCTCCACGCCCCGCACGTGCGGAAAAGCGATGCCGTGCTCCATGGCCGTGCTCAGCAGGGCTTCGCGGTCCAGCGCCGCCTGCACCAGCTTGCTGGCGCCCGTGATGAACCCCTGTGTCTCCATGTTCGTCGCCAGCGCAGTGATGGCCTCTTCCTTGGTCTTGGCATTCAGCCCCGGCATCATCAGGCCTTCCGCCGAGAACCGCGAAATGCCGACCTTGCGCGGCTCGGACCGGCTGGGGCGTTCGCCCACCCAGCGGGCGGCCTCCGGGTCCACAAACAGGATGCGCGCGCAACTCGGGCAGTTCTGCAGCACCTTGCAGACCCGCACGGACTGCACCTGGCTGATGGGCAGCCGGATGCCGCAGATCGCGCAGCACCCCTCGTGCAGCGGCGACATCACCGCATGGTCCTTCTTGCAGAGGCGCTGGAACAGCGAACGGACGTCCACCGGCAGTTTCTCGATCAGCTCGTCGATGGCCTCGTTGAGGCGGTCCATGTGCGACCCGTCGCCGGTGGCACGGTGCTCATCACGAATCAGGACGAGCTCCTGAAGCTGGTTCAGATGGTTGAGAAGGCTCTGCATGGGATCCTTTCTGTCCGCCGCCCCAGCACGGGCAGATCGCTTAAAAACACATGTGAATCTTTAGTATGGTTGCAAAGGATCAAAATGTCAACGTTGGCCTGCCCGTGACCGTGATGATGATTGATGTTGTTCTCGACAAAAGCATTTCCGGCTTCACGTTTCGGGTTTCGCCGCTGCGGCATCCAGCTCTGCGAGAATCCGTTCCGCCGGCGTGAGCGCCTTCTTGGACTTGTTGCAGGCGGGGCAGGCGGGGACGATGTTTCCCCGGGTGCTGCGGCCGCCGCGCGCCACGGGCACAACGTGATCCATGGTAATCTGCTCCGGCGGCACGGTCTTCCCGCAGTAGTGGCAGGCGCCGCGCTGCACGTGCTGCCGCCACCAGTCGGTCTGGCGCAGCTCCCGCGCCCGGGCGCGCTCCCGCGCCACATGCGCCGGGTCCTTCCGTATGTCAATCCAGTCGGTCATGTATGCCTTGATCGTGCCAGAAGGCGTGCGGGAGGTCAATTGCCCAGGCCTTGC
>JBAWXQ010000328.1:0-2400 GCA_037144015.1 bacterium
AGCGAGCACTGCGAGCGGTCCTCGTCCGTCGTACTCGAAAGCCAAAGGAGTGGCCTTTGAGGACGATGGACGAGGACGCCGGACGAGGACGATTGAGGCCAAACGCTCTTAATTCGTCGAACCGCTTTGTCGCCTGTCGATATGGCGACCATGCCCAGCGCGACCCCGCCCCTGCCGCCAACCCATTACCGTAAACTTTCCATTTTTCAGTGATCAGAACATGTGCTAAATTTCGAAATGTCGCTTTTGAGGAAGCGTGCTGTCGACGCAAACGGAAGGTGTCGGTAGGACAATCGGTCGCTGGCGCGGTTTGCGACAGCGTCTGTGGTGTAGCAAAAACAGGGGGGTGCATAGTGAAAACAGGATCAAAAACGGTACAGATGCTCGGATTGCTCGTGGGCCTGGCGCTGGCTGGAACAGCCTTTGCCGATGCCGGCGGCGGCAACCCCTCGGACGGCACCGACAATGGCATCGGCAATGGCGGCGTCAACAATGGCGGCGGCAACAACAACGGCAATAATGGCGGCGGCAATGGCAATAATACGCCGGCGGCCCCGGAGCCCGGGCAACTGCTGATGGCGGCAACAGGCGTGATGCTGGTTGGCGGATACATCGTGTGGCGGCGCAACCGTGTTGCGCAAGCAGTCCGATAAGTGAGCGCTACGCTTGCGCCTGGCCAGTTCCGGACACCCTCCGGGCTGAATCAATGGCTCTGCGGCCTGGCTTGGTTGCTGGCTATTGTTTTGTTTGCGCCCGTGATCCGATGGCTGGTTCATACGTGGACCACGTCGGTCTATGATGCGCATGGCGCGGTGGTGCCTGTTCTTGCTGCCGGCATGATTCTCAGCCGGAAGGGACAGCTCGCGAGCGCAGCGCGTGGGCCATCCCCTGTCGGGCTGGCATTGACCTGTGCCGGCCTGCTGCTTTTGCTGCTGTCCCTGCTGATGAACTTCAACATGCTGGGCGGCGTGGCGCTGATTGTGGTTGCCGCGGGAATGGTCTGGACCCTGTGGGGCGCTGCGGTGCTGCGGATGATGACGTTTCCGCTGACCTTCCTGCTGCTGATGCTGCCGCTCAACTATCCGCTGGAGGTTCTCCTTGGGTTCCGGCTGCGCCTGCTGGCCACAAAACTGAGCTCGATGCTGCTCGCGCTGACCGGGCTCAGCGTCGATGTCCACGGCACGGTTATCACGACGGCAAAATTTGCCGTGGCCATTGAAAGCCCCTGCTCCGGGCTGAAGACCCTTTCCGCCCTGCTGCTGGTCGGGCTGGTGCTGGCCTACTGCCTGCACAAGCCTTGGCTGCATCGCGCCTTGATCATCCTGCTGGTTGCCCCCATGGCGCTGCTGGCGAATGCGCTGCGCAACACCGCCATCATCCTGATCGGCCACAACTACGGCGAGCAGGCCGCCATGGGCTGGCTGCACGAATTTTCGGGGCTGATGGTTTTTCTGCTGTCCGTGGCGCTGTTGATTCTCTTTTCGGAGACCCTGCTGTGGCGTCGAAAACCTGCATCTTCCTGATCCTGCTGCTAACCGCCGCGCTGGCCTTGCGGGTGGCCATCCTGCAGCGCAGCGTGCTCCTTCTGCCCGGCTATACGGCCGGCGCCATCCCCGCGCAGCTGGCAGCCCAGCCCGGCGTAAACCTCCCCCTGACAAGGTTTGAGGTGGAACTGCTTGCGCCGGATGGCGGCCAGATCATCCAGCGGCGCTATGGGCAGGGGCGCACAACCATCTGGCTGGCCGCGGTGCAAAGCCGGAACGATTGGCGCGTGCAGCACCCGCCGCAGATCTGCTACACGGCCCAGGGATGGCTCATCGAAGCGCAGACAACGCACACCCTGCGCGACCGGCACAACCGCGCCCGGAACGTCCAGCGCATGTTGGTCAGCAAAGATGGCGAGCGACGCGTGGTCTATTACATCTACACGGATGGCCGGCACTGGACCGCATCCTACCTCAGCCGGGTGCTGCATGCGTTCTGGGACCGCGCGATCCGCGCACAGATCAGCACCTGGGCGCTGATCCAGCTCTCCACGCCGCTGGCCTCGGCAGACGCGGAGACGCGCCTCTCGGCTGCCTGCATGGAGCTGGTTGACCGGGCACCCTAGCCCTGCTTTCGCAGGGCTAGCAGCCCGGGCGCGGAGCGCCCGGGCAAGTGCAGGCGGTGTGCCAGACAGGATCCTGCCCGTGCGCGGAGCGCCCGGGCCACCGGGGGCTTTACGGTGATCGGTGAGCCGTGATCGGTTGACGATAGCGGGCGACGATTACGGTGCACGAGGAGAGGGGGCAAGACAATCGTCCACCGTTATCGTCCACCGATTTAAGGACAGTTGTGGCAGGTGGAGGGTGGCAGGTGGAGGGTGGCAGGTGGAGGGTGGCAGGTGGAGGGTGGCAGGTG
>JBAWXQ010000329.1:0-2385 GCA_037144015.1 bacterium
CCGGACTCCGGCCCCCGGACCCCGGACTCCGGCCCCCGGACTCCGGACCCCGGTTTCCGGACCCCGGGCCCCGGGGCGCCGGATATCCCGGCAACCAACCGCCCGATGCTGCTGCCGGCCGTGAACCCGGAGTATGCCCGGAGTCCTCGCAGCTTCACCACCCCTCAGAACACCGTGCACAGCCTCGTGGTCATGGTCAATGAAAGCGGCCTGATGGTGGGCGAGGTGATGGACATCATTGCCACGGTTTCGCCGGTGCTGTCCCCCGGCGCCGCGCAGATTGCCTTTGCCCGGCCGGTCGGCCGCGAGATGGGGATTTCGTTCGAGGAGGCCCGGCGCGCGGCGCAGGTGCGCTATCCGTTCTGGGAGCCGGCCCGGATCACGGTGAGCTTCGGCGACAAGTACTCGGCCAAGGATGGCGGCTCGGCCGGCGGGGCGTTTGCGCTGCTGCTGCTGTCGCTGCTCGATGGCCTGCCGCTCGACAGCGGATTTGCCATGACCGGCGACGTCACTGTGGACTGGCGCATCCGCAAGGTCGGCGCCGTGGCCGAGAAGATCCGCGGCGCGGCGCGCGCCGGCTGCGCGCGGGTGGCCGTTCCCCTGGAGAACGAGCGGGATGTGGCCGACATGACGCTGCTCTACCCGCCGGATGTGCTGCTGGGCGTGCAGGTCTTCGGCGTGGCCAGCCTCGGCGAGTTGGTCGAGGTGGCGCGTGCGGACCGCCGCCGCGACCTGGCGCAGGCCATCGAGCAGTACCGCTCCGTGCAGCAGAAGGTGCGGCGGAATTCGCTGCTGGCGCTCAGCGATGCGGCGGTGCAGGAAACGCTGGCCGGCGTGCTGAAGCTCGCCCCCGGTCACCTGTCGGCAAAATATTTGCTGCTCTACGCCCGGGGGCGCAGCCCGACGCGCCTCTCGCTGGCCACCTCGATGCAGCAGATCGTGGCCTGCACCGGCCCGCTGCTGGTCTTCCTCGCCCCGGTTGCGCCGGCCGAGGTCAACCTGCCGGACGACGCGTTCCGGCGCGCGCGGCAAAGCCTCGCGGAGCTGCGCCACAAGCTCGACCGCGACGCGGAGCCGCTGCACGCCGCGCTGCTTACCCTCGTGACCACGCTCGAGAAGATGAACCAGGTCCAGGCCGGCGGCGAAACGCCGAGCCTCAAGGCCACCAAGCTCAAGACTTTTGCGCCCCGGCTCGAGGCCGACCGCCAGAAGGTCCTGTCCATCCTCCGGGCGCTGCAGGAGAACCAGGAGTTCCTGGAGCGGATCACAGGCTAGCAGCCTGGTCGGACGTAGCGTTGTACCTTCACAAACTTTGTGCCGACCAGGCTGCTAGTTTTGGGGAAGCCAGCCGAAGGCTTTCCAGATGGAATTTTTTTGATGGCATCGTCCACCGGCAACCCATCGGCGTCGGGGTCGGTATCGGTATCGGGGTCGGAAAGAAATTGGACCCGCAATGGGAGCGCCGTCATGGGGTCCCTGGGCATTCATTTCCGTGAGAGATCAACCCCATGGCCAAATACAGAAACGGGACAGCATGCCGATGCGAAGCCGCCGTGCAGGAAGAGAAAGGACACTGGGCCCCTGTTTTGGCCGTCTACAGGTACTTTGCCGCCGCGGCCGCGAGGTCGCTGCGCTCGCTGGTCTGGAGCGTCACGTGGCCGTGCAGGACCAGCTCCTTCAGGCGCTCGGCCGCGTAGGTGAGGCCGTTGCTCGAGGCGTCCAGGTACGGGTTGTCGATCTGGTACGGGTCGCCGGTGAGGATCACCTTGGTGCCTTCGCCGGCGCGGCTGACCACGGTCTTGACCTCGTGCGGCGTGAGGTTCTGGGCCTCGTCGATGATCATGTACTGCCGCGAGATGGAGCGGCCGCGGATGTAGGTGAGGGCCTCGAGCTCGAGGATGTCGTCGTTCAACAGCTGCTGGATGCGGTCCTGCGGCGAGACCTTGTGCCCCTTCTTCTGGATCGGCGCCGGCACCGCGTTCAGGGGCTGGCGCAGCATGAAGGCGAGGTTGTCGAAGATCGGCTCCATCCAGTGCGCGAGCTTCTCCTCCTTCGGCCCGGGCAGGTAGCCGATGTCCTTGCCGAGCGGCACGATGGGGCGCGAGACGAGGATGCGGTCGTAGGTGTGCTCCTGCAGCACATGGTGCAGCCCGGCGGCGAGCGCCAGCAGCGTCTTGCCGGTGCCAGCCTGGCCGACCAGCGTAACGATGCTCACGCGCGGGTCCATCAGCAGCTCGAGCGCCATGCGCTGCTCGCGGTTGCGCGCCTGGATGCCGAAGATGCTGTCGATGCGGCGGTCGATCTCGACCACCCGGCTGTCGGGGCGCACGCGGGCCAGGGCGCGCACGCGGTCGTCCTCCGCGGCGATCAGCTCGAAGAACATGT
>JBAWXQ010000330.1:0-2368 GCA_037144015.1 bacterium
ACCGCTACTGCGAGATTCTCTGCCGCGGCATGCGGGCGCCGTGGGGCGCGGACGCCACGTGGACGGAGGCGGCGGCCGGACGCCTCTGGGCGGCGGCTGGCGGCGATGTCGACAGCGCCACGGATTACCGCAACGGCCGTGCCCCTGGCGCGGTGGATTCCTGCGAACTGTACGCCACCAACCACCCATACTGGTTCAATCTGATGGAACACCTGCCCGCAGGCATTCCGATCGGCGGGATGTGGCTTGATTTCAACGTCACGCCCCTCGCCGAGCGCTGGCTGACCGATCCGGCGTCGAACCATGGCGTCATGCTCATGCCCATCCGGATCGAGGACAAGCGCATGGCGAACCCGTGGGAAATCGACATCCCGTCGGAGAGCGCGGCGGATGCCGCGCACCGGCCGCGGCTCAGGCTCGAATACGCAGCCGGTGAGGCGCCGGTCCAGCTTGCTGTCATTCCGCCCCTGCGCCGTGTGCATCCCTGGAGCGACCGCTACCGCTATCGCGGCGGGTACGCGTCCACCGGCGAAGTCTTCCTCGCGGCCAACGAGCACGAGGGTTTCCAGGTGGTCGTCAACCCGGTGCTGCGCGACCTCGATGACGTACAGTTCACGTGGGGCGACCTGGTCGGGGACGGCGGGCAGCGGCTGCCCAAGGAGCGCGTCACCTGGTTTTGCGAAGGTTCCGTGAAGGTCAACAACAGTTGGTTGGTTCGCGATATGTATTTCGGCGGCAAGCGGTATACGCTTCCCGATCCCCTGGTGCCGGCGAACCTCGCGCCACCGGCGTGGAAAAGCGTGGCCCGCCACCAGGCCACGGCGTTCTGGTTCGACGTCCATGCTCCGACCGGAACGCCGCCGGGGCGTTACCGCACGCGCCTGACCCTCACGGCCAACGGCTGCGCGCCCGTGGCGATTGACCTGACCGTGAACGTCTGGGACTTCGCGATCCCCGTGAAATGGAATTTCGGATTCGTCGGGCAGTTCGGGGAACAGGATATCCCGCGTTTCTACGGCAAGGATTTCCGGCCGGAGTGGCTGGACCGTTGGTACGACTTCCTGCTTGATCACCGCGTGGCGCCGGTCCAGCAGTACTCCTCCATTCTGTCGCCGCCGGCGGAACGCATTGCGCACTGTGTCGAGCGCGGCCTGAACGTGATCTACGTCACGGGCGATCTCAAGCCCAACAGCAACATGGAGCAAGTGCGCCGCCAGTATGAGATCGTCGAAAAGATGGGCCTGCTCGACCTGGCCGTGCTCTACGTCGAGGACGAAGGCCAGCAGCAGGAGATGCGGCGCGCGCTGTCCCGCAAGGTCCGCGCCGCGTGTCCGGGCGCGATGATGATGGTCGGCGGCGCGCCGCCGCACCCGGACGTGATCGGCCGCGTGGATATCTGGGACCCGGAGATTGACGGCTGGCCCGGGGACAAACTGAGCGCCGCCCAGGGGCGGAAGATGGTGGAGGAGTGTCAGGCCCGCGGCGAGCTGTTCTACTGGTACGTGGCCGCGGCGCCCACGGCGCCGTACCCGAACGTGCAGATGGAATACCCGTTGATCGGCGCCCGCAGCTTCCTGTGGATGAGCTGGAAGTACCGCGTGACCGGCACGGAGTATTACTGCTACAACCTCTGGGCCGCGAACATGGGCAAGCCCAACGCCGCCTCGCGCTGGCCGGCCGTGCCCTGGGATCCGCGCAGCTTCAAGGAGTACAACGGCGACGGCTGCCTCTATTATCCCGGCCCGGACGGTACGCCCTGTCCCTCGGTTCGCCTGGAGGCCCTGCGCGATGGCATGGAAGACTGGGAGTGCTTCTACATCCTGCGCGACTACGCCGACGCCCTGCGCGCCGAGGGCGGGAAGGCGGCGCTTCTGGCCGAGGCCGATCGCATGCTGGATGTGCCGGACGAGGTCGTCACGAGCGTGACGAAGTGGTCGCAGGCCCCCGACCTGATGATGAAGACGCGGCGGCAACTGGGCGACCTGATCGTGCGCTGCAAGAAGGCCGTCCCGGCCGCCGCCTACACCAAGGTCCGCGACGCGCGCCACGCCGCCGAACTCGACCGCCGCCGGCGCATGATCAAGTCGCGCGTGGCGGCCGCGGAACAGGAACAGAAGACCGGCCCCGCGCCGGTGCCCAAGTCGGACGCTCCGCCCGCGGAAGCCTCAAAGTCGCAGCAGATGTGATGTGTTGAAGGGATGTGTTCATGAAGGAACCCATGGCGCGCACGAAGAAGATAGAAGATCTCGATCCGAACATGCAGGTTCGTCCGGCCGCCTCGGCCGCAGGGGCGGTCTCCTGGCGCTCCTACCGGGATCCCGCCTTTTCGGTCTTCGGGCTCGCCTGGTACGAGGAGGACGGCCGGGTC
>JBAWXQ010000331.1:0-2355 GCA_037144015.1 bacterium
GTTGCCGGTCCCAGGACAGCGCCTTGCGATCCAGTTGCAAAATGATTGCCGGGCTTTCTACAATCTGCGGGCCGCCGAACATCTCGGGGCGGTTGTCGCTGACGCGGAAGGAAGCCCTGACCCGGCTCCCCTCCGCCAGGCGCATCTCGGCGAGATTGAGTTGCGCCGCGGTCATCCAGATTCCGGGTTGCGAGGCGACCGGCGTCGGCGCCTCCAGCCGCCTTCGCTCCGGCCTGGCGTTGTCCTGCGTCACCGCCAGTTCCGCACCGCTGATGCCCACATCGTCACCGACCGCCGCCGCCAGTTCGATCAGCTCCGTGGGCCGGACGCGCATGGACAAAACCTCCGGCTTCACAACCGTCACCGTGGGCGGCGCATCCGCGATCGCCTCGATCGCATGCGTCTCCGGTGCGTTGCCAAAACCCCAGGCGTCCTTGAGATCAAACCGCCAGGTGGCAGGTGTGTTGGTCCCGATGGACAGGCTCCATCGATAACCTGCGCCGCGCGTGCTGCCGCTCCGTTCGCCCGCCACCGGCCGCTCGTCTCCCAAAACCAGGGCCGCGGACTGGAGCGGCTTCGATGGTGTCGCCTCGATGGTGACCTTCGTGCCGCACAACACGCGGATGTCGCCGGCCGCATTAGTCGCCGTCGCCGGAGCCCAGCCGGTGTAGGCGGGAAACTCGTAGCGCAGCGTGAGTCGGCTGATGGCCGGGCGCGGTTCAACCGTCAGTGTAAACCAGTCGCTGCGGGCATAGCCGGCGCGCACCTGGCAATGCAGGGTTTCGTCGAGCGAAAGCAGGGGGAGCGAGAATTCCAGGACGTTGTTGGTGGCGGCGGTTCGCGGCATGCGTTCCAGCGTGTTGCGCCCGGCCCCGCGGCAATGCAGGTACACGGGTTGCATGCTCGGATCCGTGATGCGAACGCGGATGGTCACCGGATCGCCCAGAGGGATGCGGGCGTCGCCGGGTTCGACGCTCAATCGCCCCGCGTAGAGGTTGCCGACGTCGGCGTAGGGGACGAAGGCCCGCGTCAGCAGGCGCAAGGTGGCATGGGGGAAGATCAGCCCCGCCGCCAGCAGCACGGCCGCGCACCCCAGGCTTCCATAGATCCAAGGCTTGGCGCTGCGGTAGGTGAACTCGCGCCGGGGCTTCAACACGGCCGCGTCGATCGCGGCGGCGCGGGCCACTTCCTCCACCAGGCGCCGGGAAACCGTCGCGCCGCCGGCGCCGGTCCGGCACATCTCCACGGTGGTGCTCAGCCGTTCCTCGAGTTCCGGATGACCGGTCTCGATGGCCCGGGCGATCTGTGCGGACGTGATCCGCCGGCGCAGCGGACGGATCAGGTAACGCCAGGCCGCGGCACATGTGGCCGCCGCCATCAGGCACGTCAGGAAGAGGCGGATCGCGTCGGGCATTGTCGGTAAAACGACGTCCAGTGCCATGGTCGCGAGCGCGGAACCGCCCCCCACCGATAGCACCGCCAGCAGGCCGCGCTGCCAGACGATCTGGCGGATGCGTCGGCGCGCCGCGTCGATCACCGCCGCCACAACGGGCGGCAGGCCGGCCGGCATGTCGGCCGCGACGGGCCGGGGGCGTCCGCCCGGGTAAGGCGAGCCGTTGTTTCCGGCTGTTTTCATGGCAGTCCTCCCTTGCGCCGCAGCAGCCACTCGGCGGTGGCCAGCGCCGCCACCAGCAGCAGATACGGCCACGAGTCCCAGAGACTCGCCTCCCGGCGTTCCCGCTCGCGTAACGTGGGCGACCCGAAATCGAGGCATTCGCCAAGGTTGGCGCCAGGCTCGTACACGGCGCCGCCGCTTAACTGGGCCGCGCGCCGCGGCGCGGCGGGGTCAGCGTTCAGGCTCCCCTTTTCAAGTTGCGCCACGGGGCCGCGGACGCGCAGCGTCATCTCGACCGGGGGCTGCGCCATCGAGGCGCAGAGCTTCTCGACCTCCGGCCCCTCCAGCAGCAACCGGAAATCTCCGCCCTCGCCCGGCGTTTGCCAACGACCTTCATACAGTCCTTCCGCATCCTCGCGATACGAAAGCGGCACCCGCTCGACCAACTTCTTACCACGGTAGATGCCGACGGTCGCACCGGCCGTTTTCACGTCTGCCCGTTCCGCGTTCTGCAGTCGCGCCAGCAGCCGCACCGTGTCGCCCGCGGCGCAGTTCTGCGGACTTGCGCCCAGGCGGACAAACTCCCCACCGGCCTGCAGCCGCTCGCCAATCCCCCAGCGGATGATTTGCCCCCAGAACCGGTGATGCAGCGTATCGCCGACCTGATAGCGCAGCCGCCAGGACTGGTCGAACGCGAGCAGCAGCACCTTGCCGGCCCCCACCCGCTGGGACACGATCAA
>JBAWXQ010000332.1:0-2340 GCA_037144015.1 bacterium
CTAGCGCAGCAGGCGCGCGGTCATGGCCACCACGATCAGCACCAGCAGGATCAGCCCGGTGCCGAAGAACAGGTAGCCGAACGTCCGGGCAATGTCCTTCCAGCGCGCCCACTCGTCCTGCACGCGAATCGTGTCGAGCTTGCCTGTGGCCTCCAGCCGCTCATACCAGCGCCGGCGCTCGTGCAGCATCTCCGTCTTGGAGATGCGCCCCGAGAAGATCACGGTATCCATCGGGAACTTCTCCAGCCGGAAGTGCGTGTTGAAGAAGTGGAAGGTGAAGATGAACCCGGCGGCCAGCAGCGCTTCGTCCGAATGCACGATCATGGCGATGTTGATCACCCACCCCGGCAGGAACCGGGTGAAGAACAGCGGGAACCACATGATCAGGCCGGAGGCGCCGATCATGGCCACGCCCCAGAAGACCGCGAGGTAGTCGAACTTCTCCCAGTAGGTCCAGCGGTCGAACTGCGGGCGCGGGCCCTTGCCGAAGAACCACTTCTGGTGCGCAATGAACTCCCGCCAGTCGTTCAGGTTGGGGACCATCGAGTCGGGGCCGAGCAGGACCTCGTTGAGCCGCTTGAAGCGGAACCGCTTGGTCTCCGGATCCAGCAGGTTGCGCCGGCCCCGCCAGCAGGCGCGGCTGCGGTCAATCAGGTGCAGGGCGAAATAGAGGAACGTGACGATGGCCGCAAAATGATGCAGGGAGCGGGCCACGGGCGCGCCGCCCAGGATCCGGAAGATCCCCCTGGCCCAGTCGGTATAATAGAATTTCAGCGGCATGCCCGTGACCACCAGCAGGAGGAAGCTGGTGACCACCATGATGTGGAGCATCCGCTCCAGCGGCACGAACCGCACAAACCACTGGTCATCCGCCTGCGCGCTGACCTTGGCTTCCCGGAAGGTCTTGGAGTCGTGCAGGAACAGGTAGCCGGAACGGAACAGCCAGAGGGCCGTGTGCAGGCCGAAGAAGGCAAAGGTTCCCACCAGCAGCCCGGTCATCAGGACAAAGGTCAGGTGAAGGATCGGGTAGTTCTTGCCGTCTGTATGGTCGGCGTGCGGCACGTACTGCGCGAACCGCTCCGTGGCGCCCTTGTGGCACTGGGCGCAGGTCTGCACGATGTGGGCCTTGGACAGGCGGGAGGCCGGATCGGAAGGCGGAAGCACATCGTGATGCCCGTGGCAGTCATAGCAGGCCGCCACTTCCGGCGCCTGGTGCGTGGCGCCCAGGGCCACGGCCTTGCCGTGGTAGGTCTCCATGTAGTTCTTCAGGCGGTCCTGGTGACACTTGCCGCAGCGCTCGTCGCTCTCCGCCTTGCGGTGCTTCCCCTCCTGCGTCTCGATCTGGTGCGCGGTGTGGCAGTCGGTGCAGACCGGCCCGCGCGCATCGCCCTTTGCCAGGAGCTGCCCGTGCACGCTCTTCAGGTAGGTCTTTTCCACGCCCGCGTGGCACTTGCCGCAGGTGTCGGCAATGTGGGTGTGGTGGATCGGCGAATTGCGGTCCACGCTGCGGCGGATGTTGTGCACGCCGTGGCAGTCGTTGCAGGACGGCGCCATGGTCAGCCCCAGCTTGAGCAGGGCGCGGCCGTGCACGCTCTCCATGTACTGCGCCGCAGCCTCCGGAAACTTCATCCGGTATTCGGAAGTCAGGTTGGGGTTGCTGTGGCAGCGGGCGCAGGTGGACGGCAGGTTGAGCTTGAACACCGGCGAGTCGCCCTGCTTGACCGGCACAATGTTGTGGGTGCCGTGGCAATCCGCGCAGTTCGCCGCGCCCGAGGCGCCCATGCGCTGGCTCACGCCGTGAATGCTGGCCGCATACTCCTTGCCCACATCCTCATGGCAGCTGGCGCACGCGGGGGCAGCCAGCTTGTCGGCATGCGGCAGTTCCTTGATGCCCGCGTGACAGTCGGTGCAGGCAAGCGCCGCATGAACGGACTTCTTCAGGTCCTTCCCGGTCACCTGCAGCGAGTTGGTCACGCCGGCCACGACCCGCGTGAGCGCAGGGTCGTCATGACAGGCCATGCACTCGCTGTTTGAGATCGACGCGCCCCACGCGCGGAAGCCCGGGAGCAGGCAAGCCAGCGCCAGCGCCAGCGCCAGCCAACCCCGCGCCGACACCCGGGCGCCCGGCCGTGTGCACCGCGAGGTGACGCAGATTCGACTGCCGTGGCTGTGCTGCATCGTTTGCCCTTCGTTCATTCGCGGTTTTGCTGCCTTCAGGCCAGGCCAGGCAGCGGAAAACACCTCTCCCGGCAAAACCTATGGCCCACCGCAACCAAATTGAAGAAAGTTACTATACGTGGAATCAGCGCCGCCGAAAACAGGACAAATCTACTGAAACCG
>JBAWXQ010000333.1:0-2327 GCA_037144015.1 bacterium
CCGCCCCGAGGCGAAAACGCAGCAGACGGGCCGGTATCACGCGCGATCCCAGCGGTGCGGCACTCGTGCGATCAAGCGCACGTGCGGAGCGCGATGCCGGACAGATCCCAAGTTGTTTCGCGGGGTTGCTTCGCGGAGGGGAACGAGCACACGATGCGGCCGGCCTGGCGCAAGGCGGCTTGTCCGCCTTCGACCGTGATGGTCATGCTCGGGTCGCGGCGGCGCTCGCGCAGGATCATGGCCACGGCCAGCGCGCGCTCGAGGCCGTCGCCGCGGCGGAAGTTCCAGACTTCGTCGGGCTGGGCCAGGCGCGACGGGCCGTCGTAGATCGACTCGTTGGCGAGCCCCCCGGCCCAGCACACCACCTCCTCCTCGGACATCGCGGCAGCTCCGGTCAGTGCCACGGGTGAGCGCTGCAGCGCCGCCAGCAGGAACGGCAGCGCCTCGGTGCGCGAGAGGTCGCGGAAGGTATAGAAGGCCAGGTCCACGGTCCGGTTGCCGCCGCGCAGCCCCTCCAGGTGCGTCAGGACCGCCTCGGCGCTCGTGCACCCGTCGATGCCGATCGGTGCCGCCTCCGGCTGAAACTTCACGCGGCCGGCATCCGGCAGGCGCGGCTGGACGTGGCAGAACGTGATCAGGTCGTCAATCGCGCTGAGCCCGCTGAGGCACCCGCAGGCCACCTGCTGCTTGAGCGCAGCCACATCCTCCGGCCTGCCGAGGTCGATGGTGTGGCTGCGGATGTAGTCCTCCACGTCGTTGAAGACCAGCTTCCCGGGGCAGTGGGCGCAGGCAAACTCCTCCTGCGCGATCTCGCCCATCAACCGGGCGCGGGTGCCGTCTGTGAGGCGGCTGGAGCTGTTCTGCTCATAGGCAAAGACGCGGTCGAGCGGGACATAGCGGTCCGAGCCGTTGAGCGGCCAGCGCATGACAAAGCACTTCTGGCACCCCGGGCTCTGCCGCAGAAAATTTCCCAGCATTTCCGGCGACAGGTCGGTCTTCAGAAAGGCCGTCAGCTTGCGGCTGAACCGCTCGTAGGCGGCCGGGTCGATGGTGGCCTGGCCGAAGACGGTGTGGATGTGCCCGGTGACGTGCGACACGATCGTGACGCGCTCGTTCTCCAGCGCGCGGCGGGCCTGACCGGAGAGCGCTGAGCCGTTGAACCACATGTTCCGGGTGACCAGGCGGCGGTTGTTGATGAGAAGCCCCTCGTCCGTGTCCACAAAGTTCTGCGAATGCAGCGGCGTGGCCATGAGGAAGATGTCGCGCAGCGGCACACCGGCCACGACATGCAGCGCCGCGGCGTAGAGGGCGGCGAGCGAGACGCATTCGCCGGCGCCGGTGGTGTAGCCGGGGCGGTGGACAAAGGCGTCCATGGCCTCGACGGTCTCGGTCTTCCAGTACGGAATGGTGTCGGCGGTATACTTGTCGAGGCCGAAGTGGGTGCGGATGCCGATGTCGAAATAGTGCTTGTCGCCCTCGTAGCCGAAGAGCGCGTTGGACTGCGCCAGCGTGGCGGGGTCGAGGAACGCCTGGAAGCGGGCCAGCTCACGCGGCTGGGTGGTGAGCCCCCAGGTGTCGAGGTCGAGGTTGAAGACGTAGTGGTCGATGATGTACTGCTTGAGGCGCTGGATGCGGCGGTAGGTGTTCATCCGCTTCAGGCCGGCGAACCAGGGGTCGTCGCGCCAGCGCCAGATGCGCGGCGACATCAGGTTGGCCAGCACGAGGCTGTACATCAACTCCGGGAAGATGAACACCTCCATGTCCGAGAGTGTCACCGCCGAGGAGCGCTGTTCCAGTTCGCGAGTGTCCATGCCATCCCCGGGGAACCTGTCGGAAATTGCCCGCTGATCGTGCCGGGGCTCTGTGCCGAATGGGTCCCGGTTGCCATGATAGACGGCGGAGGCGTTTCACGAAAGCGTGGAATCGACACGGCCCGTAACAGGGCCCGTAACGGGGACTCTGGCGACGCAGTTACGTTCAGTTAACCCTGATCGAAAAAGCCTTGTTGGATCACGGCGGTCCGTGGCGGTACCGGGCTGAGGTCAAGAAAGACATCATCGCGGTATACCAAGCAGATAGTGCCGAGGGCCACGATCTCTTCGCGGAATTATGCGGCCGTCGCCATCTGTCCGAGCAAGAAAAGCTCAAACGGGTCACCTACACAGCTGTCCTGCGATTTACCCTTGTCGACAAAAATCCCAGGGTGTTCGGAACCGAGCGGTTCTGCTTCCGGGGCAGCATCGACGACTGGATCCCCCTTGGCAAGATCGGTACGCTCGCCAGTCTGGCAAGCCAGTTCATCCGGCACCTGGGCCAGGAGTCTTTCT
>JBAWXQ010000334.1:0-2321 GCA_037144015.1 bacterium
TCCTAGGAGGCGGGCGCCCCGATCCATTCGCGCACGGCCAGGCTGAGCGGCTCGATCGAGACGACCGTGACGGTTTCGTCGCCATGCTCTCCGGGCACCTGCGCGGATCCGCCCGGCTTGCACCCTTCCAGGCACTGTGCCATACGGCTCTTGCAGGAGATGATGCCCAGGGCCTCGTCGCGGTCCAGCTCCCCCAGAATGGCAAAGTGTCCGGTGCGGCCGTCGGGATAGGCGAGCTGCACGCACACGCCCATGCCCACGGCGGCGAAGGGAGCCCCGGCGAAGTCGGTTCCCTGGATCTGCTTCAGCTCCTGGTCCATCTCGGACTGGCGCTGGAGCAGGAGGGACTGCGCATGCTTGGCGGCATGGTACTCGAAGTTTTCGCGGAGGTCGCCGTAGCTGCGCGCCACGGCAATGTCCTGGCTGCTCCGGGGCAGTTCCACCTCGACCAGCCGCTTGTACTGCAGGCGCCGCTCCAGCAGGCTGCGCCAGGAGGTCATGCGGGCGGCCGGCTTGTTGCCCTGCCCGGCGCTGTCGGTTGAGCGCCGGCGTTCCGCCAGGGAGGGATCGAACTTGATCATCCGGCCCATCAGGGAGCGCTGCGTGGTCGGGTCCCAGGCGGTGGAGGCCTGCAGCCGGTCGAAAAGGGCGCTGCGTCCGGTGATGTCGAGCTCCTGCTGCACGGCGGCAAACCAGCGGGCGTTTTCGAACAGCTGCCGCATGTGGTTCTGCATGCGCAGGTCTTCGCCGGAGAGCGGGGCCTCGATCAGCAGGATGGCGTGTGCCAGAAGCTCGGCCAGCCCCGGCAGCGGCCATCCGGCCAGGGTGTCGCGGTGGCGGATGATCCAGACGATCAGCGCGGGCGGCGCCTTGGGCGAGAGCAGCAGCTCGCGGCAGCGCGCCTGCACGGCCGGCAGCGACGGCCCGTCGCGCAGCGCGTCCATCGATTCGCCGAGCAGGGCAAACGGCATTTCCGACAGCACGGACAGCAGCCGCGCCGGGGCCTCGGCGTCCGCCAGCAGCACCTTCACCATGCGCGCCGTGTCGCGGGCGGTCATGTGTTCCGCGGCCCGGAGGAATCGAGTCTGCTCCCAGAGGTGCGCGCGCATTTCGGCCGGCGGGACCGCCTCGATGCGCGTGCGGTCCATCAGCGCGGCCAGGCGCGCATAGAGCGCCGGGTCGGTGTTCCAGGCCCCCTTGGCGGCAAAGGCGAGGCGGTCGAGCAGCACGGGGCGTGCCGCCGCATCGAACGCGCCGTCGGTGGCTTCGCAGAAGGCCTCCACGCCGGTCAGGATCTTGGCGGGATCGCGCTCCCGTGCAAAGTTGGCCACCCACGCCGGGCCGTAGTCGCGCGTCCGGGCGTGGAGGATGATCGGCTCGCTGCGCCTGGCCGGCATTTCCACCAGCGGGTCGCCCTTGAGCCCCTTGCGCGCCCGGTCCCAGAAGGCTTTCCAGTCCGCCGGCGCCACGATGCGGTGCTCGGTCAGGACCTGCTCCAGCCGCACGGCCGAGAGCGCCCCGAAGCTGCGCAGCGCCATGCGCACGATCTCCTCGGACTGCTCGGTCGCGAGCCGCGCGATGGCGGCGGGGTCGGCGTGGCCGTGCGCCAGCAGGTGCGAGGCGTCGATCGGCGTGAGCGCCTCGGCCGCATAGGCGAAGGTGAGCTGGTGGCCGGGCTTGCCCGTGAAGTCGATCGTGATTTTGCGGTAGAAGGTGTCGACGCGCTTGGCCACGCCGAACCCCCAGGTCTTGTCGAGAAACATGGCACCGGGCTTGCACCCCAGCAGCAGCTCCAGCCGGCGCAGGGACTCGACCGGGGGGTGCTCGCCGAACCCTGCGGCATCGAGGAACGCGGCGGCGTCGCGCTCCTTCCAGGTTTCCGCCAGCAGCTCGCGGCAGAGGAGGCCGAAGGCCCGGTCGTTCTCGCGGCCGGCGCGGAAGCGCAGCAGCCGCAGCAGCCCGTCGCGCTCGCTGGACTCGATGAGCGCGTCCTCGAGCATCTGCTGAAAATTCGCGGCCGCGGCGGAGTGGCCGGATCCTTGCAGCGTGCGGATTTCCTCGATCAGCGCATCAACGGGGATCGGCCGCGTCTCCAGTGCGACGAGGAACTGGGTTTCCTGCTGGGCGGCGGCAGCGGCGACGGCGGGATCCTTGGACATGAACACTCTCCTTGGTCCGGCTGGCACAAGTGCACCAGTGGACAATGTGCAAACCCGTAATATACCACAGCTGCCGGACAAAGCAAAGCATGCCCGCCGCGAATTTGCGGGGCAGTCGGTTGGCGACAGGGGGCGGCGGTTTCATGCGAGGGTAAGCGGAAG
>JBAWXQ010000335.1:0-2313 GCA_037144015.1 bacterium
CGCCGCTCAACCGCCGCGAATACCTGCAGGCCATCCAGACCGTGCTGCGCATGAACAACATCGCGCTGCTGCCCGTGGGCGACAAGTTCCTGAAGGTCGTGCCGGCCAGCGCGGTCCTGGCCAATGCCATCGAAAATGCGTTCGAGGAACCGGAGGCCGGCCTGCACGAGGACCGCGGCGAGATCATCAGCCAGATGGTGCAGCTGCGCTACATCTCGATCGACGAGGCCAGCAAGGCGATCGCGCCGTTCAAGCGCGGCGAGGGGCAGATCCAGGTGTTTGAGCGCACCAACAGCATCCTGCTCACGGACCGCACCGAGAACGTCAACCGCATGATGGAGATCATCCGCTTCCTCGACCAGCCCCGCGCCGTGCGCGAGGAGGTCAATGTCCGCCCCATCAAGTATGCCAAGGCCGCCAATGTCAAGAGCCGCCTCGATGAGATCGTTGCCGAGTCGCAGAAGGCCACGGCCGGCAAGGCCACGCCGCAGGCCTCCGGCTCCGGCTCCCCGGTGATCCGCAGCGTGACGCCGCTGCCCGTGCCCTCGCCGGTGCCGGGCGTGGTGCGCGCGCCGATTCCGTCCGCGGCCGGCGCCACGCCGGTCAACAACCCGATCGTCGAGGCGCTCATGGCCGAGGCCGAGCGCGGCGTGATCCGCGGCAAGGTCCAGATCCTCGCGGATGAGCGCACCAACATGCTCATCATCATCACGCAGCCCGAGAACATGACGTTCTTCGACCGCATCATCAACGTGCTCGACATCGAGACCACGCCGGATATCCAGGTTTCGGTGCTGCGGCTGGAGTACGCCGATGCCGAGGAGATCGCCACGCTGCTGAACGCCCTGATCGGCAACGTGAAGGCCGAGCAGTCCAAGGGCGCCGCCAGCGCCACCAGCGCCGCCCCGGGCGCAACCCCCGGCGCCGCCGCGGAGGCGCCCCGCAGTTCGCCGCTGGCCGACTTTGCCGCGCGCCTGCGCGCCCCGGCCCCGGCCGAGGCCGCCGCCGAGCCGGGCAAGAGCAAGGTGGGCGAGCTGAGCAAGGACAACATTAAGATCCTGGCCAACAAGCGCACCAACGCCGTGATCATCCAGGCCAGCAAGTCCGACACCGGCGCCATCAAGGATATCATCCGCGACATGGACATCATGCTCTCGCAGGTGCTGATCGAGACCGTGGTCCTCGACGTGACGCTGAGCAGCGGCGTGGACACGGGGATCGACTGGGTCCAGCGCACTATGAAGTCCCAGAAACTGAGCGGCGACTTCAACCCGCTGTACTACGCCGGCGGCGGCGGCGGCGGCGGCGGCTCGCCCGCGAACCTTCTCACCACGGCCTTGACCAACCTTTCCTTTGCCGGCGCACAGTACTTCTTCTCGCTGCCCAACCTCAACGTGGATGCCGTGCTCAAGGCCTCCTCGTCCGACGGGCGCGCCAAGGTCCTCTCGTCGCCCGTGCTCCTGACGCAGGATAACAAGGAGGCCGTCATCGAGGCCACCCAGCTGCGCTATCTCTTCAAGGGCTATACCTATCTCAACAGCGCCAGCGGATATAGCTCGGGGGACAAGCAGGCCAATGTCGACCAGCGCAATGTCGGCCTCACGGTCAAGGTGACCCCGCGCATCAACCAGAAGGGGATGGTGGTCCTGAAAGTGGACGAGACCTTTGAGGACATCGGGCCCGACCAGGAGATCGACGGCCAGAAGTGGCCCACCACGCAGACCCGCAAGCTCAGCGCCGAGATTGCCGTGCGCAGCGGCGAGACCGTGATCCTCGGCGGCCTGGTGCGCAACGAGAAGAAGAACTCCAGCACCAAGGTGCCCCTCCTGGGCGACATCCCGTTCATCGGCCGCTACCTCTTCGGGTCCACCAGCTCCTCCGAGGCCCGCTCCGAGCTGCTGGTCTTCCTGACCCCCTACGTGCTCGATACGTCCGAGGCCATGGCCTCGGAAGCCAAGCGTCGCAAGGATTACCTGGATGTGAAGGGGATGTGGACCAAGGGGTGGTCCGACAGCAAGCTGGCGGACGAAACCATCGTGCAGAAGATCAACCGCGAGAAGGCCGAACACGCGGCCGAGCGCGCCCGCAAGAACCAGCCGCCAACCGTGATTCGCGACCTGGGCGTGATGTCGTCCACGGTCACCACCAACGCGCTGGTGCCGTCCACCAACGCGCCGGCAGGTGCGGTAAAGGGAGCGGCCGACGGACGGTAGTTTCGCCACCGCAAGCCAGTAGCTCAGATGGACAGAGCACCAGATTCCTAATCTGGGGGTCGCGGGTTCGACTCCCGCCTGGCTTACCATCAAAAAGCCC
>JBAWXQ010000336.1:0-2311 GCA_037144015.1 bacterium
GCGAAGGTTTGGAAACTGGCGGGCCACACTTCCATTTTCTGCATGTTCACACCGTGACGATCGTTGTCGTCGAGCATAAATCCGAGCCAGAACCCCTTGCCCGACTCCACAGGGAAAAGATCCTTCTCGCTGCCGGCCCAGGTCCGCGCATCAAGGGGGAGCTTGAACTCGGTCACGATCACCTTGGCCATGGAAAGATCCTCGCCGGTAGCGGCTTCAACCAGTTTGCGCTCCGGCACGTCCGCGGCATTGTCCAGCACCTTCACGACGCGCGGGGCGACCTCGGCCGGAATTTTCAGGTAGAGTTTGGGGGCGTAGAACCGCCGCCGCCAGATCGGGCCGCCATCGGCGGAGAAATTGCCGACACAGAACTGGAACCCGTTGGGGAAATAACCGTTGATCATCATCTCCAAGGTATCCTGGTTCTGTGTGGCGGCCGCCGGGTCGAACACCACCACATCATCAAAGCGCAGCAGTTGGACGTAGAGGTTGGTCCCTTCATAGGCCAGACGAACCACCCCGCTGCAATCCTTGGCGCTCTTGATGTTCGAGGAGGCCGTGACCGGCGTGATCACAACCTGCGGCGTCAGCCCGAGCCGGCGCCATTTCTCCAGGTCGCCATCGATTGCCAGCGGCTGCGCCAACTTCTTCACAATCACGTGCGGCTTTTCGGAACTGGGCAGCAGAAAAGCCGTCTGGGGCGCCTGCGCTGCCAGCGCCGCCGCCCGGGACTCGCGCACCGCGAACGGGTACGCCGCCTTGCGGTAGTTGTCGTAGTTGCGCAGGCTCAGCCAGTGCCAGCCGCTGACAAAGTAATCACCGACCACCGCATGCACCCGGTCATCGTTGCCCCGGATCAGGCAGTAGTGCGTCGGGTGGTCCACCCAGTAGCCGCCCCAATGCGCTTCCCGGGGAAAGCCCAGGTGCCCGAGCGAAAGTCCGTCGTCATCCAGCCCGATCCATTCGGCCTGATGCCCCCAACTGGTGAGGATGAACCCGGGCGTCACCTGCTTGACCCCCTGGATCGGGCCGTAGTCGTTGAGCGGCAGAAACCAGCGCAGCGAACCATCCTTGCGGATACGCGCCAGGTCCGTGCAGCCGCTGTTGCTCAGCCCTGTACCACGGGGACCATCCTTGCACGTCATCCCCGCGATCAGGTCGCCATCGGCCGCGACCACGCTTTCCGAATAGCGGCCAACGACGCCGTTGGTCCTGAAGGAATAGGGCGAGGCCAGCTTGCGGGTGTCGAGCGCGTAGACGGGTTCGGCCGGAAACTCGTAAATTGGATACCCTTTGTCATCCACCCCCTTGAACACCCAGCGCCGGCCGGCACGGATATCGCCATTGCGCTCGTAGGTCATGAAACGATCCGTGAGTCCGCCCGGGCCCACGGGTTTACCCGCCGTGTCCAACACTGGTGAGCCATCGCCATCCGCGGCCGTGATCGCGCCGTCGTTATTTTCGTCGTGGACCACCCGCAGGATGTTGTTCGAGCCGACATAGTAGAACGATAACGGTTTGGCCACGTAGTTGTCGAAACGCGACACGAAGGTGCCGCCGCGCTTCTTGCCGGCAGCATCCAGCACCTGCCCGCCGCCCGCGCCGTACAGTTTGCCGTGGTACTTGAACCCCGGGGTTCCGCCGCCCCAGTACGCTTCCGGCGCCCAGGTCCCCTTACGCGCATCGATGGTCCAGGAATAGCCGTAGAAAATGTGCGTGAGGCCATCCTCTTCACCCGGGTAATCGGTCCAGTACGGGCCGTTGCCAAATTCGGCCAGCCCCATGTAGAGGTTGGCGCCGTCAGCGCCAAAGACCAGCGGACGGTTGGCGCCATCCAGCAGCGCCAGGCGCCCGGTGTCATCGAGGTCCATAACCACCAGCGACGGCGGTGTGAACGGTCCCTTCTGGAACCGGAAGCGCTCGGCAACCATGGGGCCGTAAGGACTATCCCCCCGCCCCAGCGTCTGTTTGGCCACGGGCGCGGCCGGATCGTGAATGTTGAAGAAAAGCACTTTGCCGCTGTCGTAGTCGGCAATCGCCAGGCGATCGCCATTCACGGCCACGCCCAGCGGATTGGCCACCCCGGCGCCCGTCTGACTGTAGGGGCGCCGCTCGCCGGCGACCGCAGTTGCAGCGCCCGTAGGTTCAGCGACGGCGGTCTTCGCAAGCGAAGCCCCTACAGTGCCCGCATCCCCGGCGCCCGTAGATTCGTAGGGGCGCCGCTCGCCGGCGACCGCAGTTGCAGGTTCAGCAACTGCGGTCTTCGCAAGCGAAGCCCCTACAGTGCCCGCATCCCCGGCGCCCGTAGATT
>JBAWXQ010000337.1:0-2256 GCA_037144015.1 bacterium
AGGCGGCCGGCAATGATCGCAGCGATAATGCGCCAAGTTCAGGCACATTAGTTTATTACGCTGGCGCCAATTTTTATAAGACTTACATTCCGGCCACCGATCCCTACAGCGACGGATATGACAACGGCGGGTTTGACACCATTGGCGGCGATGGCACCGCCAAGAATATCCTGACCGTCGGGGCGGTCAACGATGCGGTATCCGTCGGGGTTCGTTCGGTCGCGGCAGCCACCATGTCCTCGTTTTCCTGCTGGGGGCCGGCAGACGACGGCCGCATCAAGCCGGATGTTGTGGGCAACGGAGTTAATTTGTGTTCGTCCCTCGGGTCGGGCGATACGAGCTACGGCTGGATGAGCGGCACCAGCATGGCCACGCCGAATGTCTGCGGGTCAGCGGTGCTGCTCACGGACTATTACGGGGTTCTCTTCCCCGGGCAATACATGCGCGCCAGCACGTTGAAAGGACTGATCATCCACACTGCGGATGATCTTGGAAATGCCGGGCCGGACTACAAGTACGGCTGGGGGCTGATGAACACGAAGGCCGCGGCCGACCTGATAAAGAGCCACCATGATGTGCCGTCCGGGCTGCACCTCATGGAACTGTCGGTTGATGCCGTTGCAACCTGTCGCACCAATACGTTCGCATGGGATGGCACCAGCCCCATCCGCGCGACGCTGTGCTGGACCGATCCTGCCGGACCTGTGCGGAGCGGACTGGACAATACGAACCGGGTGCTGGTAAACGACCTGGACTTGTTGATCGTCGGGCCTGCGGGGCAAGTCTATTTTCCATACGTGCTGGCACTGACGAACCCCGCGGCTGCGGCCACAACCGGCACCAACCGCGTCGATAATGTGGAGCAGGTCTACATCGCCTCGCCTGGGTCAGCGGGCGCGTACCGGGTCGTGGTGAGTCTCCATGGAGAACTGTCCGGGCCCAGCCAGGAGTATTCCGTTCTCCTGAGCGGGTCTGCCGCGTCGCCCACATCCCCGCCGGTTATTGTCGCCGACAGTCCGCTGCCGTCCGGCCGGGTAGGCGCGGCTTATCTGCAGAATCTGACAGCCATCGGCGGTACAACGCCGTATGTATGGTCCACACCCGCCGGCACGCTGCCATCCGGCCTGAGCCTGGGCAGCGGCGGGGGCCTGAGCGGCACACCGAATGCGACCACATCCGCCAATTTCCGGGTGCGCGTGACTGGCGGCAATGGTGTGTATGCGGAAGTGGCTTTTCGCCTGGGGATCGACAGCCTGTTGTTCTCGGAAGGGTTTGAAAACGGGGGCGTCATGCCCGCCGGCTGGACGCAGGCATATGTAACGGATACCGTGGACTGGGTCTTCCAGTCGGGCGGATACAACTATAAAGACATCCTTCATCCGGCCAGCGCCCACGGGGGTTCGTACAACGCCTTCCTTTCAGTTGATGCGTATAACGACCACAAGACCCGACTGGTGACGCCCATGATCAATCTGGGGGCCAACGCGCAGAATGCGCAGTTGACGTTCTGGCACAACATGGAAATCTGGGGGACG
Source organism: bacterium (assembly GCA_037144015.1). GTDB lineage: Bacteria > Verrucomicrobiota > Kiritimatiellia > RFP12 > CAIWXQ01 > CAIWXQ01. Next base: position 1,536 of record JBAWXQ010000337.1, read on the forward strand.
GACCAGGATGAGTTGCGTGTGTTCTATCAGACGTCCAGCGGCGGGTCGTGGATGCTGCTGGCAACCTACACCAACAGCGTGGCATCGTGGACGCAGCGGACGCTGGCGCTGTCCGGAGCAACCAACACCTGCGCCATCGCCTTTGAGGGCAATGTCAAATGGGGCTACGGGGTCAGCCTCGACGACGTGGCAATCACGACCACGCCGCCGCCGACGCAGACGTCATGGGGGACGCCGTACGCGTGGCTCAACCAGCACGGGCTCGCCACGGGCGGCGACTACGAAGCCGCCGCCGCCGCCGACCAGGATGGCGACGGATATGCGGCCTGGCAGGAGTACGTGGCCGGCACGGAGCCCACCAACTACAGCTCGGTTTTTTTGGCCGGCATCGCCATGAGCAACGCGCTGCCGCAGGTAATCTGGATGCCGGATCTCGGGATGGCGCGCGTGTACACAGTTGAAGGCCTGACCAATTTGCTCGGCAGCGGTTGGGGCGCAACCAACAGCGACAGCCGCTTCTTCCGCGTGAATGTCGCGCTGCCCTAGGAACCTGTCGGCCTTAAGCCTTGGATCGGTCCGGCACCCTCTACCGACAGGTTCCTAGCCGAGCTAACCCGCCGCCGGCGTGCGGAGTCGACCGCGGCTACAGTTGGCCACTGCTAACTGGAGCCTGTCCCAAAGCCGCCCTTTTGCTTTTTTGCTCATGAATTCGATCAAGATT
>JBAWXQ010000338.1:0-2239 GCA_037144015.1 bacterium
CGGCGGCAAGGCGGACCGGCGGGCAGCCACCCGGGATGGAAAGAGTCAGCTTCCGTCCGCGCACAAAAAGCGTGGTGACTCCTCCACCCTGAAGACACGAATCGGTACCAGATTCCCCGTTTTCATAGTTTCTTTTCGTCGGCAAACGCTATCGTCAACCGATCCGTGGCACCTGAATAGTTACCGTTTAAGTACACTGTCCACAAAATACCCTGACTCCTCATCTCGCAAAACGCGGCAGGCCGCTGCCGTGGGCGACGATCATCTCGTCCATCAGCTTCCAGATCTGCGGCAGCGTGAGCGAGGCGGCCGTGTTCTGGTCAAGCATGGCCGCGTTGCAGAGGTGCTCCTACTTCTGGCTGTTCTCCAGCAAATCCAGGGCGCGCTGGCGCACCTTGGCTAGCGTCTCCGGATCCCTGATCTCGCCGGCGAACTCCTTTTGGATGGCATTGCCGGCCAGGCGGAACAGGGCCCAGTCTTCCATGGCGTCGCGCAGGTTGACAAGGCGCAGCGACGCCGCAGGCACGCACTGGCCGGCCACCTCGACGGGGTAGCAGAGTTGGCCGGCGCCGGAGAGGCCGAGATCCCACTTTTCCGCCTTGCCCGGATAGGGCTCGGCCTTCAGCTTCTCGTTCATGGCCCAGTCCGTGGCCCAGAAATACTCGAAGCCGTCCATCCCCTTGGTGAAAGACAGCCAGCCTATGGCGCGGGAATCGGCGAGCGCATTGTCGATGCGGCAGTTCGGATGCGGCCCGTAAGGCTCCACGGAGTAGAACCACCAGCACTTGGGCTTTCCCGGCGCGCCGCGGGCGAGCGCCTGGCCTTCCGGCGTGTAGCTGTGCGCCGAGTAATAGCCGGTGGAGTGGGCGGTCACCACATCCCAGGCGTCCACGACATCGAGAAGATCCGGCACCGGCCGAGTGGCGAGCCAGATCTTCAGTTCCGGAAACACCGACTTCAGCCACAGGGCGTTCGCGCGGATCATGGGGTAGGCCTCGGGCGGGCACTCGTCGCCGATGAGCGCATAGCAGAAGTCGAGCGCGCCCGCGTCCTGCATGGTCTTCCGCCAATCGCGGAGCTTGGGCTCGAGATCCGTCTTCGCCTTGTCGTCGAGCAGACGCTTGCCGCCGCCGCCGATGTGGAAGAGCTGGAAGATATTGCCGGCGTTGCCGTCCTCGGCCTTGCCAGGCGCGCCGCCGGCGATTTGCCGCAGCTCCTCCGGCGAGAACGAAGGCCCGCGGCTGAAGAAGCTCGCGGGGGTGAGGCGGTGACGCAGGAAAAAATCGATGAACTTGCTGCGCTCGACCGGCGTCAGTTCCCGGCCCAGGTATTTCTCGATGTTCCAGTTCCAGGTCACCCCGGTCATGAAGTCGAGGCGCGCCGGCAGCACGACCTTGCGCTGCCGTAGGGTAAGCGTCAATATCGCTGGCGGGAATTCCGAACCCGCCTCCTTCACCGTCAGTTCATAGGTGTCGGACGGTGAGGGCCGGAAGGCCTGGCGCACGGACTCCACCTCCACGAGCAGGGTCACCTGGCCGGGATTATGGGCCTGGGCCTCCACCGCGAAGCCAGACGTCGCAAGCGGCAAACAGACATCCGGGATCCAGCCTTCGTTTCCAGGCGGAATCTTGAAAGTGTCGTTCGCCGCAGGCCCCTTGTAGTTGACATCCATGACCTGGTAGAGGCTGACCCAGAAGGATACCGCCTTCTGCTTCATGGGGTCGGCAGCCGGGTCCGGCTTCGCCCTGATCTCCACCTGCACCTTGAGTGGCGCGTCGGCAGGCGCCCCCGCTCCTCCACGGCGCACGGCCACCTGGAAGGATTCCACCTCGCCGCCTGCCGCCTCCACCGTGTACGTGTCAGCCTTTGGAGGCAGGGCGATGCCGGACGGCCCGCTCAGCCGCACCATGGCGGAGGCTGGATGCAAGGTTAGGGTCGCGGCCAGCGCCTCGGCCAGCCGTGCGCGCCAGACGTCCATGCGCTCGTAGCCGGCCATCTCGGCGTAGAAATCGTTTACCGTGTCCTTGCCCTTGTCGGTGCGTTTCGCAATCGCCTGCTTCAGGATCCCGTCGAGCGCGTCGCGGGCGGCGGGGTCCTTGGTCGCTACCTGTTTGCGATAGGCTTCGATCCAGCGCCGGTCGTCCCAGCCCTCCCGCGTGCCGATCAGGTACGGCGTCTCGACCGTGCCGAAGGGCGTGTTCCAGCCGTAGCCCCACCCACCCTTCTCCGAGGTGTCGAA
>JBAWXQ010000339.1:0-2235 GCA_037144015.1 bacterium
GCTGCTAGGGTGATCGCACCCGCAGCAGACAACCTGTATAAGCTTGCCGCGTGCCAACCCGTAACACGCGGCAACCGCCTGCGGCAGTTGCCGCGTATTATTGGGGAAAATACCGCGCTTCCGCCTTTCGTCCAATGCTTCCGCACGGCGCTGTCTTTGAAGCGCGCCACGCTGGCACAGCCGGGCGGTCAATTTGTCGCGGCGCACTTGGCGCTTGACCCTTCCCCACGCAACCACCGACACTTCCCGCATGCCTTCGTGCCAGCGACTGCTCCTGCTGCAACTGCCGCGGCTTGACCCGGATGTGACCACGCCCGGCGAGAACGTAATGCTCGCCGCCGCCTGCCTGCAGAGCGCGCTGGCGCGCTCGCCCGAGGGGCGGCACTGGGAAGTGCTCCCCGCGCCGGCCACGCAGGAGACAGCAGACAATGCCACGCTCCTGGCCGCCGTGCGGTCGCTGCGGCCGGATGTCATCGGCGTCACGCTGTACCTCTGGAATGTCGAGCGCACCCTGCGCCTGCTGGCGGCAATCCGCCAGCACCTGCCACGGGTGAAGACCGTGGCCGGCGGACCGGAGGTGGCGATGGGGCACCCGCTGCTCTTTTCGCGGCACGCCGCGAAAAGAGAAAGCCCGCGCCTGACAGGCGCGGGCGTCGACGTTACCGTCATTGGCGAAGGTGAAGTCGTGTTCTCCGGCATTCTGGCGGCCTTGCGCCGTGGCACGTGCACCCGCTGGCGCAACGTGGCCTGGCAGCGCGAAGGGCGGTTCGTCTTCGGAACCTGCCCGCCCCCTACCCGCCCGCTCATCGATCTTCTTCCCCCGGCCGATCATCCCGTCTGCCGTCCGGATGCGCACGGCATGGCCTACCTGGAGACCAACCGCGGCTGCCCCATGCGCTGTGCCTTCTGCTGCTACAACCTCCGTCGCAAGGGGTGGAGCAGCCTGCCGCCGGCCGAGGTTGCGCGCCGCATCCGCATCCTGCGCCGGCGCGGCGCCCGTGAAATCCGGCTGGTGGACCCGACCTTCAACTCGCATCCGCGCTTCCGCGCCATGCTCGGCGTCCTGCGGCGCGCCAACCCGGACCGGAAGGTGAAATTTTTCGTCGAGCTCCGCGCCGACACGCTCACGGACGCGGATGCGGACGCGCTGGCAGCCGCCAACGTGGTGGAGGCAGAGGTCGGCGTGCAGAGCACGGACCCGGCCGTGCTGCGCTGCATCCACCGCCCCACCAACCTCGCCCGCGTGCTGGAGGGCATCGAGCGCCTGCAACGCTGCGGCATCCGGCCAACCATCGACTTCATGTACGGCCTGCCGCACCAGGGGATGGACGACATCGAGCGCTCGCTCGCCGTGCTGGAGCGCTTCCCGGACGCGCACCCGCAGTTTCTCCCCACGCTGCTCCTCCCCGGCACCGAGCTGCGCGACCGCGCCGTCGAGCTGAAGCTTCGCGCGCAGGCGCTGCCCCCCTACCGGGTGCAGTCCACCGATCGCCTGACCGCGCGCCAGCTCGCCGCCATCGAGTCCATGGCCGTGGAACGCCTCGGCGGCTTCGACTCGCCGACCCGGAGGTTCGTGGGCCGGAGCCTGCCGGATTTGTTCGAGGACCAGCAGTTCGTCAACGACTGTGGGAGCGCCACCCCCGTGGCGCGACCCGCAAACGGAGATCGCGCCACAAGGGTGGCGCTGCCACATTTCCCGTCCGGCACATCCAACCGCCGCGCCATGATCTTCCGCGGCGACAACCTCTTCGCGCAGCGGCAGTCCCTTGCCGCGGCCATCCGCGGCGCCGCGCGCCGCGAACCGGACATCCTCTGGCAGTTTGTGCTGGCGCCCGCGCGCGAGGAACCGCTCGACCTGCTGGACGCGCTGATGGCCACGATCCGCGCCATCCCCTCGCACTGGCTCGACCGGCTGGTCTCACCGGCCGACACGCGGCGCTTCACGGCGCGGCGTCTGTTCGTGCTGCTGCCGCGGGGGAAGCCGTTCGATGCGGCGTGGTGCGATGAGGCGGAGGAGCTGCTGCGGAAGACATTCCACTGAACGTAACTGCTCAGGTCGGGAGGATTCAGGGTTCGGGGTTCGGAATCGTTCCGCGAATACGGCGTTGACTTCAAAAATCGGCGCTGGACATTCGTCAATCTGCGGTTCGCAGGTCACCGATCAGTACCCCGTGCCGCGTCTCGCCAGGGACGGTTTCGGCCGACGGAGCACGGCCGCGTTCGCCTGTACATGAA
>JBAWXQ010000340.1:0-2230 GCA_037144015.1 bacterium
GAACTGTGTGCAGACGCAAAACCTAAATCCGACAGGCTGCTAGGAGACTGTCGGACTTAGGCCTCGGATCGGTCCAGGGCCTTCTGCCGACAGTCTCCTAGTTGTGCAACCCGCTGCCCGCGGGTTGCGAAAACTCAATTACAGACAGAAAAATTGTTCCGGCTGCTCTTTTGGTTGCGTATTACACTGTTATCCGGCGCTTGGCGGTTGCGTCCCCCAAACTAGCAGCTTGGTCGGCACAAAGTTTGTGAAGGTACAGCGCTAAATCCGACAAGCTGCTAGACGTGTTCATTCGTTGGGTTGCGGGCGTCCCGCCCGCCTTGGGCGAGGATTTGGAGCGGGCGCATTTCCGTTTCATTGACTTGCTCCTGAAAGGCGCACGGCGGCGCTGTGTAGTGCCGCGCGTCCACGCGCGGCCATTGCGCATGGTGCGCCGGTGACGGCGCACGCTACACCCACGCATGCCAATGCCATACCGCGAAGAGAGCAAGTCAATGAAACGGGGATGCGCCCCGTAAGGGGGGTCGGTTACGCGTTGGCTGGCGTCAATAAGTGGCAGCGGCGTCTCGCCGCTGCCAGCTGGATGCAGCGGCGAGACGCCGCTGCCACCTTGCTACCAACGCGTAACTGACCCCCTTACCACCCTTCCAACATTGGCCTTGTGTTTTGGGGGTTAAAACCGCTATCTTACTTATTCGGTTTTACCGGAAAGGCATCAGGCCATGAAGAAGGAATTGCATCCCAAGTACGAGGCGGCCACCATCACCTGCGCGTGCGGCAAAGTCGTCCAGACGCGCTCCACGGTGAAGGAGATGTCGGTCAACACCTGTTCGGCCTGTCATCCCTATTTCACCGGACAACAGACGCTGCTCGACACCGAAGGGCGCGTGGACCAGTTCATGAAGCGCTATGGCATCCGCAAGAAATAGATTTTCCGGAACGGAAAATTTATTATGATCGAGCGCCGGCAGATCGAGCGGATGCTGGAGCGACTGCAGGTGGTCGAAGCCGCCCTGACCGATCCCGCCGTGCTCAACAGCCCGCGCCTCCTGCGCGAAAAGGTTCGCGAGCATGCCGCGTACAAGCGGCTCGATACGCTGGCGCGCGACTATTTCCGCATCCTCGACGAAATTCCCTCCAGCCGCCAGCTCGCCCAGGATGAATCCGCCGACCCCGACCTGCGCGGCATGGCCCGGGCCGAAGTGACCGCCCTCGAAGCGCGCCTGCCGCAGTCCGAGCGCGACGTGCTCTACGCCCTGCTCCCCCCTGACCCGGCGGACGAGCGCAACGCGGTCGTGGAAATCCGCGCCGGAACCGGCGGCGAGGAGGCGGCACTCTTTGCCGCCGACCTCTTCCGCATGTACAGCCGGTATTGCGAGACGAAGCGCTGGAAGATCAGCATGCTCGACTCCAGCGCCAGCGACATGGGCGGCTACAAGGAGATCGTCTTCCAGGTGACGGCCACCGGCGCCTATGGCATGTTCCGCTTCGAGAGCGGCGGCCACCGCGTCCAGCGCGTGCCGGCCACCGAGGCGCAGGGGCGCATCCACACCTCCGCCGCCACGGTCGGCGTCTTCCCCGAGGCCGAGGCCGAGGACGACATCGACATTCCCGCGAGCGAGCTGCGCATCGACATCTTCTGCGCCGGCGGCAAGGGCGGTCAGAGCGTCAATACCACCTACTCCGCCATCCGCATGACCCACCTGCCCACCGGGCTCGTGGCGCAATGCCAGGACGAGCGCTCGCAGCTCCGCAACAAGGAGAAGGCGCTGGCCGTGCTCAAGTCGCGCCTGCTCGACCAGCGGCGGCAGGCCGAAGCAGCCAAGCAGGGCAAGACCCGCCGCGACCTGATCGGCTCCGGCGACCGCTCCCAGCGCATCCGGACGTACAACTTCCCGCAGAACCGGATGACCGACCACCGCATCAACCTGACGCTCTACAGCCTCGACCGGATCATCGCGGGCGCCCTCGACCACCTGTTCGAGGCCCTGCAGCGCCACGACCTGGGCCAGCGCCTCGAATCAGAGCTCGGCATCACCGGTCTCGCCGCGCCCGCGGGGGCAGCCGCCGCGGCTGAGTAAGGCGAAGGTGGCGGGTGGCAACCCCCTTGCGGCGGCGGCAGCGCGCCGCCCTCCCGTACTCCACCACCTGTTTTCAAAAATGAATTTCATCGAGGAATGTCTGCCAGGGCAATGCCATCACCTGATCATTGATCTTACTGGCTGGCTGA
>JBAWXQ010000341.1:0-2226 GCA_037144015.1 bacterium
CCATCATAACATGCTATGCAGTTGCGTCGCATCTTGCATGATCAAGTGGACGGACACAGAGGCCACAGAGAAAGAAAGAGAGCACAGAGAGAAATTCATGCTGCTGCGGCCGGCTCGCCGGTCGCAGTCAGGAATTTCTCTGTGGTCTCTGTTCCTCTCTGTGCTCTCGGTGTCTTTGATTTGTTCATTCATTGGGTTGCGGGCTGACACCTGCCGCCTGACGCCTGATGTCTTTTCCCATGCCTATTGAATTCCTTTATCGCGATGCCGATGTTGTGGCGGTGAACAAGCCCGAGGGGGTGGCGGCCGTGCCAGAGCACGCCCTTGACCCGGACTGCCTGTCGGAGCGGGTCTCGGCGGAACTGGGCATCAAGGTCATGCCCGTGCACCGGCTGGACAAGGATGTCAGCGGCGTGATCCTCTACGCCTGCCACGCGGCCAGCCACCGCTTCCTGAACACGATATTCGAGCAGCGCCGGGCGCTGAAAACCTACCGGGCGCTGGCGCACGGCACCATCGCGGAGGAGAGCGGCGTGATCGACCAGCCGATCCGCGAATACGGCTCCGGCCGCATGGGGGTTTCGCCGGAAGGCAAGCCCAGCCAGACCGCCTTCCGCGTGCAGGAGCGCTTCGGCGCCTTCACGCTCGTGGAGGCCACGCCCCGCACCGGCCGGCGCCACCAGATCCGCGTGCACCTCTACCACCTCGGGCATGCGATCGTGGGCGACCCCCGCTACGGCGACCGCGCCAGCCAGCAGCTGTTTGCGCGCCTGATGCTGCACGCCTCGGGGATCGAAGTGCCGCTGCCGTCCGGCAGGCCGCTGGCGCTGCGCGACTGCCCCTCCGCCACGTTCGACGCGGAGTTGGCACGCCTGCGCGGGGCGTGACCAAGCCCGTCTGCCCCGTTGGCTCTATCCCAAGGCGGTGTCAGTCCGCAACCCAACAATTACACAAGTCTAGGACACCGAGAGCACAGAGAAAACAGAGACCACAGAGGAATTTCTTTTCGCGGTCGGCTTCCCGGCCCAGGCAACCAGAAATTGACTCTGTGCTCTTTTCTTCTCTGTGACCTCTGTGTCCTTCCACTTGGATGCGCCTACATACACGCAAGGGATAATTGCCCGGCTTCCTCGGCGAATTCACGGTAGGCCTTGAGGTAGACGTGGTATTGCTGGAGCGAGACCCCGGGCGGCGTCTGGTGGTCCACGCTGGGGATGAACCCGCCCTGCGCGGCCGTGGGGAGAAGCCGCGCAAACTCGCCGCGGATGGCAGCTTCGCCCTTGTTCATCACCATCTTGTCGTAGTGGCCGATGAAGAGCATCTTCGGATGCGCCTGCCGCAGCTTCGCGATGTCAACGCCTGCCTGCCGCTCCAGCGGCAGCACCCCGGCCAGCCCGGCCCGCTCGAACCACGGCGCCGGCACCGTGATATCGCCATCGGAGTCCGTGATCGGGATGATCCCGTGCCGGCGCAGCCGCGGAATCACCTGCTGGTAATACGGCAGCATGAATTCATCGAACAGCTCCTGGGACAGCATGGGGCCATGGTTGTAGCTCATGTCCTCCGCAAAGGTCATGAAATCCGGAATGCAGATCTCGCACAGGGCGTCGATCTGCCGGATCATCCACGCCGCCAGGTCGCGGTTGATGCGGTGCATCAGCTCCGGCTGATCGTAAAACGCGTACATGTGCGGCTCGATGCCGAAGAGCGTGCGCGGGAACCAGAAGAAGCCCTCGACCGTGAACCAGAGTACGGCCTCGCCGCGCGCCTGCTCGGCGGCGCGCGCGGCCCACAGCCGGCGGTCAAAGGCCAGGTCCGGAAACAGGAACGGGCGCACGCGCTCATAGTCCGCCTCGTCGGCGATGATTCCCGCGCCATGCGCGGCCGGACTCGGGCACCCCTGGCGGCGCGTCGGGAACCAGTCCTGGTAGTGGACGTCCAGGCCGAAGTGCCGGTAGAGGGCATAGCGGTCGGCCTCCGGCAGCCCTTCGCCGCGCCAACGATCAATGGTCTTGTCCCACCACCCGGCCCATTCCATCATGAACATCCGGTCAAACGGCTGGAAATTCATCACAGCCTGAAAACGTTCGCGTGTGGTCATAAGCGACATCCATCCTTTTGTGCAGGCAAAATGTAACAGGCCCTGCAACGGGTTTCAATCCCAGCATTGGCACCCAAATCCTCGCCTAAGACCGACCCCTTCGCTTGTAAACATGCCTTTCGCCT
>JBAWXQ010000342.1:0-2191 GCA_037144015.1 bacterium
TGTCGTCGAGGGCCATGGCTATTTCTCCAGGCCGCGCATGACGGCGAGGCGGTGAGCGGCTAGGCCGCGGACTACGTTTTCGGGCGGGAGCACGGTGGGGTCGGCGGGGATGGGCTTGGTGTGCTTGACCAGCCAGAAGAGGATGGTGAACGCGGCTTTGTTTTTTCTGGAAACAAAGCCGGATCCAGCACGGTTTAGTGAGTAGTTCTTCTCTCCTCGCGAAACCAGGGCGGCGCGGCCAGCATGGCCGAAGACCACGACCTTTAGGTCCGTGAACTCGCTGGGCAGGCGGCCGTAGGAGAGTGCGTGCGCGGGGATCGCCAGGGCCTTGGCGCGGACCGGGCCGATGCCGTTGGGGGCGCCCTGGTGGCGCAGGCGGACGCCTGTCTGGGAGGCGTGGATGGTGATCCCTGTGGGCTCGGCGCGGTAGAAGACGGACTGCGCGGCCTTGCCCCAGAAGTGGCTGCGACGGCCGCCGTCGGGATAGGTGTGGGGGTTGAGGGAGTCGCGGGTGCGGAAGTGGCGCTGCAGGAGACGCGAGACCTCGGCGCCAATGCCTACGGACTCGGCACGCGACAGCTCCGGGGCGACCACGAAGTCTAACGTCTTGCGGACCTCGGGGATCTTGGTGGTGTGGATGGACATGGGCGCATAGGGCGAGCGGCCGCTCGCCCCTCCTATGACAACGCGGAAAGGATGCCGTTGGTGAACTTGGCGGCGCTGAAGGCGTCGAGGATGGCGGAGAGGAGATCCGGGGCGGGCTCGGGTATGGATGCGGTGAGTGGGCGGCGGTCTTGCAGCGGGATTGCAGGCGGGGTGCTGCCGGGCTGCAGGAGACCGTAGGACTCGCAGGTGGAGCGCTCGACGTCTTCGACCTGGCGCATGGAGTTCCAGGCGAAGGGCGGGTACGGGGTGCCGAAGACAGAGAGGCGGGACCAGCCGGGATCTCCTTTGAGCGCTACATAGTCGGAGCCGAAGGGACCGGGGAGGCCGGCGGACTGCCAACGGCCGAGCCAGTAGGAGTCGGGGCGGGGATCGTCGGCGAAGGATGGCAGGAAGCGCCAGCCAGGGAAAGAGTCTAGGACGTCGGGATCGTTGGAGAGGACGGCCTGGCCGTAGCCGTTGGCAAGGCCCACGCCCATGTTGAGTTGCAGGCGGACGCGCTGGGTGGAGCGGAGGTCTGTGATGCGGCCGGCTTCGCCTTCGGCAGGCTGCCAGCCGGTCTCGTCGAGGTGCGCGCGCAGCAGCTCGCGGGCGCGGGGCTCGTTCATGTATTCGCCAGGGACACCGGAGGGGGTGATGATCTGGCCGATGAGCCGATCGAGCGTAGAGAGGTGCGTGGCGTCGGTGACCCTGGCGCTGAACACGGCGCGCCGGCGGATCTCCGGTGAGAGCTTCATGAGGTCCGAAGAGCTGAGGGACGTGGGCAACAGGGAGCGGACGGCGCGATCGGCTATGGCCTCGCTGAAGGGGACAGGCGCCAGGAGTATGGATGGTACGGGCATGGCTATGGGACTGCGATCGTGGCAGGTGGTGGCGCGATGTCGAGCCAGGCACCCAGGCCGATGTCGTCGACCAGGTACCACTGGCGGGCGGGCGGAAGCAGCGGCGGGATGGTGATGGTCTGGCCGGGATCCGGGGCGAGCACGCGCTGGCCGATGATGAGGGGCTGGCGCGTGGCGGACGTGGTGGCGCAGCCAGGTGCAAGGACACAGAGGGCGCAGAGGGAGAGGAGAACACAGAGGTGCTTCATGACGTGGGATCCTGGGTGTCGATGGGAAGAGCATTCAGGTCGCGCAGACGGCGGGCCCAGAAGGCGGCGTCGTCGAACTTCTTGGTGGCGAGCGTCGCCTGCAGTTCTTTGCGCGCCTCGGCGATGGAAGATGCGCGCGCCGCCGTGGCGTCGTAGCGGTGGGTTAAGACCACCGCTACTATTCCGGCTATCGTGCCCAGGAGGGCGAGTATGGCTTGTGCAATCGTCATATCACACCTTCGAGACGGCCGCGCGGACCGTGGCCAGGCCGCACGCGCCCAGGATGACATAGACGTACTCCGGGATCGCCCAGCCCATGGCATTGGCAAAGGCCAGGGCGGCGGCGACCGTGGCGATGATGTAGGTCTTCTTGCCGTTCAGGATGTCCAGGATCTTCTGCATGTGGTCCTTCTTTCTGTGGTGTTGTGGTGTTGGTTA
>JBAWXQ010000343.1:0-2188 GCA_037144015.1 bacterium
CACGCCACACTTCGTCGCTTTCTTCGTCCCACGCTTCGTCGTCTACGCTTCGTCGACAAAGCTCGCGACAAAGCTCGCGACAAAGATGCGACGCAAATGCATCGCATGTTTAGACGGAACGATCTAAGTTTGTCGACACAGTTTACGTCCAAGTACCCTGTCAGGGCGCTTGAGCGCACGCGCCCGGCATGCTAGCATCCGGTTCCATGGGGTCCAAGATTCTGCGTTTGCTGGCCGGGATTGGGATGCTGCCGCTCTGCGTGGCCGTCTCCCGGGGGCTGGTCGATCTGCTCACCAGCCTGCCGCCCACCCCGGCCTTCATCGCCCCGGAAACGCTGGCGCTGCTCGGCGGCTATTTCGTCTGGCTGGGGCTCTACCTGTGCGTCATGCGCCCCATGCACGCCTATGTCTGGGCGCATGAGCTGACCCACGCGCTCTGGGGGCTGCTCTTCCTGGCGAAGATTCACGCCATCCGCGTCAAGCACACGGGCGGCGCGGTCTCGCTTTCCAAGTCCAATACGCTGATTGCGCTGGCACCCTACTTTTTTCCGTTCTACACCATGGTCGTGCTGCTGCTGCGGTGGCTCATCTCCCTCTGGATCCCCATGGACCCGTATGCGCTCGCCTGGCTCTTCCTGGTCGGCTTTACGTGGGGGTTCCACTTCACCTTCACCGTGCAGACGCTGCTGATCCGCCAGCCGGACATCGTGGACAACGGGCGCGTTTTCTCGCTGGTCCTGATCTACCTGCTGAACCTCGCGGGGATCGGGCTCTGGGTGGTTTGCACCACGCCGGCCACCTGTGCCGGGCTGGGCGGTTTTCTCGCGGACCGCATCGCGCAGGCCTACCTGCAGGTGTGGGCGTGGCTGGTGCTGCTGTGGGCGGCGGTTTGTTCCCTGTGGGCGTGAGCCGGAGAATTCCTTGACGAAACGGCGAATGTGTCACATAGTGTTACACATGAAAACCGCTACCATCAGGCAAGTGCGTCATGACTTCAGCTCCGTACTGGCATGGGTCGCCGACGGCGAAGAGGTCACCGTGCTGAACCGGACCCGGCCCGTGGCCCGCATCTGCCCGCCACGCCCGCAGGCACAGGCCAGGATCAAAATGCCGGACTTCGCGGCCCGCGCCAAGGCGACCTTCAGGGACCGGACAATCACGAATGCCATACTGCAGGAGCGGGAGGAAAGTCGATGGTAGCCTATGCCGACACCAGCTTCCTCTTCTCGCTCTACGCACAGGACACGAACACCGTTCAAGCCGGCCGGACTGCCGCCGCAGTCAACGCCCCTTTTATACTGACGCCCCTGCAACAGCACGAACTTCGAAACGCATTTCGACTGTCCGTCTTTCGCGGCGCCATCACGGCAGGGGAATGTCAGGGGTTGATCGACACCCTCGAGTCTGACATCAAAAACGGCGTGCTGTGCAATACTCCCGTAGCATGGGCGGAAGTATATGCCGAGGCCGAGGCCCTGAGCGCCGCCCACACGGGCAGGCTGGGACTGCGCGCTTCCGACGTGTTGCACGTGGCGAGCGCCATGGCGCTCGGCGCCAGGGAGTTTTACACCTTCGATGTCCGCCAAAAGGCACTGGCCGTCAAGGTCGGGCTGAAGGTAAGACCGTAGCACGTCCAACTGGATTGGCAGGATGGCTGCTGTTTCGCGGCTACGTTCTGTCGGGCAGCGGATCCGGAACGCCGGCGACCTTCAGGTGCGGAAAATCAAAAACCTGCTGCGCCTCCCAGCCGTAGTTGGCGCGAAGGCCGTCGAGGTCGACCAGTGTCTTCATCTCCGCCAGCGGACGGCGCAGGGGAACCTGCGGGTAGAAGGTCTTGACGATCTCGGGGACGGACCACCCCAGGCGGTTCAGCCGCGACGCCGGAAAACAGCAGGCGTATCCCGGCCGGTTCGCAGCCAGCACGGCGCGGATGAACGCGGCGGCGTCGGCATGGGCCAGGCAGGAAAACAGTTCGTCCAGCTTGCCCGGATGCACGGTTGTCTGCCCCGGCGGCAAGACCTGCGCGATGCCGCGCACGAGCCAGGGAAAGCGAATGGCCGTATAGGAACGCCCCGGATCGACGGCCGCATAATGGTTCAGCATGTTCTCCGCCGTCCGCTTTCCGAGCGCATAGAGGTTGGGACAGACGGGCGGCAGGGCGCCGTCGCCCGGGAGATAGGCCATGCAG
>JBAWXQ010000344.1:0-2184 GCA_037144015.1 bacterium
AATAAAACAGCAATTCTCAATAGGGCCGTTCACGGCCATATTGAGAATTGCTGAAAATGAGCCCACCCCCCTTGACACATACGCGGAATCTCCTTATTCTCTCATCAATTGCTGGCGAATTGTCTGCACGGCGTAGCCGATGCGCGCCGACAGCGAGACGCAACGCAACTAAACGAAAGGGTGGGTTATGTTCACAAGCAGGTTGTTGGTCGCATCCATGGTCGTAATGGTGGCTGTCCGTACCGCCATGGCATCTGGCTCCGGTGATCTTCCGGACACAAGCGCGGTGAACCCCGGAAATCTGCCGCTGACAGAAACTCGCCTGGGCGTGCAGAATGTCGTCTCCCTTCTGCAAAAGAGCCAGGTCGCGCACGCCGCGGACGAAAACTGCTGGTATCGCTCCCCCTCCGTGTTTTCCGAGTACACCTACACCAGTTCGGAGGATCGCCGGTCAGGCGGTTTCGATTCCGACATGAACAGCGGCACGGTGGGACTGAACTTCCTCACCACGTGTGACGTGGCCATGAGCCTGATGGCTACCTACGGCTGGGGCACGGCTGACACGGCCGGCGTCGGTCCCGCCAACCTGTCCCGGAACCTCGGCCTGACGGCATCCGCCGCCAAAAACATCGACTGGTTCCTGTTCGGTACGTCACTCAGCTACAATGACAGCGACTCCCGCACGCACACCCCGCGGGGCAGCACACCGAAGAGCTTCACCGATGGCGTCACGATCGCGCCCTTCATTGGTGCCATGTACGCCAGCGGCAACTTCTCGTTCTCCTCGGTGCCGACCTACATGTTCAACCTGAACTGGGTCGATTTCGACTCCACCATCAGCTCCGCCACGGACCATGTCCGACAGGATACGTTTGTGCTGATGAACACGGCCAACTACAACGTGACCGAGCAGTTCACGGTGAGCCTGGTTGGAAACTGGAACCGTGTGACACATGTCAAACGGGATCTGGCCGCGGCACCTGCGGTGGCTGACCGCGAGTGGGTCACCGTCGGCCCGAAGGTCACGTATCGCATCTCGCCCGAGACGTCGGTTTACGCCTCCTGCAGCCGGGACGTGTTCACCAGCACGTACGACACGATGCAGGCCGTTGTCGGCATGAACTGCTCGTTCTAACGGACACGTTTAAGCGTGCACTGCAAAAAACACCAGCAGGTACTGCCTGCTGGTGTTTTTTCTTTTTTTGCAGGATCCGCGCCGGGGGCGCGGGCTGTCGCCCTGTTGACGCTTGCCTCAATGGCTGTCCTGGCGCAGGCCGCGCCCGCGCCAGTGGATCCGCCACGCCTGCAATTTGCCGCGGCCGTGAGCGTGGATTATGGCCGAGGGCTGCCGTTGCGCGGCTGGGGCAGCGCCTGCCGGGTCATTCAGGCGACCCTGTCGGCGTGGCAAACCGGCACCGTGGTGCAGGCGGTTGTTCGCAATCCATCACCGCTTGAACTGCAGCAGTTTGTTCACGACCTTCCGGGGCCCAAAGCCGGAGTCTTCCAGATCGTGTACCTGGCGGCGCGCCACACGCCCGCGGGCGCATGGGAATTCACGCGCTCCGCGGACGGCACCGCTGCCTGGGATGCGCTGCTGCGCGCCCCACCGCCAGCGCACCCCGGACGGCTGGTGCTCCTGGATGTCTGCCACGCGGGCGCCGTTGTGGAAACGGCGGCATGGGCTGAAAAAATGAAGCCGGCCGCGACGCTGCTGGCCTCTGCCCGCGGCGAGTGGACATCGGAATTCGATTTCTCAAACCGGCAGCCGCTCGACCTGGCCGCGCATTACCCGGCAGCGCATGCCTGGCTGCGCCAGAACCTTGCGCCGGACTGGGACGGCCGGCTGAGCAACCTCGGGCTGGCCTGGCTGCTTGCGTTTCAGCAAACCCCGCAGGCACCGCAAACCTTGCGCGACTGGCAGTTGTTTTTCGGCCGCTGCGAATCGGAGGGCCGTCGGCTCCGGGAGCTGCTCGGCCCGCGCCGGGCATCCAGCATCAGCCAGTCGCCGGCGGTGGCCGGACCCTAGGAGACTGTCGGATTTAGACTTTTGGTTGCGACCCGCCCCCTGCCGACAGTCTCCTAGCAGCTTGTCGGATTTAGCGCTGTGCCAACACAAACTTTGTGCCGACTAAGCTGCTAGTTTGGGGAAGCCCGCTGACGGGCGATAGAGCTGCTCAAAATTTG
>JBAWXQ010000345.1:0-2175 GCA_037144015.1 bacterium
CCTGGCGGAGGTTGGCAGGCGGGTGCGGCTCGACGTGTGCCGCTGTCGACAGCTGCCGGTCCAGCTTCGCGGTGAACCAGAACTCCGAGCCGCGCCCCTCCGTGCTGGTCAGGCCGATTTCTCCGCCCATCATTTCAGCCAGTTGCCTGGAGATGGCCAGCCCCAGCCCCGTGCCGCCGTACTTGCGGGTGGTGGAGGCGTCGAGCTGGGTGAACTTGGAGAAGAGCAGGCCGATTTTCTTCTTCGGGATGCCGATGCCGGTGTCGCGCACGGAAAATCGCAGGGTGGCGCGGGTGGCGGTCCCCGATTCCAGCGCGACGCGGAGCACCACTTCGCCCGCGTGCGTGAACTTGATGGCATTGCTGACCAGGTTGGCGAGGATCTGGCGGAGCCGGCCGGGGTCCCCCCGGAGTAGTGGCGGGACATCCGGCTCGGAGGCGCAGAGCAGTTCCAGCCCCTTGGCATGCGCGCGCAGGGCCATGGTGGACACAAAATCATCCAGCAAGTTCTGCAGGTCGAAGTCCAGGACATCGAGTTCCATCTTGCCGGATTCGATTTTGGAGATGTCGAGGATATCGTTGATGACGTTGAGCAGCGATTCGCTGCTGCTTTTCACAGTTTCGGCGTAGCGCCGCTGTTCAGGGGTCAGCGCCGTGTCGAGCAGCAGTCCGATCATGCCGATCACGCCGTTCATGGGGGTGCGAATCTCGTGGCTCATGTTGGCCAGGAACTCGCTCTTGGCGCGGTTGGCCGTCTCGGCGGTGGCGGCCAGCTCATGGGCCAGCACGGTCTGCCGTTCCAGGTGGAGGTTGATTTCGCGCAGTTCGGAGGTCCGGGCGGCCACGAGGTGTTCGAGCTCCTCGCGCCTGCGGAGGATGATTCCGAATGCGCCAGCGAGTGCAGCCGTGAAAAAAATGCCGGCCAGCGCAACCAGTCCGCCGGCCCGCAGCGGATGTGTGCGCCGGAAGGCCGGTCCTGCATGCGCGGTTACAGCAAGGACCTTGCCGCAGTCCAGGATGAACCGGGTTGAGGAAAGGCCGGACTCCCGGTTTCGGACGCTGCCGGCATCGCCGGTGGCGGCCAGCAGATGGCGTGAGCCGTCCGCGTGCAGGAGCGAGATCTCCAGGGATGCGGCTTCGTCGGCCGCAGGGAGGTGGTCGGCAGAGTGGCTGGCAAAGCTCTCCAGCCCCGGGGCGCGCCTGTCGCGGAGGCGCTCGGCCAGATCGGCAAACTTGCTGGCCGCCAGATCCTGGAAGGACAGGTTGCGGTCCCGCACCTCACGGTCGTGCGCCACCCAGACGCCGCAGACGGTCAGCAGCAGGCCGATGGTTGCCGCCAGCAGCGGCTCGAGGTGCCACATCCACCGGGGCGGGGCTCCGGCAAAATGAGCGCGGCGCGTGAGCAGCGCGAACCCCGTCAGCAGCAGGGCCAGCAGGATCAGCGTGAGCAGCAGCGGCGGCAGCATGGCGCGGAGCTGTGCGCGATTCCAGGCATGGGCGTCGACGGCCAGGCAGACGAGCACATCCGTGCGGTTGGCGGCTGGCCGGTTGAGCGGTGCCAGCGCGGTGATCCATGTGCCCCGGCGATCGGCGTCCGGGCCTTCAACGGCGGCGGTCCGGGTCTCGAAGACGCGGCGGAATCGATCCGGCGCTTCCGTGTATTCCTGCCCCGGCGCAGCGTAATCCCTGGATTCCGGGGGCTCGGAATTCAGGTGGAAAAAGATTTTCCCGGCGGCCTGGCGCCCCAGGAGGTAGATCAGCCCGCAGGTGGGGCTGGCGCGTCTGACCAGGGAGAGCTGTTCCTTCAGTTGCTGATAGCCCGGGTTCTGCAGGTCGGACGCGGCGCCGGCCAACGCCTGGACGGGGGTGGGGTCGATGGCCTGCTCGAGCAGGTGCGCCTGCAGCAGCAGATCATCGCGCATCTGGCTGTCGGCCTGCAGTGCGGCAAGCCAGGAAAGCACGCCGCCCGCGACCAGCACCAGCAGCACGGTCCCGACCAGCCAGAGGATTTTGTTTCGCTTGCTGAGCCCCATGGCGTGCATGCCTTCTTGCGAGCGGACACATCGCACGGATCAGCCTGCCCGGGCGCATGCGCCGGCAACATGAATAATCCCAATTTCTAAATATAGGATTTTATCCCATACCGGGAGGCGCAACAAGCTCCTGTTCTAGCAGC
>JBAWXQ010000346.1:0-2144 GCA_037144015.1 bacterium
CCATGAATCGTGGGCAGCGGGTGCGGGCGCACCACGGCGCCGCCGCTCTCGTACGATTCGATCACGGCGAAGATGTATTCCATCGTGGCCAGCGCATCGCGGCCGGAGGAGCGCAGTTGTTCGCGGGGGACCTTGTTGGTCAGGTCCTCAAGGAAGGCGTGAATGCGCAGCGGGAACGTCGCGCCGAAGTCCTTGATGCCGGTGTCCAGCACCTCCGGCGCCGGAGGCTGCTTCTCGCCGGGCTTCGGCGCGGCCCAGTAGGTCAGGCGCTCAATGCAGTTCTCGATGCAGAACGTCCCCTTGCTGCCGGCCACCTCACAGCTCCACCAGCCGCCCAGGCCCCACACGGCGTCGCCGCGCTGGCTCATCAGGTAGCCGACCGTGTCGTTGGCGAACTTCACGTGCACGCTGTTCACGGAGAGCAGCAGGTCGCCCTTGTTCTTGCGGAAGCCGGGCTTGGTGGAAAAGCTCTGTACGTGGGTGATGTCGCCGCAGAAGTAGCGCATCACGCTGAACGGGTGCGTGAGAAAGGCCTTCATGTGGGCGTACGGCTGATTGAAGCGCGGCGACTTGTTGAACCCGTAGGTCTCCTCGCCGCCGTTGAACCCGACTTTGAAAAGCAGGTTCACGACTTCGCCGATCTGGCCGTCGTCCATGTACTGTTTGGCGCGGGCGGCCGTGGGCGTGAAGTAGTGGTTCAGGTTGCAGCCGAGGTAGAGGCTCTTCTCCGCGGCGTAGCGCACCAGCTCGCGCGCCTCGCCGATGTCGTTGGAGAGCGGCTTCTCGCACAGCACGTGCCGGCCCGCGGCCAGCGCCTCCATGGCCGGCTCGAAGTGCCAGCTGCCGTTCTCGTAGCCGCCGGTGGTGACGTCGACGAAATCCATCTCCTCGTGCTTCAGCATCTCCTTGAGGCTGTAGTAGGCCTTGACGCCGTGCTTGGCCGCGGCCGCGTCCGCCTTCTCCTTCACCACGTCGCAGACCCCGACCAGCCGGGCCAGCGGATCTTTGCCGTAGCTCGTGGCATGCGTGTTGCCGATGCCGCTCATCCCCACCACGCCAACCCGCAGTCCCCTGGCTGTTTTCGCTTTTGCCTTCATATCTGCCTCCCGTCGCCAGCCGGGCTTATCCCGGCCAAAGAATTGCACCCACAATAGCGCGGTGGAACGCCGCGCTGCCTTGACGAATCCGGCAAAAAGTAGCACGATTCCGGCATGCGCAAACACCTCCGGAAAATCGACGCCGCGACCGTGTTCCAGGACCGCCGCTTCCCCCTCGTGGTGCTCAAGACCCTCCGTCACGGGCCGACGGAACTGCACGGGCATGCCTTCCACGAACTGGTCGTAATCCTGTCCGGCCGCGGCCGGCACGTCACGGAGCGCGAGACTTATCCAATTTCAGCGGGCGACGCCTTCCTGCTGGCCGGCGCAGAGGCGCACGGCTATGCCGACACCCGGGACCTGGCGCTGGTGAACATCCTCTTCGATCCGCAGCGGCTGCATCTGCCGCTGGCCGATGTCGGCGACATTCCGGGGTACCAGGCGCTCTTTCGCGTCGAGCCGCGGCTGCGCTCGCAGGACCGGCTGCGCAGCCGGCTGCAGCTGGTGCCGGACGAGCTGGCCGCGGCGGCGCAGCTGATCGCGCGGCTGCAGGCCGAGCTCCGCGAGCAGAAGCCCGGCCACCGCTTTGCGGCCTGCGCCTGCCTGATGGACCTGATCCTCTACCTCTCGCGCTGCTATACCCGGGCGAGCGCGCCAATGGGCGGCGCGACCCTGCGTCTGGGGCAGGTCCTGAGCTTCATCGAGAAGAACTTTGCGGAGCCGATCCGGGTCTCACAGCTGGCGGGGCTGGCGCACATGTCCGAGAGCTCCCTGCTGCGGACGTTCCGGCAGGTCATGGGAACTTCGCCGCTGGACCACGTCATCCGCGTCCGCGTCGGCAAGGCCATGGAGCTGCTCCGGCACGGGGATGTACGCGTAACCGAGGCCGCGTTCCAGTGCGGCTTTCGCGACAGCAACTACTTCGCGCGCCAGTTCCGCAAGGTCACCGGCCGCACCCCGCGCCAGTTCCGCTAGGAGACTGTCGGACTTAGACTTTACTGGCTGGCTGACTCAATCCAGCACGCCCAACGGGTGGTGTAAATTGGA
>JBAWXQ010000347.1:0-2144 GCA_037144015.1 bacterium
GTGCTTGGCGGTTGCGTCCCCCAAACTAGCAGCTTGGTCGGCACAAAGTTTGTGATGGCACAGCGCTAAATCCGACAGGCTGCTAGCAGCCGGTCACGGCGGCGCGCTGGCGCGGAGGTATTCGCTCTCCAGGTTGGAGCCGCGGCGGATTTCCAGCAGCGGAATATTGGCCTGCAGCAGGATGGGCAGGGCCCGGGTGTTGACTTCCGCGGCCGTCAGCGTGGCCGGGAATGTGGCCATGAGCGAGCCGGCCGCGGCCTCCCATTCCACCTCCGGCAGCGCGGCCTGCAGCGCCTCCAGGGGCGGCGTGCCGCCCGCCAGCACGTAGGTGACGCGATGGCCCTGGCGCGTGATCGCGGCCAGCGTGTCCTGCCGCACCCGCCGGCCGTGCTCGATGAAGGCCACGTGGTCGCAGAGCGCCTCGATGTCTGCCAGGTTGTGCGAGCTGATGACGATCGTCTGCCGCCCGCGCCGGCCGCGGATCAGGTCGCGCACGCGGGCCGCCTCGCGTGGATCAAGGCCGTTCAGCGGCTCGTCCAGGAGCACCAGATCCGGCATGCCGAGGAAGGCCTGAGCAATGGTCAGGCGTCGGGTCATGCCGTGCGAGAGCGTGCGCACCGCGGAGCCGGCGCGGTCGCGCAGGTGCACCCACTCGAGCAGGTCGCTGACCGCACCAGACAGTTCGACACCCCGGAGCCCCTGCAGGCCGCCGTAGAAGCGCAGCAGTTCCTCCACGCGCGCGTGCGGCGGCGGGCGGGAGTCCTGCGGTAGCACGGCCACGCGGCCGCCGTGGCGATGCGGGTCGAACGGCCCCTCGCCGAAGAGGTCAACCCGGCCCGCCTGCGGCCGGAGCAGCCCGACCGCCACGGACATGGCCGTGGTCTTGCCGGCTCCGTTGCTTCCGACCAGGCCGAAAATCGAGCCGGCAGGGACGCAGAGGTCCAGCCCGTCCAGCGCGCGGATGCGCCGGTACGTCTTGACCACGCCCTGGAAGGTCAGCGCCGGGCTCACAGGTCTCTCCGCGAGAAGGCGGCGTAGCCGGCGAACAGGTAGACGAAGCTCAGCGCAAGCAGGTAGGCGACTGCGGGCGTGGCGTTTGCGGCCGTGCCCCACCAGAGGTCTGCGCGGTGTCCGCCCGGCGTGAGCGCGTTGAGCACTTCCCAGACGCGGCGCCAGCCGTCGCCGGCATAGTGGCCGGAGAGGGCGGAAAGGGACGCCAGCGCAATCCACCCGAGAAACCCGAGCGCCATGGCGAGGTTTGGCGCGGCACACGCCTGCGAGACCGCCATGGCCACGCCGAGGAAGGCCAGGCCGTAGATCCAGGCCTTGCCGGCAAAGAGCAGCATGGCCAGCGCCGAGGGCAGGGGCTCGAAGAAGTGCATCCGGCAAAGCCCGGCCACCCAGGCGGCGGCAGCGCTCAGGAGCAGGGCTACAAACAGCTGCACCGCCTGTCCCGCATACTTGCCCAGGCACCACTCCAGCCGCGACACGCGGAACAGCACAAAGCGCACGGAGCCGCTCGAGACCTCCTCGGAGATGCGCGTGGCGGAGGTCAGCATGACGAGCGCCGGGGTGAAGGCAAAGGCGAGCCACCCGTAGAAGAGCGCCAGCGGCGGGATGGACAGCAGGGTTTTGGCAAGGGCTTTGTCGCCGGCAATGCCGATCACGAAGTGGCGGAACCCGTCGGATTTCCAGAGCGTGGCCGTGACGCTGCCGCTGCCGGGGGCGATGGCCACGCCCATGGTCTCGGCCAGCTGCCGCTCGATCTTGTGGACGGCCCAGATGAAGATGAGCGTGGCGGCCGCGGCGCCGGCCAGGTAGAGCAGACCGACCACGAGGACGCGGCGGCTGCGGCACGAATCGAACAGTTCGTTCCGCGCCACGCGCCACACAGCGTCTGCTCTCACGGTTGCTGACATGCCTTCCCCAAGGCGGGCCTCAGCCCGCAACCCAACGAATGAACACGTCAAGGACACCGAGAGCACAGAGCGGAACAGAGACCACAGAGGAATTTCTTTTCGCAGTCGGCTTCCCGGCCCAGGCTACCAGAAATTGACTCTGTGCTCTCGTATGATCTCGGTGCCCTCTGTGTCCTTGCCGTTGCATAAATGAAGATGCGACGCAAATGCATCGCATGTTACGAC
>JBAWXQ010000348.1:0-2142 GCA_037144015.1 bacterium
TGAATACTGACTTCTGAATACTGTGCGATTGCAACTTTTTGCAATCGCACCCAGCTGCTAGCCTGTCTTGTGTCCGGCCATCCATTTAGCTCATAATGGGTGCATGCGGTACTGGTGGGCCAATCAGAAGCGCACGTATGACGTGGAGGTTCCGGGCGGATATCTCTGGTGCCGGCAGCGCCGCGCCAACGGGACGCGCAATCCGTTCTACGAGAACACGCGCATGGTGGCTCCAGGTGATGTGATCTTCGGCTACCACGACGCGGGCATCCGCGCCATCGGCATGGCGCTGTCGCGGGCGCGTGCGTCCGCACCGCCGGCTGCCGCCCTGGCCACCGGGGTTGCCCCGGATGTCCCGGGGTGGCTGCTGGATGTGGCGTGGCTGGAGCTGAAACGGCCATTGCATCCCGGACGCTACATGGGTATTCTCGGGGCGCTGTTGCCGGACCAGCATGCGCCCTTGTCGCCCGGGGGAAAGGGGCTTCAGGGGGGGCGGCTGCTGGAGATTCCGGACCGGCTGGCGCGCGCGCTGCTGCAGCTGGCCGGCGGCACGGATCCGGCCGGCCTGGTCAATCCGGACTGGCAGCCGCACCAGTTGCGCTTCGGCTTTGCGGAGCAGGACGAAAGCTGTCCACGGGCTGCTTCCGGGGGCCTCCCTCCGCTGCAGCAGGGTGGCGCCGGCGAAACGTAATCAGGGGAAGCCGCATGTCGTTGCCTGACATCAACCAGTTGAACAAGCGGTTCGGCTCCGCCGGACGCATCGCGTTTCGTGCCGGTGCCGGCGGCTTGCCCGTGGCTGCGCTGGCCGGGCCGCACGGCGCGTGCGAGGTGTCGCTCTACGGCGGCCAGGTGCTGGGGTATAAGCCGCTCGGGCATGCCCCCGTGCTCTTTGTCAGCCGCAAGGCCTGGCATGAAATTGGCAAGCCGATCCGCGGCGGCATCCCGGTCTGCTGGCCCTGGTTTGGTGCGCATCCGGCTGAGAAGAACAAGCCCGCCCACGGTTTCGCACGCCTCCAGATGTGGTCGATGCTGACCGCGGAATACAGCGCGCAGATGACGGACATCAAGCTCGGCCTGTGTGACAGCGAGTCCACGCGCGCGCTCTGGCCGCATGCGTTCGACCTCACGCTGCGCGTGATCCTCGACACCACCCTGCGCGTGGAGCTAACCACCCGCAACTGCGACAAGGCACCCGTCACCATCTCCGAAGCGCTCCACACCTACCTGCTGGTGCGCGACGTCGCGCACACCACGGTGCTCGGGCTCGACGGCGTGCGCTACTTCGACGCCCTGACCGGACAGGAGCATGCGGCGCAAAAGGGCGCGGTGCACGTCCACGGCGAGACGGACCGCGTCTACCACGACACCAACCCCGAGTGCCGCGTGGACGACGCCGGCCTCGGCCGCCAGATCGTCGTGGCCAAGCGCAACAGCCATTCCACCGTGGTCTGGAACCCGTGGATCGAAAAATCCAAACGCATGTCAGACTTCGGCGCGGATGAATACCCGCAGATGCTCTGCGTGGAAACCGCCAACGCCCGCCAGGCGACGCTGACGCTTCCGCCCGGCGAACAGCACACCATGGCGCTCAGCCTGCGCGCGGACCTGAAAACAACATGAACGACGCCAACTTCCAGCAGGCCGTGGCCGAGATCTGCGCCCGCGACCCGCGCTATGCCCCGGAGGGCTACTACCTGCTGCGTGAGGCGCTGGACTTCACGGTCAAGGCGCTCAAGAAGCCCGTGGATGTCCCGGAGCGGCATGTCACCGGGCAGGAGCTGACCGAGGGTATCCGCCAGTACATGCTGCAGGAGTTCGGCCCCATGTCGCTGACCGTGCTGCGTGCGTGGGGCATCCAGCGCACCGAGGACTTTGGCGAGATTGTGTTCAACCTGGTCGAGTCCGGCAAGCTTGGCAAGACCGACAAGGACACCCGCGCGGATTTTGCCAAGGGGTACGACTTCTTCGAGGTCTTTGGCAAGCCCTACGAGGTGGCGCCGGATGCCGCACGCCCGCGGCGCACCCGCCGCACGAAGCCGGGACGCGCGTGATCGACCCGGCGATTGCGGGATGACGTCCCCCTTGCGCTTAGGACCCGCGCAAGAATAAGTTCACGTTTTCCGCTTGTCGGTTTCGTCCACG
>JBAWXQ010000349.1:0-2137 GCA_037144015.1 bacterium
CGGCTAGACCGCTTTTTGGCGCTCTGTGCGAAGATCGGCATCCGGCCTATCCTTGTGATTTTCGACGACTGCTGGAACGAACAGCCAACGATCGGCAGGCAACCCGAACCTGTTCCTGGCGTTCATAATTCCGGCTGGCTGCAAAGCCCCGGGTGCTCGGTCGTCAACGATCCCGCTGCCTGGGCGCGGCTGGAGTGCTATGTGCGGGACGTCATGACCACCTTTCACCGGGATGATCGCATCCTGATGTGGGACCTGTACAACGAGCCCGGCAACGGCAAGCAGAATGAACGTTCGCTGCCGCTTCTCTGCAAGGTGTTCGAGTGGGCCAGAGCAGCCGAACCGTCGCAACCGTTGACCAGCGGCGTATGGTATGACAATGCCAGTCTCAGCACGTTCCAAACCGAAGCTTCGGACATTCTTTCATTCCACAATTACGGCGACGCCGAGAATCTGGCGTCCCAGATCTCGAAACTACGGCAGCACAACCGTCCGCTGATTTGTACGGAGTGGCTGCGCCGCGGGCACAGCGATGTGGCCACCTGTCTGCCTGTGTTCCGCCGGGAACGCGTGGGATGCTGCAACTGGGGATTGGTTTCAGGTAAGACGCAAACGATCTACCCTTGGGGATCTGCTGCGGGCGCGCCGAAACCTGCAGTGTGGTTTCATGATCTTGTCCGACCCAATGGTCTCCCCTTCGACCCCGAGGAAGTCCGAATGTTCAAGATGTTGACGAGGCCATGACGGGCGCTATTCGCGGACGCACGCGACGGCGTGTCCGCCGCGCATGGTCCGGAACGCCGCCCCGGCAAATTATAGCCGGAGCGTAGCGGTGGCTTCCCCATAACTAGCCGCTGGGTCGGCGCAAAGTTTGAGAAGTCACAACGCTCCGTCCGACAAGCGGCTAGTCTGCCTTCAGCGCCACCGGCTTGCAGACGTGTATGCGCTTGTTGGCCATCCGGCCGCAGCAGGCGCAGATGAACTGCGGGTTGCCGGCGAGCTTGCGGATCTTTTCAATGTCGACCTTGCCGTCGGTCTTTGTGAGCGTGCA
The DNA here is from genome assembly GCA_037144015.1 of bacterium. Classification (GTDB taxonomy): domain Bacteria; phylum Verrucomicrobiota; class Kiritimatiellia; order RFP12; family CAIWXQ01; genus CAIWXQ01. Next base: position 1,052 of record JBAWXQ010000349.1, read on the forward strand.
TATGCACGTCTTCTTGGCTGCGTGGCCGCAGCAGTCGGTGGTGGTGGTCGGGCAGCAGGTGCTCTTCTTGGTTGTCGGCATGGGGTTGGCCTTTACTGTGGTTGTGTACCTATGGGTGGGCTGCGGTCGTCCCGGCTGCAGGCAACGGAGATGGCGGACCTTCGTGCGGATTGTCCTGCCTGCCGTTTGCGCCAGCGTGCGCCGGACCAGGCTTTCGAGTTCGGCCGTGGATCCATCATCGAGCCTTGCCAGCTTGGCTCTCCGTTTCGCAATCGCAGCGCGGCGATGGATGCTTCATCGCCGGTTCCAGCACCTTTACAAAGAAGAGCGCAGCGCCTGCGCCACCCAACAGGGGGGCCAGGGTGTAGACGAAGAAAAAGCCGCCCACGCGGTCGGAAAAGGCGGCCGGGCCCCAGGCGCAGGCCATCGGCATCAGCCCGTGGTGCGCCTGGAACAGCACCGAGCCGACCACTGCGCCGCAACCGCACAGCACCAGCACAAAGGTTCCCAGCGCTTCGCCAATGAATTCACGCGGGTAGTTCATGCGTTCCCTTTTTGCGGGTAAAGCACGATCATTATATATCCAGCTATGTGGGAATGACAAGCCGCAACATGCGGTCGAAACGGGCTGAAAGCAACGGATAACGGCGGTGGCGCGCCGTTCCAGGGGACGTGCCTGGTTACTTGGGATCCGGTTCCGTCGGCCGGAACTGCACGTGGCAGAAGCCCAGGTCGAGTCCATCCGCGGTGCCGACCGCCTCCGCGATGCGGTAGATCATCTGGCGGCCGCGGCGCGTGCAGGCGACCAGCCCGGCCGGTCGCATGCGCCCGAGGTGGTGCGAGACGCGATGCACGCTGAGTCCGGCGCGCGCGGCGATCTCGGTGACGTTGGCCGGCCCGACGAGGAGCGCCCGCACGATGCGGATGCGGTTCGGGTCGCTCAGGGCTTTCATGGCCTCGGCGCACGCGTCCGGTGTGCGGCGCATGCCGGCGGTGCGGAAACGGGAAGCCTGCCGGGGGTTGGTGGGCGTTCGTACCATCGCAGGTCAGCAAGCCAGAAAGCGCGCCATAGGGCAAGCGGAAACC
>JBAWXQ010000350.1:0-2125 GCA_037144015.1 bacterium
AATTACAACACTTCATCACCGTTGGCATCCAACATGCTAATACATTTTGCGGAGCAAAATGTATGAATACCGATAAACTGACGCAGCGGGCGCAACTGGCCATTCAGGCGGCGCGTGCCGAGGCGATCCGCCTGAATCATCAGCAGGTTGATGTGGAGCACCTGCTGCTGGCGCTGTTTGACCAGGAGGACGGCCTGGTGCCGCGTCTGCTGGAGCGCGCCAATGTCTCGGTTCCCACGCTGCGCAGCCGCGTGGCGCAGGAGCTGGAGCGTCGCCCCAAGGTTTCCGGCGATACAGAGGAGGGGAAGGTTTACATCACCCGGTCCCTGAACGAGCTGCTGGTCAAGGCCGGCGATCAGGCCCGGCAGCTCAAGGATGAGTACGTCTCGGTAGAGCACCTGCTGCTGGCCATGCTGGACCTCGGCCGCCAGGCTCCAGCCAGCCGCCTCCTGGTCGAGGCGGGCGCCGATGCCAAAGGCATCCTTGCCGCCCTGAAGGAAGTGCGCGGCAACCAGCGCGTCACCACCGACAACCCGGAGGGGCAGTACGAGGCGCTCACGAAGTACGGCAGCGACCTCGTGGCCCTGGCCCGCGCCGGCAAGCTCGACCCGGTCATCGGCCGCGACACCGAGATCCGCGATGTCATCCGCATCCTCTCCCGCAAGACCAAGAACAACCCCGTGCTCATCGGCGAGCCGGGCGTGGGCAAGACCGCCATTGTCGAGGGGCTGGCCCAGCGCATCCTGCGCGGCGACGTGCCGGAGGGGCTCAAGGACCGCACCATCTTCAGCCTCGACATGACCGCCCTCATGGCCGGCGCCAAGTACCGCGGCGAATTCGAGGAGCGCCTTCAGGCCGTGCTGACCGAGATCAAGGCTGCCGACGGGCGCATCATCCTCTTCATCGACGAAGTCCACACCATTGTCGGCGCCGGCCGCACCGAGGGGTCCACCGATGCCGGCAACATGCTCAAGCCCATGCTCGCGCGCGGCGAGCTGCACTGCATCGGCGCCACCACGCTGGATGAATACCGCAAGCACATGGAGAAGGACGCCGCCCTCGAGCGCCGCTTCCAGCCGGTGGTGGTCGACGCCCCCAACGTCGAGGACACCATCTCCATCCTGCGCGGCCTGAAGGAGCGCTTCGAGCGCCACCACAATGTCCAGATCCAGGACGCGGCGCTGGTCTCCGCCGCCGTGCTCTCCGACCGCTACATTCAGGACCGCTTCCTGCCGGACAAGGCCATCGACCTGCTGGACGAGGCCTGCGCCTCCATCCGCACCGAGATGGACTCCATGCCCGCCGAGCTGGACCAGTCCACCCGCCGCGTGACGCGCCTCGAAATCGAGGAGACCGCGCTGAAAAAGGAGAAGGACCGCGCCAGCCAGGCGCGCCTCGAGGAGCTGCGCAAGGAGCTGGCCGACCTGCGCGCCAAAGCCGATGCCATGACGGCGCAGTGGCAGAGCGAGAAGCGCCTGCTGGACGAGACCCGCAAGCTGCGCGAGGACCTTGAGCTCGCCCGCCATTCCTATGAGGAGGCGGAGCGCGCCTCCGACCACGAGAAAGCCGCGGAACTCCGCTACGGCCGCATTCCCGAGCTGGAAAAGAAGCTCCAGGCCAAGCAGGCCCAGCTCCGGAAACAGGAGGGGGCCAAGACCCTGCTGCGCGAGGAAGTCACCGAGGAGGAGATCGCCGAGGTCGTCTCACGCTGGGCCGGCATCCCCGTCACCCGCCTCCTGGCCGGCGAGCGCGAGCGCCTGCTCCATCTCGGCGATGCGCTCCGGCGCCGCGTGATCGGCCAGGACGAGGCCGTGGACGCCGTGGCCGACGCCGTGCTGCGCGCCCGCGCCGGCATCAAGAACCGCCGCCGCCCCGTGGGCGCGTTCCTCTTCCTCGGCCCCACCGGCGTGGGCAAGACCGAGCTGGCGCGCTGCCTCGCGGCCGACCTCTTCGACGCTGAGGAGAACATGATCCGCCTGGACATGAGCGAGTACATGGAGAAGCACAGCGTCTCCCGCCTCGTGGGCGCGCCTCCCGGCTACGTCGGCTACGAGGAGGGGGGCCAGCTCACCGAGGCCGTGCGCCGCAAGCCGTACAGCGTGGTGCTGCTCGACGAGATCGAGAA
>JBAWXQ010000351.1:0-2118 GCA_037144015.1 bacterium
ACCAGGCGCCCCTTGTCGCGGTTCATGGGGCCGACCAGGCGGAATCGCGTGTCGGGTGCAGCGGTTTCGTGGCTGGCGGAGGCCTGGCGCTGAAGGACCAGCAGGCCATGCTTGAGATCATGGACCGAGCGGAACATGCGGCGGTTGATGAGGTTGACGCTGTCCGGCACGCGCCACGAGCGCACGTCATGGCAGAAGCCGCCGTCCGCGCCCAGCATGGGGCAGGGGAGACGATGCGGGCACGGGGCCACGAGGGTGAGGTCGCGGTTGCCAGCCAGGCGGTTGCGCAGGCGCTGCAGCCGTTCGCAGGGGGCGGCGCCGGCAGGCTCCAGCACGACCAGGCTGCCACCCGGCGCAAGGCGCGCCAGTTGCTGCTGCAGCCAGCGCTCCGCGGACGGTTCGTCGCCGTCCGCGAACAGCTCATTCAGCGCAAAACTGGCAAGAATCAGGGCATAGGTGCCGGGAAGTCCATCGGAGCGGGCATCGCGCGCGTAGGTGGTCAGCGACGCGCTGGGCCAGAGCGCGCCGCAGTCGGCAAACATCTGCCGCAGCGCAACCAGGGCAGCGGGCGCATGGTCGACAGCGTGCAGCGCCACCGGGCGGTCGCGCAGCAGGATGGCGGCCGCCAGCGTGGCTGCGCCTGAGCCGCAGCCGAGGTCGAGAACCTGCAGAGGATCCCTGCTGCTACCCGCATCCCGCAGAAGCGCTGTCATCTCCAGGCATTCTCCCAGCACAAGATTTACGCGCGCAAAGGTTTGAGGAAAAAACATGACTCCGTATGCGGCCAGCGAAGCAGGGTCGGAAAAATAAGTTGGGAACGTGGCACGGGGGCGCTCCACGGTAAACAGATCGCTTAGCCGGGAGGCAGACGTCTCCAGCTGCTGCAGCGCCACGACGTGGTCGCTGGCACCTGTTGCGCGACAGGCGGCCGCCAGCCACCAGGACTCGAGTTCATGCGGATAGGGCATCTGACGTTTCAACCCTGCACGAGACGGCAGCAGGAACGGCCACCAACCTACGCGCCTGCGCCGCCGACACCGGGGACTACATGCCGATAAAAACCCGGCCGTGGCCACGTCCCGCGAACCCGGCGATGGGAACGAATGATAGCTGGGCACGCGGCGAACGGGAAGGCGAATCCCGCGGGGCGACAGGCCCGCCGCTACCTTCTGCCGACAAGATGCCAGCAGCTTGTCGGATTTAGTGCTGTGCCACCACAAACTTTGTGCCGACCAAGTTGCTGGTTAGTGGGACGCAACCGTCGAGCGCTGGACAAGAGTAAAATACGCAAAAAAGAACAGCCGGAACAATTTTCCTGTCTGCAACCGAGTCTTCGCCACCCGCTGGCAGCGGGTGGCTCAACGAGCAGCCTGGTCGGCAGACAGCTTGTGTCTCCACAAGGCTAAGCCCGACAGGCTGCTAGTAGTTGTTTCATACAACTACCGTCGGCGCCGCCCGTGCGGCCGCACCGCCATTCCGTCGTCCGCCGCAGACGGGGTGCACGCGACAAATCCGGCTTCGCACGCTAACTCCTGCTTCGTTATGCATGCGTAACACGTTCATTTCCATATCCTTACGCTCCACACGCCAACCTCGCTAAAAAAATACACAAAACCCGTTGACGGCATCCTGCGGCGATGGTAACTTACTACTCGATTTGCGCCTGAAAAGGTGCGGTTGAAAGACAAGCCCATCGACGAAACAACCGGAGCGATCCGGCGGGAGTAGTGGAAGGGACCGCGAAACGAGAGTTCGCGGCCGAAGGTTGGCAACGGTTGCAGTCTTGCGATACGGTTGACCTTCACGTCAGGCAAAGCGGGTTTTACCATCCGCCAGTGTCGGACAAGGCCGCGGAATTTTTTTTGCGGTGAAGGGTTGACGGCCCGCAAGGGTTTTGATATCTTTTCAAATCGCCGCTGGAATCGAGTGGGTTCCGGGGTTGGTTCTTTGAAACCTGAATAGTTCATACGACCTTCGATTTAGAAGGGATGCGATTCGTTTGGTTTGTGCAGGTTAGAACCCGAACAAAACGTCATCTGGGCGCAAGCCTGGTTGGCGTGTATTTTTCTTATGAGAGTTTGATTCTGGCTCAGAACGAACGCTGGTAGCGTGGATTAG
>JBAWXQ010000352.1:0-2102 GCA_037144015.1 bacterium
TGCCGAAGGGCGTGTTCCAGCCGTAGCCCCACCCACCCTTCTCCGAGGTGTCGAAGCGGTCCATCGAGTCGTACGCCCAGACCAGTGAGCCCCGGCTGTCATAGGCGGCAAAATACCAGCCGTAGGCGAAGCGCGGACCGTGGGCCGGGGTATGGTCGCCGCACCCGCTGTACTGCCAGAACTGCACGCCCGCGGCGCGGACCTTGTCGCCCAGTTTCTCGTCCTCGTGAATGGCGTTGCTGCAGAAGACATCCACATCGTCGAGGAACACCATGCTGGGTTCGGCGTGGTGCATGTCGCCGCCCGTGAGGATATTGTCGAAGCCCTTGGCGCCTTGCCGTATCAGGGCGCAACCGTCCTCGAAATGGCCCCTGATCCATTTGCCCGCACCGATGACGGGGTGAAAAGCATTGTTCCATTTGTGCGAACGCACCCACTTGGCGGGCTCGTCGAAGGGGTGGATGATCAGGCGGGCCGGCCACCCCTGGCGCTTCGCATTCTCCGCGGTCTGGCGCACCCATTGGACATACAGATCCCGAACCTCCGGGATGACGGCATCGGGCTTCTCATTGGTCTTGTCGAGGAACGCCCGGCGCAGTGTGTTGTTCTCGCCTTCCTGCGCCCGGTAGAGATCGCGCTCCAGGTTCATGGTGTCGGGGAAGCCGAAGGGATCGCCGCCCATGAACCACATCATGTGATTCATGCCGTGCCGCGCGGCGTACCGCATCCAGTCGTCGAGGTAGGTCGAGTCCATCTCGAGCTTGCCGTCGCGCACACGCATCTGCTGCTGCACGCCGCCGAACCAGATGTCCATGCCGGTGTGGTTGTATTCGGCCATGGTCTTCAGGTCCTGCAGCGTCGGGAAGCCGCAGGCGCCGAGGTCGAGCCCGGCCTCCTGCATGGTGGGCAGCAGGACCGGCAGCACCTCCGCCCGCACGGGCAGTTCCGCCTCGATCTTTCCTGCACGGACGCGGACCGTGCCGGTGTAGACGCCGGGCTTGGTCTGCCCGGCCTTGCTCTGCACCGTCAGCCAGAAGGCGTGCGACTGACCGGCGGCGATGTCCACCGGATAGGCCGGCCAGAAGCGCTGCGGCCACATCAGCCACTGCTTGTCCTCGCGGACCACGGAATATTCAGCCGCCTGCAGTCTGACTGGAAGGGTCGCGCCGTCCGGCCCCTTGAGATCGGCAGCCGAAACTTCCACATTCGACAGCGCCGCCCCGTTGGCATAGATGCCGAAGCCAGCGGTTTCATATTCATTCCGGGCCAGGCGCAATTCCAGGGGGCGTCCGGTCTCGCCGCGTTGCGGAGCCGCATTCTGCAGGAGCGCTGCCATGTAGGTTCGCACAAAAGGAACCGTCGGTTTCGCGGCCCATTCGCCTTCGAGCACGGCGGTCTGTTTTTCGCCACAGGAGGCCGTGGCCCTCTTCGCTGCCTGCGCGTGGGCAACCCATTCGCGCGTCTCGCGGCGGTAACGCTCCGCGGCGGCGGGCCCTGCCACGGTCACCGTGATGGCTTCCACCGGCAGCGGCATCGCACTCTGCAGGCCGAACTCGGTCCGGTCGGTCAGATCCTTGAAGTTGTTCTTGCGGCAAACCAGATCCCATGAACAGGGAATATGGGCCGTCTTCCATTGCCCGTCGCCGGTCCCGCCGAAACGGTGCAGTTCGGTCAACCCCCAGTATTTACCCACGCCGCCGTGGCTCAGGAAGACAACGGGATTCGTGACGACGTCCTGATAAACCACCTCCAGCACATACACGGTCCCTTCCGGCGGGCGGAACCCCGCGCCCCACCAGGCGGGCACGGACAGCGTGGCGGTCTGGCCGCCTTCAGCGGAACGGAACCGCCGGCCGGCCGCATCGGCAGGGGCGCTCCAGTTCGCGAGCGTACCGGCCTCCAGCTTTGCGAGTTGCCAGGTGGGCAGGTCGGCGGCGCTGAGGGCCGTTCCGCAGAGGGCCAGGAGCATCATCATTGCCATACATCTTTTCATCACGTTCTCTCCTCGATTGTTCTCTTTAACCGATTTCCCGTTTTCATAGTTTCTTTGTAACTACTCAGCGAAACCACCGCCGGCCGTTGGCCGGCGGATCAAACGGCAA
>JBAWXQ010000353.1:0-2085 GCA_037144015.1 bacterium
AGTGATGCGATGGGTGGGGTCGCTTGAATTTGACCCCGCCTGCCGGATTCTGACCAAATCCGCCACCAGCCCCAGCACCAGGCTCTTGCGCTCCAGCAATGCGGCAAACGACTCGGCCTGCATCAACGGCTCGAGTCCCGTGAACATGCGCCGCACCGCGGCGGCGCCGCCGCGCACCACCGGCTGACGCGCCGAAAATCCGCCAAGCCGCACCAGCTTCTCTGCCTCCGGGCCGTTCCAGACAATCCAGCGCGTCTGCCAGTTCGGGCTGGCTTCGTAGCGGCTGGGCTCGCCGGGGAAGAGCAGGAGCACGTCGCCGGCTGCCAGGAAAATATGGCCCGCAGCCGGGGAGAAGAATTTGCCGCGGCCGGAATCCACGGCCACGGCCGCATACTGGCCGAGCAGGCGCAGGCGCCCGGGAGACCATGCGCCACCGGGCCCGGCGCCGATCCGGTCCACCCAGAGCGCCATGTCGCGCTCCGGCTGACCGGGGAGGCGGAAGCGCGTCTCACGAAAGATGCGGGGGGTGTTTTTCATTTGCGTGGCAGCGGGGTCCGCCGCTGCATCTCTCCTTGCCGAGCCGGGACAGCTCGGACGCCCACACTGCCGGCGCCGGCTATGCTGATCGAAAAGTACATAATTGTGCTCGGCTTGTCCATTGCTGAAAGGTCTGTTAGCAGGATATCTTTGTCAACAGGAGAGTTTTTGGCGGCATTCCGGCTGCATACAACACTAAGCAGTAAGTCCATAAGAGGGCATCATGAACCCGCGACAACGCATGATCGAAACGCTGCGCTTCGGGCATCCGGACCGCGTGCCGCTTACGCCGGGCGGCGGACGCCGCTCCACGCTTGAGGCCTGGCACGCACAGGGGTTGCCGCCGGAGGTCCGGGATTACAACGAATATGCCTATCGCCTGGCCGGCGGCCGGCAGCCGTGGCCGCAGGGCGGCCCTGGATTTGCGGTGAACGAGCGCATGATCCCGCAGTTTGAGGAGAAGATCGTCGAAGAGCGGGGCGACACGCGGATCGTGCAGGACTGGAAGGGGAACATCTGCGAGATCTCGAGCGAATTCGGCGTGGAGTATCTGCGCCAGGCGATCGACTTTGTCACGCGGCGCTGGGTGAAGTGCCCAGTGGAGACGCGCGCCGACTGGGAGGGCATGAAAGCGCGCTACGACCCGGCCACGGCGGCGCGCCTGCCGCCCGATGCCGCGGCGCGGACGGCGCAGCTGCGCGACCGCGACTGGCCGGTGACGATCCACTTCTCCGGCCCGTTCTGGCAACTGCGCGAGTGGCTCGGGTTTGAGAATCTCTGCGTGCTGTTCCACGACGACCCGGCCTGGGTGTCGGAGATGACCGAGTTCTGGACCGACTACGTGGCGGCGCTGCTGGAGCGCACGCTGGCGGTGTTTACGCCGGACATGGTGCATCTTTCCGAGGATATGGCCTACAAGCAGTTCTCCATGATCTCGCCGGCCATGGCGCGCACCTATCTGCTGCCGGCCTGGAAGCGCTGGGGCGAGCTCGTGCATCGCGCGGGCGTGCCGCTGTACGCCATGGATTCGGACGGCTTTGTCGGCGAGCTGATTCCGCTCTGGATCGAGGCGGGGATCCACGTGTGCGATCCGGTTGAGGTGGCGGCCGGCAACGACATCGCGGCGTTCCGCAGGCAGTTCGGCCGCGACATGGCCTTTCAGGGCGGTGTGGACAAGCGCGCCATGGCGCGCGGCGGCCGGGCGATCGAGGACGAGATCGCGCGGCTGCGGCCGGTCATTGACGATGGCGGCTACATCCCCTCCTGCGACCACGGCGTGCCGGCGGATGTCTCCTGGCCGAACTATGTACGCTACGTGGAGCTGCTGGCACAGGCCACGGGGTGGTGAGCGGGGGCGCATGGCCGAGTTGATGGTCGAATCATTCTTCGGCCACACCTGCCGCTGAAAAGGTGGCAGCGGCGTCTCGCCGCTGCATCCAAGCCGCCAGCGGCGAGACGCCGCTGCCACGTTGCTGACGCCACCCAGCGTGTGACTGACCCCTTACGGCGTTGCGCGTTGCTGCTGCTTGCGAACAGCGTGAGACAGGG
>JBAWXQ010000354.1:0-2057 GCA_037144015.1 bacterium
GGGGCCGCATCTGTGTCTTGTCGCCCGGCCGTAGACAGTGGTATTGTTTCTCCCTTTTCCGCCACACCCGAAGAGGGACGCATGTCGCTGATTACACTCGAAAACGTAACCCGATCGTACCAGCTGGGCGCCACGACCGTGCGCGCCCTGCGCGGCATCGACCTGACGATTGAAGCCCGCGAGTTCGTGGCGGTCTGGGGCCCGTCCGGCTCGGGCAAGTCCACGCTCTGCCACCTGATGGGGCTGGTGGACATCCCCTCGACCGGGCGCGTGCAGGTCAACGGTCGCGATGCCGCCAGCCTGTCCGACGACCTCCGCTCGGAGCACCGCAACCGCTCGGTCGGCTTCATCTTCCAGCAGTTCAACCTCCTGCCCGTGCTGTCCTCCCTTGAAAACGTGATGCTGCCGCTGGTGATCCGCGGCGAAGGCGGCAGCGCCCTGCGCCGGCAGGCGGAAGCGATGCTGGGCGAGGTCGGTCTGGGCGACTGCCTGCACAACCGGCCGGACCAGCTCTCCGGCGGCCAGCGGCAGCGCGTGGCCATTGCGCGGGCGCTGGTCACGGCGCCACCCGTGGTGATTGCGGACGAACCCACGGCCAACCTCGACTCGGAGAACGCCCAGCGCATCGTGGACCTGATGCGCACCCTGCAGGCGTCGCGCGGCACCACCTTCATCTTTGCCACGCACGACCAGCGGCTGCTGGCGCGCGTCAGCCGCCGCATCCGCCTGCAGGACGGCGTGGTGCACGAGGATGTGCGCACCCCGGACGCATCCGCCCCGGAGGGCCGTCCGCCATGCTGAACTGGTTCACCATCGGCGCCCGCAACCTGCTCCGCAACAAGCGGCGCTCGGCCTTCACCATCGGCGCCGTGGCTCTCGGCTTTGCGGCGGTGAACCTGTTCGGCGGGTTCACGCGCTACGTCTACAACGGGCTGGAGGACTCCTACGTCTACGCCTACGGCAACGGCCACCTCACCCTGTTCCGCGAAGGGTACCTCCAGTACGGCGCCCTCCACCCGGAGCGCTACCTGCTGACCAGCAACGACCTCGCAACCGTCACGGCCTTCCTGAGCTCCGAGCCCGACGTGCTGTACGCAACGCCGCAGCTGAACGTCGTCGGGCTGCTGAGCAACGGGCGCGCCTCCACCATTGCCGCCGCCGAGGGTCGCAACGCCGCGGACACGCGCCTGTTCCGCGCCCAGGGGCGCGGCACCATCGGCAGGCTCTCGTTCTTCCACGGCGCGGAGCTCGACGATGCCCGGCCGGCCGGCGTGGGCGTGAGCCAGGGGCTGGCCAGCCTGCTCGGCCTGACCAATGGCAGCGAGGCCATCCTCATGGCCACCACCGTGGATGGCCAGATGAACGCGCTGGACGTGCGCGTGGTGCAGACCGTGGACTCGCCGGTCGAGGCGCTTGACAACATGCTGATGAGCGTCCCGCTCGGCCTGTCGCGCAAGCTCTACGACACAGCCGGCGCGGACCGCCTGGTCGTGCTCCTGCGCGATCCGCACCGCACCGCCGCCCTCTGCAAGACCTGGCAGGAGGAACTGCGCCGGCGCGGCGTGGCCGTCGAGATCCGGACATGGGAGGAGCTGCGCATCTCCTACCTGAAGATCTGCAACATGTTCAACGTGCTCTTCACCTTCCTCTTCAGCATTGTGCTGGTGATCGTGGTGCTGAGCGTGGTGAACACCGTGGGCATGGCCGTGATGGAGCGCACCCGCGAGATCGGCACGCTGCGCGCGCTGGGGCTCCGGCGCAGCGGGATCGTCATGATGTTCGCGGTGGAAAGCCTGCTGCTCGGCGTGATCGGCTCGGCCATCGGCATGGTCATGACCACGGCAACCATCCTGGGCGTGCGGCTCGCCGGCCCAACCTGGATCCCGCCGAACATCCCGGTGCGCGTGCCGCTGGAGGTCCACTTCGTGCCGGGATACATCACGCTGAGCCTGGCCAGCCTCTGCCTGCTCTGCATCGTGGCCGCGGTGCTCCCCGCCCGCCGCGCCAGCCGCATGTCCATCATCGACGCACTGGGGCATGTCTAGCAGCTTGGTCGG
>JBAWXQ010000355.1:0-2050 GCA_037144015.1 bacterium
TGAGTCGAGAAAAGTGCCAAGTCATTTTCCGGCGAGATCAAGACTTCTGAACTTATGCTGCTGCGATTGGCTCGCCGGCTGCAGTCAGGCATTTCTCTGTGCTCGATGTTCCTCAGTTGAACGCCGTATCCTTGCGCGCCAGCGTGATCACGCGCATGACCTCGATGGCCTGGTCAAGCGCCACGGGGAATGGCCGGTTGCGCCGCATCGCGTTGAAGAGATGCTCCCAGATGATCGTCATGCCGCAGGTCGCCTTCGGCTTGACCGGCAGCGTCTCCTCGATCCACTTCAGGCTCTCGGGCGTGCCAAACGTGCCCAACGGCGGCGTACGCACGCTGGATCGCCGGCGGGGCAGCTTCTGCTTCGGGTCCAGGTAGCGCAGCTTGACTTCCTTGTCGCCCGAAAGAGTCAGCCCGCCGCGCGAGCCGGTCACCGTGTATTCCGGCTCCGGAATGATGCGTCCGCCGGATATTTCCAGGTCGACCGTCAGCCCCTCGGCATTGCGCATGAGGATATGCACGTAGTCCTCGGCATCGCCCACGGCGGCCACGCGTTTCAGGTCCGCCCAGATCTTCACCGGCGGCGCGTCGAGAAACTGCAGCGCATGGTCGATGATATGCGGCCCCCAGTTGAGGAGCTGGCCGCCGCCGCAGCGCTTCACGGTCTGCCAGTCGTCACGCCGCTGAAAGCCGCCGCGGCGGAGCTTGATGTCATAGACCTCGCCCAGCAGGCCGGAGGCGATGATCTCGCGCACCTGCTGAAAGCCCGGCTCGAACCGGCGGTTATGGCGGATGGAAAGCCGGTTGCGCGCCTTGATCGCCGCGGCACGCAGCACCAGGGCCTCGTCATAGTTGCGGCACATCGGCTTCTCAAGATGAACCCACTTGCCCGTGGTGAGGGCGGCCAGCGCATGGTCCACATGCTCGTCCGAACAGGTGGCGATGTCCACCAATTCGACCTCATGGTCTTCCAGCAGATCCTCGTAGCGTCGATAGGCGCGGCAGCCGTACTTGGCCACGGCCAGGTCGCGGCGCTCCTTGATCGGATCGCAAACTGCGACAATCTTGAACAAGGCGGGATACTGGTCGAGCTCCGGACAATGCATGCCCCACCCGGCTCTTCCAAGGCCAACAATCCCCACGCGCACAGGGGCGGTAAATCGGGTATCCATGAATCCTTTCCGCTATGACACGTAACAGTAGGGAAGCCGCTAAGTAGACAACAACACTGAAAATGATTTATCACACGTCCGGCAGCGGAGTCAATCTTTCTCTGGCGTCCGGCGCGAAGCGGTGCGATTTAAGTGAGTGGAAAGGCGAGACCCGAAACCTCTTTCACCGCGAAGGTCGCGAAGGGGCGCCCGAGAACGGCACTGAGATCAGAGGATCGGAGGCCCCAAAGTGCCAACGCCGCGGCTCACGTGGAGCTGCCGGCCATCGCCCAGTTCTATGGGTTTGGGAGCGGCACGAGGACCTCATTCCGGCGCAGGAACCAGGGTGTAAAGGGCGGATTATACCTTGCCCAGACCGGATCGCCCGCAGCCGCCAGGCCCTGCGCCTTCATCCACTCGCGCAAGCGCGCAAGGTTCCGCTCGTATCGCTGCTGGCTCCATGTGCCAGAGTATTGCACCGCCGCCATGCGCCTGGCCGGAATAGCGCGCAGACGCACCGTGTCGTCCGTGGGCTGCGGCAACGTTTCTATCGTGTAGTTGGTCGGCATCATGAATGTGACGGCCCAATGGTTGCTCAAGGCCTCTTGCCCCACCGGCGCCGTCATCGCAATCTTTTCCCCCTCGCGCTGTTGTGCGACGGGCGCCGTCATGGCGATCTTTCCTTGCGACCGGTTCGCGCCCGAGATGTAGTTGAACAGAGGCCGGAACGCCTTGTTGCCGGCTTCCTCCAGCGTCCCGTCCACCACCGTCTCCGCGACCACCTGCGGCGTATAGCGGCGCACCTGGAAGACCCCGTCTGTCCGCTCCACCGTGTAGCCGGCTTCCTGGATACGACCTGTCACACATCCTCCTGTTCCTAACGCCAACCCCGCGAGCAGC
>JBAWXQ010000356.1:0-2020 GCA_037144015.1 bacterium
ACCCTGGCGGCCGGCACGTTTGTGGTGGTGGTGGATGTGGCAGGCTCCAGCGCGGCGCTCACCGGGCTGGTGAGCAGCACGGGCGCCAGCACGGATACCACGAGCACGGGCGCGGAAAAGGACCACGGCCGGGACACGCCGGTGAACGCGGGCGATGTGACCGGCGGAATTGCCAGCACCCCGGTGACCGTGGGCACAGGGCTGCAGCCGACGGACGAGCCAACCGGCAGCGGGGCAGGCGCAAACGGCCCCAATGGCGACGCCTGGGACAACCTCGCCATGAGTTTTGGCTTCACGCCCGCCTACAGCGTGGGGAACCGGGTGTGGGTGGATAATGGTGCTGGCGCACATGTGAACAATGGCTTCATGGATGATGACGAAACCGGCCTTGCCAACGTCAACTTACACCTGTATGCCGCGGTTTCAGGCAGCCCGGCTGGAGCGGTCCTGGCCGATGCCTGGACGGACAGCAGCGGCTACTATCGCTTCGACGGCGTTCCTGCCGGCGCGTACGTGGTGGTCGTCCACGTGCTGGGTTCGGCCGGCGCACTCAATGGGCTGCAGAGCAGCGCCGGAGCCAGCAACGACACAACCCTTGCCGGTGACAAGTATGATCACGGGCTGGATACGGTCCTTGGCGGCGGCAGCGTGCTCCCTGGCGGCATTGCCAGCGTTGCCTTTACGCTGGGCGCGGGCGCGCAGCCGACTACCGAGGCGACGTCCGGCAGCGGCGCGGGCGCCAACGGGCCGACCGGGGACAGCAACGACAACCTGACGCTTGACTTCGGATTTGCGCCAAGCACGGCGTTCTACAGCATCGGCAACCGCGTGTTCCGGGATGACGGCAGCGGTGCCGGCACGACCAACGACGGCTTTCGGAACGGCGACGAGCCGGGCATCTCCAACGTGACGATGAAGATCTTCCTGGCAGATGGATCCGGCAGCCCGTCCGGCAGCGCGCTGCAGACCACCAACACGGATGTCAGCGGCTACTACCGCTTCGACAGTCTGCCGCCGGGCAACTACGTGGTCGTCGTGGATGTGGCTGTCTCCACGAATCTGGCCGGCTTGCGGTGCAGTCCGGTGACCACCAACGGCATGACGCTCGCAGGCGATTTATGGAACCACGGCATCGATGCTGCGGTCAGCGTGGGCGACGTGACCAACGGCATTGCCAGCGCGTCGCTGTCCGTCGGAGCCGGGTTGCAGCCGGTGGGAGAGGCCGTCTCCGGCAGCGGCGCCGGCACCCACGGCCCGTCCGGTGATGCCAGCGACAACCTGGTGGTGGACTTCGGCTTTGCGCCAACCTTCAGCATTGGCAATCGCGTGTTCCGGGACGACGGCAGCAGCGGCGGCACGGCCAACGACGGCATCCGGAGCAGCGGGGAGCCCGGCATTACCAACGTGGCCATCAAGCTCTTTGCGGCGGCTGGCAACGGCAGCCCGACCGGCAGCGCGCTGGCCAGCACCAACACCGACAGCAACGGGTATTATCGCTTTGACAACCTGCACCCGGGAACCTATGTGGTTGTCGTCGATGTGGCCGCTTCCGCCGCGGCGCTTGGAACCCTGGTCAGCAGCACCGGCGCGAGCACGAACATGACGCTTGCCGGCGATTTGAAGGACCATGGCATCGACACGCCTGTCAGCGTGGGAACTGTGACCAACGGCATTGCCAGCACGCCCGTTACCATCGGAGCCGGGCTACAGCCTTCCAGTGAAGAGACATCCGGCTCCGGGCAGGGCACCAACGGCCCGAATGGCGACGCCAGCGACAACCTCGCCTTAGACTTCGGCTTCACGCCCGCCTACAGCATTGGCCACCGGGTGTTCGAGGATCTGAACAACAACGGACAGCAGGACGCCGGCGACAGCGGCCTGGGCGGCGTGAAGCTCGTCCTGTTTGCGGCGAGCGGCGGGGCCCCCGCGGGCAGCGCACTGGCCACGATGGACACGGACACGAACGGGTATTACCGTTTTGACAGCGTGGCCGCCGGCTCGTATGTGGTGGTGGTGGACC
>JBAWXQ010000357.1:0-2019 GCA_037144015.1 bacterium
CCGGACTCCGGACTCGGCCGCGCCGTCGATGATTGTGCCGCGCACGCGCCGCCGGAAGCGGTCAAACACCTGCCGCGTCTCTTCGAGGCCAAAGTGGTCCATGGAGGCATTGGTAATCACGGCGTGCTCCGGGTCGAAGACCAGCAGCGACCGGTCGCTTTCGTCAGCCTCGATCACCGCCCAGGCTCCCGCGCCCCTGCGCACCGAGCCCACGCGGCCGCCCTCGTCCCACCCCACCACAGCCGCGCCGTTGACCACCACGGGGTCGATGCCGTTGCCTGCCAGCATCCAGCCGGCCATGGCCGTGACCGTGCTCTTGCCGCAGGTGCCGGTCACGGCAATCAGGCGGCGTCCGGCCACCACCTGCGCCAGCGCGGCGGCGCGGTGCAGCACCGGGATGTCCAGCGCCTGCGCGCGCAGCAGGTCGGCATTGTCCTTCTCGATAGCGGTGCTCAAAATGATTCCGGCTGCGCCGGCGCGCACGCCGCTGCCGTCCTGCGGGTGCAGGGCAACACCCTGACCGCGCAACCGCTGCAGGGTGTCCGTGGCGTCGCCCTGGTCCAGGAGCCGGTCCGAGCCGGAAACCGTGGCGCCGGAGTCCAGCAACGCCTGCGCCAGGGCGCTCATGCCCACGCCGCCGATGCCGACGAGGTGATAGTGACCGGTCATAGGTGATCTTCGTTCCTGGTTCCTGGTTGGCGCCCCGCCCAAAACTGTTTCTCCGCGGCCGGCGGCCGCGGCTACAGAGATTTCCGCGCCCGCGCGTAAATCTCCACGGCCACGCTGCGCGCGCCCCGCACCGCGCCGGGCTTGTCGAGCGTCACCCGGACACCGGCCACGCCGGGAAACGCGAGGCAGGTGTCGGCGACCTCCTGCGCCAGCCGCTCGAGCAGGAGGTGGCGGCTGCGGCGTACCACGGCCGCCACACGCCGGCACACCGCCCCGTAGTCCACCGTGTGCCGCAGATCGTCCGTGGCCCCGGCGCAGGACAGGTTACAGGACAGCTCGAGGTTCAGCACAACGCGGCGGCGGCGCACGCGCTCCGCCGGCAGCGTGCCGACGATGCAGGTGACGGCCAGGTCGCGGATGTGGATCTTGTCGTACGAAGTTTTCATGGCTGCCGGTCGCGGCCTGCGTTTCGCTTGCGAAGCCGATGCGGCTCGCGCCACGGGGTGGCGCTCCCACAGCGGTTCGCGGTTGCCTGCTTACGGTTGCTTCTCCAAATGCTGCCCGCCATCCACGTACAGGATCTGCCCGGTGATGGACAGGCTCGACAGCAGGAAAACCACGGCGTCGGCGATCTGCTCCGGCGTGCCGGGCCGCCCGAGCGGCGCGGCTCCGGCCGGCTCGCGGGCGGCCGGCGCGGCCGGGGCCAGCGCCGCGCCGGGCGCCACGGCGTTGACCGTGATGCCGGGCGCGAGCTCCAGCGCCGCGGAGGTTGTAAAGGCGGCCAGCGCCTGCTTGCTGACCAGATACGGCAGGCAGCCGGCGCACGGGCGCGCGATCCGCTGGTCCAGGAGGTTGACGACTCCAGCCACGGGGGCAGCGGCGCCGGGGTGCCCGGCCGCAACCTGCGCGGCCAGCAGGCGCGTCAGCAGCATGGGTGCCAGCGCATTCACCCGCCAGGCCATATCAAACGCCGCCGCATCGCTCGCGGCCAGGGGCTGACGCGCAAACACCGCCGCGTTGTTGACGAGCCCGTCGATGCGCCCGGCAGCAGCCAGGGCATCGCGGAAAACGCCTGCCGCACCGTCCGGCGTCTCCAGCGACCCGCCCACGCGCCAGGCGCGCCCGCCGCGCGCGCGAAGGCCGGCCACCAGGGCGTCGGCCGCCGCCTGCGAGGCGCGCGCATGCACCACCACGCCGGCGCCCGCGGCGGCCAGCGACTCCACGATGGCGCGACCGAGGCGCACCGCGCCCCCGGTCACCAGTACAATGCGGTTGTCCAGTCGCTGTGTCACGCGTGATCTCCGGTAACCTGCGTCAGCCGGAGTTTCGCCGCGCAAGGCCATCCGTGTC
>JBAWXQ010000358.1:0-2009 GCA_037144015.1 bacterium
TGGCTGAAGAGATCCGGCAAGCCTTGGCGGAGCTCGCACCCCAGACATTTGCCAATGCCTTTCTGGTCGCGACCGGCGCTCTTCTGGGCATACGGGAGACCCGTCGCGTGAAGGGGGACTATACCCTGACGATCAAGGATTACCTGCAGCGCCGGACGTTTGCCGACGAAATCTGCCGCAACGCCTATCCGGTAGACATTCATTGCTCCAAGAAGGAAACGAAGTCCTTCACGAAGGGAACAACCCACGCCATGGACCGCTACGAGCGGTATATGCCCGGCGAGTCCCATGGCATCCCCTACCGCTGCCTGGTGCCGAAGGCGTTGAAGAATGTCCTGGTGGCCGGACGCTCTATTTCCACGGACCGCGATGTGCAAGGCAGCACGCGCGTGATGCCCGTATGTCTGTGCATGGGCGAAGCGGCGGGCGTGGCGGCAGCCATGGCCGCGACCCAAGCCGGCGACGTACGGCGCGTCGATGCGGCTGAATTACGCCGCACATTGACTCGCCACGGGGCCTATTTGCCCTGACACAGACGCTTTCGGAAACAGCCGGAGAAATCTAGCCGAGCACCTCGTCGCACGCCGCCGCAAACACCTGGAGCGACTCGCGCAACGCATCCTCGGGGATCGTGAGCGGCGGGGCGATCTTGAGGCACTCGCCGGCAATGCCCACCGGCGCGAACATCAGCAGCCCCTTCTGGAAGCAGGCGAGGTTGACCCGGGTCGCGGTGGCGGCATCCGGCTCGCGCGTGCCGGGCTTGACCACCTGGATGCCGGCCACCAGCCCCTTGCCGTGCAGGCACCCCAGCTGCTTGGCGTGGCGCTTCTGGATGCGCTCCAGAACCGGCATCAGGATCTTCTCCATGGCCGCGGCGCGCTCGGCGAGCTTTTCCGCCTGCAGGATCTTGAGGTTGGCGATGGCAGCGGCCACGGCCAGCGGCGAGGCGGAGTGTGTTGAGGTCATCGAGCCCGGGGCGTACAGCCCCATGATGTCCGCGCGGCCGATCACGGCCGAGATCGGCAGCGAGGAGCTGATCCCCTTGCCGCAGGCGATCAGGTCGGGCTGTATCCCGTAGTGCTGGAACGAAAACATGCGGCCGGATCGGCAGAAGCCGGCCTGGACCTCATCCATGATCAGCACAATGTCGTGCTGACGGCAGTAGGCCTCGAGCTGCTGCGCGTACTCAACCGGGAAGAAGTCCGGCCCGCACCCCTGGAAGCTCTCGGACATCACGCCCGCGATCTGCTCCGGCTTGACACCCTTGTCGGCCAGCGTCTTGAGGAACAGGTCGAAGCGGGTGTCCGGGTTCTTGAACCCGTCCGGGAACGGCACCTGCACGAAGTTCGGACACTGGCAGCCGATCCAGTTCTTCAGGCGCGGGTTGCCGCCGGCAAGCTGTGCGCCCAGCGTGCGGCCGTGGAAGGCGTTCTCGAACGACACGATGATGCGCTTCGCCGGGCCGTGCTTTTCCAGGCCATAGGTCTTGGCGAGCTTGATGCAGTTCTCGGTGGCCTCGCTCCCGGTGCTGAGCAGGAAAGCCTGGTAGGTGTCCGGGTTCGGCGAGATCTCGCGCAGCATGCGCGTGAGCGTGGCGCGCCCCTCGTGCACGAACACATAGGTCGCCTGCAGCGGCTGGTCGATCACCTGCCGCAGCGCGGCCGTGATCTCCGGCCGGCCGTGCCCGGCATTGGTGATCAGCACGCCGGACGACCAGTCGATCCAGCGGTTGCCCCACTTGTCGCCGATCACGCACCCCTCGGCCGTGTGCCAGATGATCGGCGGCTGCCCCAGCATGGAGCGCGGCTCGGAGCGCTTCAGCTCCTCGAAGATCGGCAGCGACTCCGGCACCGGCAGCTTCGTGCAGATCGTGCGGTACTTGGTCTTGACAGGCGGGACGGCGACAGGGGTGAGATCATATTCGGCCATTGTTGTACTCCAGTTAGCAGTGAGCATTATCGGTGATCGGTGATCGGTGATCGGTGATCGGTGATCGGTGATCGGTGATC
>JBAWXQ010000359.1:0-1992 GCA_037144015.1 bacterium
CCTTCAACGCGACCAACGGCGAGAACCTGGTAGCCTCGGGCAAGGTGACGACCAACAACGTGCCGGCCGGCCTGACCGCCGTTGTTGCCCGCACCGGCGCGCAAACCGCGACTGTCTCCCTGACGGGCAAGGCCTCCCCGCACAACGCTGCCAACAACGCGGCCAACCTGACCATCGCCTTCGTGGACGCAGCCTTCTCCAACGGTGTGGCGGCAGTCGTGACCAACGCGACCAGGTCGAACCTGAAGGTCAACTTCCTGAACCCGAACCTAGCCTACAGCGGAACGGCGTTCAACGAATCGCCCACCAGTCCCGGCGTCATCCCCAACACGCTGACGGTGACGCTCGCCGGCGACACGTTCAGCACCGTGAGCCAGGACCTGGTCGGCGCCGGCAAGACCACGGTTGGCAATGTGCCGACCGGCTTACAGGCTGTCATCACCACGCTTTCGACGACGCAAGCCACCTTCAGCCTGACCGGCGTGGCCAATCCGAACGAGGCGGCGAACAGCACGAACCTCGTGGTCACTTTCCTGGGCACTGCCTTCACGGGCGGCAACGCTGCGATCGTCACCAACGCCACGGTCAACAACGTGGCCGTGAACTTTGTCTCGCCCAAGGACTGGTACGTCGCGACCAACGGCACGGACTCGGCCCCGGGCGATGGTTCGCAGGCCCATCCGTATGCCACGGTGCAGAAGGCCGTCGACATGGCGCAATCCGCGGCCAACGATGTGATTCACCTGCTGCCCGGCACGTACACCCAGTCCGGCATCAACATCGGCAGCAAGCTTCTGACGATCGCCGGCGACACCAGCGCCGACACGATCCTGCAGGCGGCGTCCACGCCATTCACGGCAAGCGCCGGCATCCTTGGTGGAATGAACGCCGGCGGCTACATCCGGAACCTCACGTTCCGGTATGGCAATGCAGGTACGGGTTTTGGGTCTGCGGGCGCAGTCGGTTGCGCCGGAGACGTCTACTTCGACAACTGTGTCTTTGCCACCAACGCCTGTGGCGCGGAAGGTGGTGCGGTCTGGGCGAACACGACCGCCACCCTCACGTTCCGGAACTGCCTGTTTGCCGGCAACCGTGCCGGCGGCGGCGGCGGAGCGGTTTATGTATGGTCCGCCAATCTCGCCGTTTCCAACTGCACGTTCCTGGCCAACACGGCCGCCACCTTTGGCGGGGCGCTTTTCCGCGATCATGAAGGGGCGATCGCCAATGTCGCCGTGTACGATTCGTTATTCTCGGGCAATGCCGCGACCAATAGCGGCGGAGCCATTTACGGGGCCAAGGATTCCAGGTTCGCGATATGGAACTCCACACTGGCGAGCAACCGCGCGGTCACCGGAGTCGGCGGCGCGATCTTTTCGCGGATGAACGATGGCAGTGTGACCTGCCAGGTCTATAACTCGACCATCGCCCTGAACACCGCGGGCGGCGGTGGCGGCGCAGTGTATATGTGGACCCAGAGCGATCGATCCGTCAACTTGTATAATTGCACCGTTTTTGCCAACGGCGCTTCGACCAATGGCGGCGGGTTGTACCTGGATGTTTATGGCGGGAATCAACGTTACTACAACCTAATCAGTTCCATTGTGGCGAGCAACACGGCCGGTACTGCCGGGCCTGACATCTACGCCAATGGTGGTGGCGCCGGAACGGTCACGAACAGCATTCTCGGCAGCGACGCCAATGCCGGGAACGGACTGACCGAGGGCAATCCGAATGCCGGCGGCAGTTATGTCGGCACGTCGGGGTCGCCGATCAATCCCCTGCTGGCGCCGCTGGCGAACAACGGTGGCAAGTGGCCGACCTGCGCCCTGCTGCCGGGCAGCCCGGCCATCGACCACGGCCTCAACCCGCTCGGCCTGCTCTGGGACGAGCGCGGCGCCGGTTACGCCCGCGCCTACAAGACTCTCCCCGACATGGGCGCGTTCGAGTACGGCGCCCACCTGCCGGTCACCGGACTCGTGATCTACTTCCAGT
>JBAWXQ010000360.1:0-1982 GCA_037144015.1 bacterium
CGGTTCCTCTCTGTGCTCTCGGTGTCCTTGACTTGTTCATCCGTTGGGTTGCGGGTAGGCGCCCGTCTTATTTATTTCGGGGACATTCCACTAGCTTTGGAAACCCGCCGCCAAGCAAATAATAGACCACGGCTTTGCGGGAAGGCAAGCAATCCGGGTTGACAGGCGCGCGCACGTCCCCGAAACTCCTGCCACATGTCCGCTACCATTCCAATCCCGCCTCACATTCGCGCCCTGCTGTTCGACTGCGACGGCACGCTGGTCGACACCATGCCGCTGCACTGGCAGGCGTGGCTGGAGACGCTGCACGCCTTCGACATCCAGGTTTCGCAGGAGTTCATCGCCGCCTATCGCGGCGCCACTGTGAGCGACATCGTGGCCGCGGTCAGCCGCGCCACCGGTAAGACCATCGACGTGTCCGCCTTTGTGCCGCGCAAGCAGGGGCGCTTCCGCGAGCTGCTCCCCGGCGTGCAGGAGATCGCCCGGGTGGCAGACCTGGCGCGGGCCAACCACGGTCGCCTCCCCATGGCGGTCGTCTCCGGCGGCTGCCGTCGCAATGTGCTGGCCTCGCTGGATGCCACGGGGCTGACGCGCTACTTCCCCGTGGTGCTGACCGCCGACGATCCGTTTCCGGGCAAGCCCGCGCCGGACATCCTGCTGGAGGCCGCGCGCCGCCTCGGCGTGGCGCCGGCGCACTGCCAGGTTTTCGAGGACGGCGACCTGGGGCTCGACGCCGCCCGCGCCGCCGGCATGCTGGCCACGGACGTGCGGCCGTGGATCGCGGGCCAGTTTCGATATCCCGATTCGGTTGCGGGCTGACGCCCGCCTGGGGAGACCGACACATGACGCAGCAACCTGACGCCATCGCCGACATCCTGGCGGCCCTGCGCACCCGCCAGCCGCTGGTGCACAACATCACCAACTACGTGGTCATGAACTCCACGGCCAACGCCCTGCTGGCGCTGGGCGCCGCGCCGATCATGGCGCATGCCGCGGAGGAGGTCGAGGAGCTGGTGGCGATCTCCGGCGCCCTCGTGATCAACATCGGCACGCTCTCCACGCCGTGGATCAAGGCCATGTTCAAGGCCGGCGTCCACGCGCGGAAGAAGGGCGTGCCCGTGGTGCTCGACCCGGTCGGCGCCGGCGCGAGCCGGCTGCGAACGCAGACCGCCTGCGACCTGGTGGCGCAGGTGAGGCCGGCGATCGTGCGCGGCAATGCCTCCGAGATCCTGGCGCTCGGCGGTGCCGGCGGCGCGCGCGGCGTGGATAGCCAGCACACGGTGGCGCAGGCGCGCGCGGCCGCCGTGGCGCTGGCCAGGACCCATGGCCTGGTGGTCGCCGTGACCGGGCCCGAGGACTTTGTCACAGACGGTCAGCGCGAGGCGCGCGTGCGCAATGGCCACCCGCTCATGGCGCGCGTCACCGGCACCGGCTGTGCGGCATCGGCCGTGACCGGCGCCTTCGCCGCCGTGGAGCCGGATGCTTTCCAGGCCGCCGTCGCCGCGCTGGTGGTCTTCGGGCTGGCCGGCGAGTGGGCGGCGCAGCACACGCAGCACCCCGGCAGCTACGGCATCGCGCTGATCGACGGCCTGGATGCGGTCACGCCCGAAAGCGTCCGGGCCGGTGCCAGGATTGAGATGGGGCGGTGACCGATAACTGATGACCGATAACCGGTGACCGATAACCGATAACCGATAACCTGAACCCTGACACCCTGAACCCTGGGACCTGAGCAGTTACAACAAATCAAGGACACCGAGAGCACAGAGAGGAATAGAGACCACAGAGAAATGCCTGACTGCGGCCGGCGAGCCGGCCGCAGCAGCATGAATTTCTCTCTGTGCTCTCTTTCTTTCTCTGTGGCCTCTGTGTCCGTTCACTTGATCATGCAAGATGCGACGCAACTGCATCGCATGTCACCCTGAACCCTGAACCCTGACACCCTGAACCCTGGGACCTGAGCAGTTACAACAAATCAAGGA
>JBAWXQ010000361.1:0-1962 GCA_037144015.1 bacterium
GCGGTCTTCGCAAGCGAAGCCCCTACAGTGCCCGCATCCCCGGCGCCCGTAGATTCGTAGGGGCGCCGCTCGCCGGCGACCGCAAGTGCAGGTTCAGCGACGGCGGTCTTCGCAAGCGAAGCCCCTACAGTTGACCGTACAATGTATTTGATTGTTCCATCGGGCGCGAAGGCGGTGACCACGCCGTTGCTAAATCCCTGACCGCCGCAGATCATCCAGAGCAGGCCGCGCTTATGATCTGCCACCAGATGTAAAGGATTCACGGCCTTGACCGCGAGTTCCTGCTTGCCAGTCGCCACGGACACGCGCCACACCTCACCGCTGCTGCTGGTGACATAGAGGTTGCCGCCCAGTTCCGCCACCCCGTTGGCCGCCGGGATTGCCATTGGCAGTTTCAGCCCGCCCACCGGCCACGGCTGGAGTTGCCCCTGATTGTCGAGCCGGATCAGGTCATCCTTCCGCAGCACGTAGATCAGTCCGTCGCTGCCGCGGCAGAGCCACAGCGGATCCGTACTGCCCGGCAGAACCCAGCGCGGCTGGCCCGTGACCAGGTCCCTGGCCTTGATGTTCTCTTGATGCTCGCTCCAGCCGCAGCCGGTAATCAGCGTATTGTCGCCCCCCAGGACCGCCCGGCTGACACCGCACTTGTCGGATTCACCCTCCTGGGTGCCCGTGCCGTTATTGCCCGTGAGCATACGGTAATCCCAGCGCAGGTTGCTCTCCACGATCCGCAGTTCGTACTTGCCGGCTGCGATCGGAGCGCCTTGTCCGCTGCGCGAGGGAAGCACGAACCCATACTTCCCGGCCGGCAGCGGCAGGTCGCGGAACAGGTAGCGCACCAGCGTGCCATCGCGCGTGAACACGCCGGCACTCTTGGTGCCAGCGCTCTCCTTGACCTTGAACGTGCCGTCCTCATCCACATCGGCAGACTTGCCTTCGCGCGCCCCCACACCGGGAAAGGCGGGGCGCTTGGCGTGGGCAATGTCCCAAACCGGCGCTGCAACTTCCCCGAGTTTCGCCACACCCCAGTTGGCGGTGGTCGGGATGCCGGGGTTCCAGTCCAGGGTGGATACCGGCTGGTAATCGCCGTTCGTGGCATCACGGAAGACCACCGGCTGGCAGACCGACTGCGCATCCAGCCCGCCGGAAACATCGCGCCAGGGACCGAGCGAGATGCGGGCCAGTTCGTCGTCGATCTTGCCGGCATACAGCGCCAGATAAAGGTTGTGATCCACCCGCAAGCCGGCACCGGCCTGGCTGACGCTGACCGCCACCCCGGCGTGAACCACGAGGTTGTTGAACACCGCGCTCGCGGAGACCTTTGAAAGCGCAAAGCCTGTCGAATCGCAGCGCGTCAGGGTGTTGTTGACGATTGCAGCGCCGGTGACGTCCGTGAGCGCGAGGCCGGTGAAACTGCTCTCCACGATGCAGTTTTCGACGCGCGCGCCCTGCACATCCCGGAGGCTTACCCCCGCCGCGCCGCCGCGGATCAGGATGCGGGACAGACCGACGCCCTTCACGCCACGCGCTAGGATGGCGGTGCCGCCGCGGGTTGTGACAGCCAGGTCGGCTATGGCCGCGCCGTCGCCTGCCAGGGTAACCCCGGTGGCGGCAGCGCCAACGTCCAGGATCGTCTTGCCATACCCCGCACCGCGCAGAGTTACGCCCGCGGGAATCGCAAGCATGCAGGCGTAGGTGCCCGGCGCCAATTGCACGGTGGTCCCGGGCACGGCCTTGGCCAGTGCCGCGGTCAGTTCTGCCGGGGTGGTGACCGAGACCGTGGCGGCGGAAGAATGCAGCGCCAGGGTGGTCAGTGCGATGGAGAGAAGCGCTAGGTATTTGATCATGGATGTGCTTTCGTTTCCCAAAACACTGGTCTGCGCACTGTAGGGGCGCCGCTTGCCGGCGACCGCAGCACATCCTGTCGCTTGTCCCGGCGGTCTGCGCAAGCGCAGCCCCTAC
>JBAWXQ010000362.1:0-1943 GCA_037144015.1 bacterium
GTGCACCAGGGGGCGCGAATAGTACAGAACACACCCGGCCGCCAGGACGCCGGCAATCAGGGCGAAATAGGCGGGCATGATGCGCCGGATGCGCCGGTGGTAAAAGTTGCGGATCGTGAACCGCTCCTGTGCCAGGTCACGGAAGATGCCGCCGGTAATCAGATAGCCGGAGATGACGAAGAAGACATCCACGCCCGCAAACCCGCCCGGGCAGAGCGCCGCCAGGACGTGGAAGAAGACGACCGGAAGCACGGCGAGCGCGCGGATGCCGTCAAGATGCGGATAGTATTCGCCCCGGATGACACGGGTCGAGTACGCGCCGTTGGTTATGCTGAGCATGCGCTGCACTTTCGTGTGCACAATGGCCGGGCCAACGCGTCCGGTCATTCGGGGAGGAGCAGAATGGTGTCGGCCCTGGCAATGCGGAAGATCCGGCGCACGGGCGGCTGCACCCCGATGATGCGCAGCGTGCTGTCCTGAGCGTCCGCCTGCTTTTTCAGTCGCATGAAATAGCCGATGGCCGAACTGTCGACGAACCGGGTCTCGGATGCATCCAGAATCTGCTCCGGCGCCTGATTGAACTCCGGGCGTCCGTCGATCAGGCCCCGGACCGCATCCAGGTTGGCGGCGGTCAGTTCCATGGGCAGTTTGACGATCACCCGGCCGGCCGCATCGCGGTGGATGCTGCCCTGCCGGGCCGCGGCGTTCCACGCCTGGATGCGCTCGAGAATTCCGGCGACCGAAGGCTCCACCTCCAGGTATTCCGTCAGGTGGCACCAACCCAGCATGCGGTGGACCCGCGAACCAACCCCTGTCAGCAAGCAGGGCTGCTGACAGCGGCGGAACTGCGTGGCCAGCCGCAGCAGGGCGCCTTGTT
Source organism: bacterium (assembly GCA_037144015.1). Lineage (GTDB taxonomy): Bacteria > Verrucomicrobiota > Kiritimatiellia > RFP12 > CAIWXQ01 > CAIWXQ01. The sequence continues at coordinate 878 of JBAWXQ010000362.1, forward strand.
CCAGACTGGAAAGCCAGGATATGCCGCTCAGGTCCAGAACGACCGGCCGGCCCGCGGTTTTTGCAAACAGCGCCGCGCAGAAGGCGTCCACCTGCCCGGCATCCGGCAGGTGCGCAAAACGTTCCACATGGGCCTTGCGCCGCAATTCCGAGTCAGCGCCGATCAAAGGCGCGGCGCAATCCCGCTCGCAGCGGATGCGCGCCAGTTCGAACAGCGCCCGGAAAAAGAAGCCGATGTTCCGCAAATAGCGGCCGACCAGCCGCGGCGGATCGCTGCACATGCGCCAGAGCCATTCGAGCGCCAGGCGCTGTACAAGCCGTGGCGCCCGCCGCTGAACGCCGGCCAGGAAGTCGAGCGAGCCGCCGACGCCGATGGCCAGCGGCACCTGCCAGCTCCGGACGTGCAGGTTCACCCACTTTTCCTGCTTGGGCGCGCCAAAGGCGACCAGCAGCAGGTCGGGCCTGGCCGCCTCCAGCCGCGCCAGGATCTCGGCGTGGTTCATGAGCAGGATGTCTGCCTTGGGGGGCGAATAGCAGCCGGCGATGCGCAGCCCGGGGAAACGCCGGACCAGCACCTCGGCCGCCTTTTCCGGCACGCCGGGCGCGCCGCCCAGGAGGTATATGGAAAAGCCGTTGTCCCGCACCATTTCCGCCAGCAGCGGCACCAGATCGCTGCCGGTCACGCGCGCTTTCAGGCGCGGCCCGAGCACGGCCGAGAGCCAGACGATCGGGATGCCGTCGGCCACGACCAGGTCCGCCTCCAGCAGGATCCGCTGCAGCTCCGGATCGCGCCAGGCCTGCATGACGAAATCCATGTTCGCCGTGGCGATGTAGGCTGGCAGGCGGGAGACAATGCGCCGGCGGGCCCAGGCGACGGCATCAGCGAACAAGACAGGATGGAACGGAATGCCGAGAATTACGACTGTTGGAGGGGAGTCTTGCATGGTTGATTGATTGCAACAGAGCCCGCGTGCTAAAACCATTATACCCTTGCAGCGGTTTCTGCAACCAGTTTTTCAAGGTCCTGCCGGTGTTGGCGGGATGGCGGACGCGCCTGGTTTTGCAGC
>JBAWXQ010000363.1:0-1941 GCA_037144015.1 bacterium
GTAAGCGGTAATCTCTCCACAGCGTAGTCGACAGAACGTCGACGATGTAGAGTGGCGGGGATGAATGACGACAAAGCGTTGGTGATATCACGGCCGCACCGGCCGCACTTGGGAACGGAGGAGCGGGCGCGAGTGTTGGCGCGATGGACGAAGGGTGGATTGGGCGCGGAGGAATTCGCGCGCCAGGCCGGGGTGTCGCGGTCGAGTCTTGGCCGCTGGAAACGCGCGCTGGGCGCAACTGCGCAGACGGTGAGGCCGAGTCCGGCCTTGGTGGAGGTGCCAGCGCCGGTCAGCTGCCACGGCGCCGTGGCGGAGGTCATGACGAACGGTGGCGCCGTGCGACTGTTCGCGGCGGCGGCTCCGGCGTGGGCGGCGCAATTGGTGCGGGAGCTGAATCGATGCTGAGCATCGGGCCGACGACGAAGGTCTATCTGCGGCCAGGGCCCACCGATCTGCGGCTCGGCTACGAAGGCCTGACGCAATTGGCGCGCACGCAGTTGACCCCCGAACTGCTCGGCGGCCGGGTGTTCGCGTTCTGCAACCAGAGTCGCACGCGGCTCAAGTTGTTAACGCATGATGGGACCGGCTGGTGGCTGTGCAGCAAACGGCTCGATGCCGGCACGCTGACCTGGCCCACCACCGGTCCGGCCGATCCGTTGACCGCGGTGCAACTGTGGGCCCTGGTCGCGGGGCTGGAAGTGAGCGGCTGGAAAAAGCACTGGCGGCGCTGATTTTTTGCAGAAAAGACTTGCGCGGCAACGGGTTATAGTATCCATAGCATGGATATATGATCGACCCCCTGCCCACCGATCCCGCGGAGCTCCAAAAGCTCCTGGTGGCGGAGCGCGCGGCGCATGGCGTGACGAAGTTGGAGCGCGACGCCGCGAAAGCCCGGCTGCAGGCGTTGCTCAAACGCTACTTCGGCCGCTCGTCGGAAAAACTCGATCCGAACCAGCTGGCCTTGGCGTGGGCCGCGGTCGAGGCCGAGCAAGCCTTGGTCACGCCACCGCCCCCGGCGCCGGTCGAGCGCAAACCCCGGACGCCCTCGGGACGCCGGGCCCAGCGGCTGGAGGACTTGCCCGTGTTGGAGACGATCATCGTCGACCTGCCTGAGGCGCAGAAGCTCGCGGCGGACGGCACGGCGTTGGTCAAGATCCGCGACGAGATCACCGACGAGGTCGATTACCAGCCCGGCAAACTGTTTCGCCGCCAGATCATCCGTCCGGTGTATGCCAGCCCCACGCACCGCTGCCCGCCGCAGCTGGCGGCCCTGCCGGCGCGCGTGATCCCCGGCGGCCAAGTCGGGCCCGGCCTGATCGCCCACGTCCTGCTTGCGAAGTATGCCGACGCGATCCCGCTCTATCGCCAAGCCGCGATGCTGGACCGGCTCGGTCCGGGTTTCACCCGCCAAGCCATGGGCCAGTGGGTCGAACACGGCGCCGGACTGTTGCGCCCGGTTTACCTGGAACTGCAGAAGACCGTCACGCAGAGCGGCTACGTCCAGGGCGACGAGACGCCCATCCGCGTGCTCGATCCCGCCCGGCCGGGCGCAGCCCGGGAGGCCTGGCTGTGGACTTTCCTCGCGCCGGGGCAGCGCAGCGTCGTCTTCGATTTCCAACTGACGCGCAGTCACGAGCCCGCCCTCGCTTTCCTGCGCAAGTTCGCCGGGATTTTCCAGACCGACGGTTACGCCGGTTATCCCAAAGCGCTGCGCATGCTGCCCGCAGCGGAGCGTTCGCGGATCATCCACGCGGCCTGCATGGCGCATTGCCGCCGACCGTTTGTCGAGGCCCTCGACGCCGGCGACGACCGGGCGGCACCGTTCCTGGCTTATCTCGGCGCCCTTTATCGCATCGAGGCGGAACTGCGCGAGGCGACCCCGGAGGCCCGCGCGCTGGCGCGCGGCACCCAGTCGACCGCCTGGCTCGTGCCGATGCATCT
>JBAWXQ010000364.1:0-1940 GCA_037144015.1 bacterium
CGCCTTCCGCTTACCCTCGCATGAAACCGCCGCCCCCTGTCGCCAACCGACTGCCCGCCGCACTTGCGGAACCATGCCCGCTTCTGGCAAAATACGGTTGCAGAAGGAATTCATACCATGTTGCGATTGCCCCACCTCGCGGCCGCGCTGCTGCTCAGCTCGTGCACCTGCCTGCCCCCTGCCCGCGCCGTCGATGCTGTCAACGCGCCCACCGGGCCGATCGCGGCGGAGGCGATCAAGCTGGGCGAGATCTTCCGCGCGGAAGTCGCCAAGGCTGCGCTGCAATACGCGGAGGCTACCCGAAACCTACCGGCGGTCCAGCAGGCCCAGCTCGCCGCGCTCCAGAAAAAGCTGAAGGAAGCCGGCGACCTGGACGGCTACCTGGCGGCAACCCGGGAAATCAAGCGCTTTGCCGAGGCACTCAAGGCCGAACCCGATCCATTCGAAAAAATTCCCGAGCTGCCCGAAGCCGCGCTGGTGGACAAACCGGAAGCCCTGCGCGCCATCCAGGACCAGTATCTCAAGGCGCACAAGGACAAGGGGGACAGCCGCAACAAGCGGGTCGAGGATCTGGCCCGCAGCTATGTCGCCCAGCTGGACGCGCTGAAGGCTGACCTGACCATCAAGGGGCGCATCCCGGACGCGATCTCCGTTAAGCGGGAGGCGGAGCGGATCCGGAAGGGCCTGGAGGACAAGACCTTTGTGACGCAGGCGCTGAACGCTGCGCCCAAGGCGCCGGTTTCCATATCAGCCGGCATGGGCAGCGTCGAAACGGTGCCCGCCACGCCCGACATCCCCGTGTACGGGAAGGCGCCCGAGTGGGCCAAGTGGCAATTCGACCGCACAGGGGATTTCGCCGGCGACGCAAACATCTTTGCTCATCCGGATCTTCCGGACCAGCTGACCATTGATTTCACCCCGAAGAACGGCCGTGGCCGCATCTCCGGCCGCTGCGAAGTGGAGCGGCAAACGGTGGACATGCGGGAATGCGCCTGGTTCGGCAAGGCCATCCAGTGGAAGGTGAAGGATCTTTCCACCCTGAACGCGACGTTCATCCTGCAGTCCAGGGAGATTGCCGCCGGCCAGGGGTATGGCCCCAAGGTGTACCTGCAGCTGATGAATGAAAAAGGCCAACTGGGGGAGGTCCTGGAGGTCACCATGATGTGGAAGGATGTAACCCTGACGATTGCCAAGGATCCCGATTCCAGCCGCTGCACGCTCGGCTGGGTGCAGGGAAAGATCAAGAAAACCGTGGAGCTGCCAGCCTCCGGCAGCGTGCGCGTGCTCGTGGGCATTGCCGTGCGGAATCTCGGCGAGCGATGCGACACAACCCTCTCGATGCAGTAGCGGCGAAGCGCGGGAGGATCATAAGCCGGATTCTGTTCCGCCGCACGAGGCGGCGGCCTGATCATTCGTCTATGCGATCTACCCGGGACCTCTCCGGCCGAAGCCGGGCGGCGCGGGCCACGCCATCGGTCCCCTATTCGATCTTGCTCCGGGCGGGGTTTACCATGCGGCGCCGCTTGCGCGGCAGCCCGGTGGTCTCTTACACCACCTTTTCACCCTTACCACACGCCTTTCGGCGCATGGCGGTATATTCTCTGTGGCACTTTCCATCGACGCCGGTATTGCAGCGTCTCTCCCGCGTTAACCACGGGACACCCTGCCCTGCGGAGTCCGGACTTTCCTCCCCGCCCCGCCGAAGCGGTGCGCAGCGATCAGTCCCCTCCCGCGTTCGCCAAAATGGAATCTAGCCGGTCAGGCCGAATAACACAACGGGAAACGGACTAGCAGCCTGTCGGATTTAGGTTTTGCGTCTGCACACAGTTCGTGCCGACCAGGCTGCTAGTTAGTGGGACGCAACCGCCAAGCGCCGGACAATAGCGTAATACGCAACCAAAAGAGCAGCCGGAACAATTTTTCTGTCTGTAACTGAGTCT
>JBAWXQ010000365.1:0-1933 GCA_037144015.1 bacterium
TTGGGGGACAGCAGCATGCGCAAGGCCGCGTCGGCCGCCTGCAGGCGGATGGCGTCGCGCTTGCCGGGAAAGAGAAACCTTTTCACACGCTCCCCGCTCGGGCCGGAAACGGCGACAAAGACCAGCCCCACCGGCTTTTCGCTTGTGCCGCCGCCAGGGCCGGCGATGCCGGTGATGGCGGCCGCGAGGCTGGCATGCAGCAGGCGGCGCACGCCCTGCGCCATGGCCAGCGCGGCTTCCGGGCTGACCGCTCCAGCCGATTCCAGCACCGCCGCAGGCACCTGCAGCAGGTCGCGCTTGACGTCATTGTGGTAGGCAATCACGCCGCCATGAAAGACCGCCGAGGCGCCGGGCACCGCCGTCACGCGCGCCGCCACCAGGCCACCGGTGCAGGACTCGGCCAGCGCCAGAGTCAACCCCTGCTCCGCCAGCTTCCGGACCAGGCTGGATTCCAGGGTCGGGGTTGCGTGAGAGGTGGTGTCGGACATGGCGGGAGGGGAGAATAGAAGAGTGGAAGTCCGGTTAACGCAAGGCAGGCGTCAACCCCGCAACCCAACAAATGAACAAGTCCAGGACACCGAGAGCACAGAGGGGAACAGAGACCACAGAGAAATACCTGGCAGCAGCCGGCGCGCCGGCCGCAGCCGCATGAAATTCTCTCTGTGCTCTCTCTCTTTCTCTGTGCCCTCTGTGTCCTTCCACTTGGATGCTCCAAGATACACGCAAAAAAGTGTATGTTGACTGAGAAGTCTCTACCTTGACGGGCCTGGCTGCTGGGGTTCGGCCAGCCCCATGCCGGCAGCCTCCAGCGCGGCGAGGCGCGCTTCGAGCTCCTTGACGCGAGCCTTCAGCTTTTCCACGGTGCGCGGCACGGTCAGCCCGACCGCAAACTCGCGTTTGGACACCCCCGGGGAGCCCAGCACGAACTCGCCGGGCGCAACATCCTTGCTGATGCCGGACTGCGGCCCGACCTGGGCGCCGTCGCCGACCTTGAGGTGCCCGGCAACACCGGCCTGCGCCCACACCATGACGCCAGAGCCGATCTGCGCGCTGCCGGCCAGCCCGGCCTGCGCCACGATGCCGGTGTTGTCGCCGATCTGCACGTTGTGGGCGATCTGCACGAGGTTGTCGACTTTGACGTGGTTGCCGATGTGCGTGCGCCCGAAGCGGGCGCGGTCGATGGTCGTGTTGGCGCCGATCTCGACGTCATGGCCGATCTCGACAATGCCGATCTGCGGGATCTTCACGATCACGGGGCGGCCATCGCGGAACTCGACATTGTAGCCGTAGCCGTCGCTGCCCACGATCACGCCGCCGTGCGCGATGAACCGGTCCCCGATGCGGCAGCCTTCGCGGATGCTGACCTGGGGATAGAGGAGGCAGTCGCACCCCAGGACCGCGTCGCGGCCGATGTAGCACTGGGCCTCAATGACGGAGCGGTCGCCGATGCTGGCGCCGGCCTCAATCACGGCGCAGGCGCCGACGTACACATCCCGCCCCAGCCTGACCGTGGGGGCAACCACGGCCGAGGGGTGGACACCGGGAACCCGGGCCACCGGCTGGGGGCCCAGCAGCGCCGTCAGCGCAATAAAGGCCTTGTCCGGGTTGTCCACGCGGATCAGCGCCGGGCATTGCCGCGCGCCCTTCCACTCGCGGCTGACCACGACGGCGGTGGCCGCCGTGGCCGCCATCAGGTGCTCATAGCGGAGATTGGCCAGGAAGGAGAGATCGCCGGGACGAGCCTCCCCCAGCGCGGAGAGCGAATGCACCTCGGCTTCGCCCGCGCCCTCCACGGTTCCGTTGACCCGGTCGGCCAGGCTGGCTACGGTCCAGTTCATTTCGGTGTCGCCGCCGGAGCGGGGGCCTTAACGGGAGCTGAATCCTTGACCGGCGCGGGGTCCTTGACGGCCGGAGCGGAGTCCTTGACGGCCGG
>JBAWXQ010000366.1:0-1920 GCA_037144015.1 bacterium
GGGGGGGGGGGGGGGGGGGGGGGGGGGGGGGGGGGGGGGGGGGGGGGGGGGTGGCGGGTGGAGGGTGGCGGCGGAGGGTGGAGGCGGAGACGCCGAGGTCGCGAAGAAATTGCGTTTCTTTTTCGCGCAGAGAAGCAGGAATGCGGATGGAGCGAACCGCAGATTGACGATTGAAGAGGTTTGAATCATGAAGGAATCGTTCCGCGAATGCGGCCTTGCCTTCAAAAATCGGCACTGGACATTCGTCAATCTGCGGTTCACAGGTCGTCGATCGGTTCCCCGTGCCGGGCCTCGCCAGGGACGGCTTCGGCCGACGGAGCATGGCCGCGCAACCATTGGCATTCCCAGGGCGGACATAAGCCCGCGACCCAAAGTAAATTCCGGCGTAGCCGCCGGAATTTACTCCCACTCGATCGTCGCCGGCGGCTTGGAGGAGATGTCGTAGACCACGCGGTTGATGCCGCGGACCTCGTTGATGATGCGGTTGGAGATCTTGGCGAGGGTCTCGTACGGCAGGCGCGCCCAGTCGGCGGTCATGCCGTCGAGGCTGTGCACGGCGCGGATGGCGCAGGCATTCTCGTAGGTGCGGCCGTCGCCCATGACGCCCACGGACTGCACCGGGAGCAGCACGGCAAAGGCCTGCCAGATCTCACGGTAGTTGGGGAGCTTGAGGATCTCCTCCTGCACGCGGAGGTCGGCACGCTGGAGCAGTTCCACGCGCTCGCGCGTGACCTCGCCGAGGATGCGCACAGCCAGCCCCGGGCCGGGGAATGGCTGGCGGTCGACCATCTCCGGCACGAGCCCCAGTTCGCGGCCGAGCGCGCGGACCTCGTCCTTGAAGAGCTCGCGCACCGGTTCGATCAGCTTGAATTGCAGGTCCGGCGGCAGGCCGCCGACGTTGTGGTGGCTCTTGATGGTGGCGCTGGGGCCGCCGATGGGCGAGGCGCTCTCGATCACGTCCGGGTAGAGCGTCCCCTGGGCCAGAAAGCGGCAGTCGTGCAGCTTGCGCGCCTCGGCGGCAAAGACGTCGATGAAAACGCGGCCGATGGTCTTGCGCTTGATTTCGGGATCCACGACCCCCTTGAGCGCGTCGAGGAACAGGTCCTGGGAATGGGCCACGTGCAGGTCGATCCCCATGCGCTCGCGGAAGGTTGTTTCCACCTGTAGGGCCTCGCCGTGGCGCAGCAGGCCGTTGTCCACGAAGATGCAATGGAGCTGGGGGCCGATGGCGCGATGGAGCAGGGCGGCCACGACCGAGGAGTCCACGCCGCCGCTCAGGCCGCAGATGACGTGGGAGGTGCCGACTTGTCTGCGGATGGCGGCGACGCTCTCTTCAATGAACGACGACATGCGCCAGTCGCCGGTGCAGCCGCAGACGTCGAACAGGAAGTGGCGTAGGATCGCGGTGCCCTGGGGGGTGTGGACGACCTCGGGGTGGAACTGCAGGCCGAAGATGCGGCGCTTGGCGTCGCCCATGGCCGCGTTGGGGCAGGTGGCGGTCTGCGCCAGGCGCGCGAACCCCGGGGGGAGGGTTTCGACCTGGTCTCCGTGGCTCATCCAGACATCGAGCTCGGCCGGGAGTCCGGCGAAGAGCGGGTCAGCCTGCACCACGTCGATGCGGGCGTGGCCGTATTCGCGGGCGTGGCCGGGCTTGACCGTGCCCTGCAGCGCGCGCGCCGTGAGCTGCATGCCGTAGCAGATGCCGAGCACCGGCACGCCGAGTGTGAAGATGGCCGGGTCGCACAGTGGCGCGCCTTTCTCGAACACGCTGGAGGGGCCACCGGAGAGGATGATGCCGGCCGGCTTGCGCTCCCGCAGGGTTTCCGCGGCGGTGTCGAACCGCAGCAGTTCAGAGTAGACCTGCTGTTCGCGCACGCGCCGGGCGATGAGCTGGCTGTACTGCGAACCGAAGTCGAGGAT
>JBAWXQ010000367.1:0-1919 GCA_037144015.1 bacterium
CATCCTTCCTCTGCACCTCGCGCGGAACTGCCGCCCCCTGTCGCCAACCCATTACTTTGCGGGGCTTGACAGCATTGCCACCCCTTTGGGAAGATGCGACAAAAGAGGAGTGTATTCCATGGATTTGACGATTGAACAGCGACAGGCCGTGAAGCGGTGGGTGGATGAGGGCACCGGCCTTTCGCAGGTGCAGACGCGGATCAAGGCGGAGTTTGGCGTTTCGCTGACCTTTCTGGCAACACGGATGCTGGTGCAGGAACTCGGGGCGCAGGTGAAGGACAAGCCGGAGCCGAAGAAGCCTGCGCCGCCGCCCGCGGCTGTCCCGCCGGAAGGGGAAGACGCCGACGAAATGGAAGAGGAGCCCGCCGCTGCCGGAGCGCCGGACGGCCTGATCGGCGGCAAGGTTTCCGTTTCGCTGGATCGCGTGGTGCGCGCCGGGGCCATGGCCAGCGGCGATGTGACGTTCTCGGACGGCACGCGTGTCAAGTGGATGCTGGATCAGATGGGCCGGCTGGCCCTGGACGGCGCCAAGCCCGGCTACCGCCCGCCGGCGCAGGACATCCAGGAGTTCCAGAACCAGCTCCGCGCGCAGCTGCAGACGAGAGGATATTAGTTTTGACAGGTTCGATTGGTCTGATTGGTCCTATTGGCCCTATTAGATTGTTCCGCCATAACATGCGATGCATTGGCGTCGCATCTTGCAGCATCAAGTGTACGGACACAGAGGCCACAGAGAAAGAAAGAGAGCACAGAGAGAAATTCATGATGCTGCGGCCGGCTCGCCGGCCGCAGTCAGGCATTTCTCTGTGGTCTCTGTTACTCTCTGTGCTCTCGGTGTCCTTGACGTGTTCATTCGTTGGGTTGCGGGCTGACGCCCGCCTTGCGATCCGTTTTATCATCAACCGCAGAGGCTGTTCTCATGCGCATCGGCTTTCTCGGCGCGGGCAAGATGGCAGAGGCGATCCTGGCGGCGCTGATCCGCAACCGGGTGGTCCCTGCCGCCCGGATCATGATCCGTGAGGTGGTGGCCGCGCGGCGTGCGCACATCCGCCGCCGCTACGGGGTGTGCGCGGCGGCCACGGCGACGGATCTTGTGGCCGCCTGCGATGTCGTGGTCCTGGCGGTCAAGCCGCAGGACCTGGACGAGCTGCTGGCGCACGTGGCGCCGGCGCTCGGCAAGCGGCACGTGGTGCTCTCGATCGCCGCGGGCAAAACCCTGGCGCACCTGCAGAAGCTGGCCGGGCGCCGCGTGCGCCTCGTGCGGGTCATGCCGAATTTGCCGGTGATGGTGGGCGAGGGGATGAGCGCCTTCTGCCTCGGCCGCCAGGCCCGCCCGGCCGACCGCAAGCTGGCGGTGCGCCTGCTCGGCTGCTGCGGGCGCGTGGTTGAGCTCGACGAACGGCAGTTCGACGCGGTCACGGCGCTGAGCGGCTCCGGCCCGGCTTTTTTCACATACCTACTGGCCGCCCTCGCCGACGCCGCCGTGGCCGAGGGGCTTCCTGCCGATGCCGCACGCCTGCTGGCGGAGCAGACCATGCTGGGCGCTGCCCGCTACCTGCTGGAAACCGGGATCGCGCCGGACGACCTGATCCAGGCCGTGGCCTCCCCCAAGGGGACCACCGCCGCCGGGCTGGCGGTGCTTGAGGCCTCGGCCGTGCGCCAGATCCTCGGCCGGACCATCCAGGCGGCCGCGCGCCGCAGCCATGAGCTGAGCGTTGCTACTCAGGCAGTCAGGAGTCAGTAGGCAGGAGTCAGAATGAGTAAACAGCTGGAGGCGATTCTGAATTCTGACTCCTGAATACCTGGGTGGTTACAATTTATCAAGGAATGACCGGCCATGATCATTGTCTTCAAAGCGCACACATCTCCCAAGCAGATCGAGGAGGTGAAGAAACACATCATTGATCTCGGGTATCAGC
>JBAWXQ010000368.1:0-1899 GCA_037144015.1 bacterium
GGTTTGACTGGGTTGTGGGCCAATTTTCCTTGCAGGAGTTCGTTGATGCGCATATGGATTCTCCATCAGGCCATCCAGGCCGATGCCTCGCCGGACGAGCAGGACGTGCTGCAGCAGGTTGACGCCGTTGGCCAGGCGCTCGTGCGGCTCGGGCACCGCGTCGAGGTGCACGGATGCACGCTGGACCTCGGGTCGCTCGACGCCGCGCTCAACACGGTCAAGTCGGACCTTGTCTTTAACCTGGTGGAGGCCGTGGCCGGCGCCGGCCGCCTGATCTACCTCCCCCCTGCCCTGCTCGACGCCCGCCAGCGCCCCTACACCGGCAGCCCGGCGGAAGCCCTGTTCCTGACCTCGCACAAGATCCTGGCCAAGGAGCGGATGCGCGAGGCCGAGCTTCCCACGCCCATGTGGATGAGCATGGGCTCGCGCGACACCCGCGGCCGCAACCCGGAGCAGAAGGACAGCCGCAGCCCCCCCCCCGGCGGACGCCGCCGGACGTGGCTGGTCAAGTCGGTCTGGGAGCATGCATCCCTGGGCATGGACGACACCTGCCTCGTGCGCGGTGCCACCCCGGCCATGGCCGCGCACCGACTGACAGCGTTTGCCGAGCGCATGGGCGGCGAGTGCTTCGCCGAGGAGTTCATCGATGGCCGCGAGTTCAATGTCGGCCTCCTGGCCGGACCAAATGGCCCGGAGGTCCTGCCCCCGGCCGAAATCGTATTTCGCGGCTTTCCGCCTAACAAGCCGCGCATCGTCGGCTACCAGGCCAAGTGGGCCACGGACTCGTTTGAGTACCAGCACACCACCCGCCGCTTCACGGGCGAGGCGGCGGATGCTCCGCTGCTCGACGAAATGAAGCGCCTGGCGCTGCAGTGCTGGGATGTGTTCGGCCTGGCCGGCTATGCGCGCGTGGACTTCCGCGTGGATGTTGCAGGAAATCCGTGGATTCTGGAAATCAACGCCAATCCGTGCATTTCGCCGGATGCCGGCTTTGTCGCCATGGTGACCCAGGCCGGACTGACGTTCGACCAGGCCGTGGAGCGCATCCTGGCCGACGCGCTGGCCCACGGCAACCGCTTCCGGCGCCCACCCGCCACCCCCCGCCGCAAGAGGGTCCCCACGACCGGCATCGGGACAGACCGGCCCGAGCCCGGTGAACCGGGCGGCCAGGCCACAGCCAGCACACCGGCCACGCCTTTCACCTTCCGGCACGAAGTGCGCAGCCAGGACCGGGAGGCCATCGGCGAACTGGCCCGTTCAACCGGATTCTTCCACCCCGACGAGATCGGAATCGCGCAGGAACTTGTCGAGGAGCGTCTGGCCAAGGGCAAGGACTCCGGTTATGAGTTTGTAATCGCGGAGCTGGCCGGCCGGACCGAAGGCTACGCCTGCTTTGGTCCCATCCCCTGCACCACGGCGAGTTACGACCTGTACTGGATTGCCGTCAGGCCCGAGGTGCAGGGCAAGGGGCTGGGCAGGCTGCTGCTGAACGAAACCGAGCGCCGCGTCCGTGAAATGGGCGGGCTGCGCATCTATGCCGAGACCTCCAGCCGCCCCCAATACCTCAGCACCCGGTTTTTTTATGAGCGCACCGGCTACAAGCTGGCCGAGTTGCTTGAGGATTTCTACGCCCCGGGCGACGGCCGGGCCACCTACCTGAAAGTCCTCTAGCAGCCTGGTCGGACGTAGCCTTGTGGAGGCACAAACTGTCTGCCGACCAGACTGCTAGCAGCTTGTCGGATTTAGCGCCGTACCTTCACAAGTTTTGTGCCAACCAAGCTGCTAGTTTGGGGGATGCAACCGCCAAGCGTCGGATAACAGTGTAATCCGCAACCAAAAGAGCAGCCGGAACAATCTTTCTGTCTGTAATTGAGTTTTCGCAACCCGCGGGCAGCGGGT
>JBAWXQ010000369.1:0-1898 GCA_037144015.1 bacterium
CATGCGCAAGGTAGCACTGATCACCGGAATCACCGGCCAGGATGGATCGTACCTGGCGGAACTGCTGCTTGAGCAGGGGTATGATATCCACGGCGTGGTGCGCAGCAGTTCGCACTTCAACCGCGGGTTTATTGAGGGCGCGCGCACGGCGGCTGTGGCGGCCGGGTGCGTGTTTGACCTGCATTACGGCGACATGGGCGATTCCAGCAGCCTGCACCGCATCATCGCGCGCTGCCGCCCCACCGAGATCTACAACCTGGCCGCGCAGAGCCACGTGCAGGTCTCGTTCGAGCAGCCGGAGTACAGCGCCAGCGTGGATGGCGTGGGCGTGCTGCACCTGCTGGAGAGCATCCGCCAGACTGGCATCGAGTGCCGCTTCTACCAGGCTTCCACCTCGGAGCTCTTCGGCAAGGTGGCAGAGTCGCCCCAGAACGAGCGCACGCCGTTCTACCCGCGCTCGCCGTACGGCGTGGCCAAACTCTACGGCTTCTGGATCACCAAGAACTACCGCGAGTCGTATAACCTGCACGCCAGCAACGGCCTTCTCTTCAACCACGAATCGCCGCGGCGCGGGGAAAACTATGTTACGCGCAAGATCACCTACTCGCTGGCGCGCATCAAGGCCGGGCAGCAGGAGTGCCTGATGTTGGGCAACCTCGATGCCCTGCGCGACTGGGGATACGCGCGCGATTACATGCGCGGCATCTGGCTGATGCTGCAGCAGGAGCGCGCGGATGACTATGTCCTGGCCACCGGCGTGGCGCACAGCGTGCGCGAGTTTGTCGAGCATGCGGCTGCAGTGGCCGGCTTTGATTTGGCTTGGGAGGGCGAAGGGGCGTCCGAGTGCGGGCGCGACCGCAAGGGCGGCCAAACGCTGGTGCGGATCGATCCGCGTTACTTCCGTCCCACCGAGGTCAACCGGCTGCTGGGCGACGCCACCAAAGCCCGCACGGTGCTGGGGTGGAAGCCGACTCTCTCGTTCGAAGACCTTGTAGAGCTGATGATGCGCGCGGATCTCCAGGCGCTACGCCCGGCATAATCACTCCGGTGTCCGGCGCGACCTGCCGCCCGCCCTTGCGATGCTGCGCCGCGCAGCGGCGCACGACAGGGGACCGGGCAAGGAAAAGAGGCAGGTGAGGCGAACGCTGTAGCGCGGCTCTGTGAGCCGCGGCGAGCCTGGAACGAGCACGGCCAGCGACAGAATAGACTGTAGCGCGCCGGTGTCCGGCGCGGCCTGCCTCCCGTCCTTGCGCTGCTGCGCCGCGCAGCGGCGCACTACAGGGGACCGGGCAAGGAAAAGAGGCAGGTGAGGCGCACGCTGTAGCGCGGCTCTGTGAGCCGCGGCGAGCCTGGAACGAGCATGGCCGGCGGCAGATTGCCAGCCGCCTTCAGCCCAATCAGGAATTTGACAATAGCGTCGTCATTTGGTTATTACTGACATAAGGTGGGGTTCAGCCCGCAACCCAATCTTTGTCGCGAGCTTTGTCGCGAGCTTTGTCGACAAAGCTCGCGACAAAGCTCGCGACAAAGATGTGACGCAAATGCATCGCATGTTACACTGGACCGATCTAATCCGAACGACAGTAGTGAGTTCATGTACATGCGAACGCGGCTGTGCTCTGTCGGTCGAAACCGTCCCTGGCGAGGCCCGGCATGGGGTACAGATCGACGACCTGCGAACCGCAGATAGACGAATGTCCAGTGCCGATTTTCGAAGGCAAAGCCGTATTTCGGAACGATTCCTTCATAATTCAGACCTCTTCAATCGTCAATCTGCGGTTCGCTCCTTGACTTCTGACTTCTGACTTCTGACTCCTGACTCCTGACTTCTGACTCCTGAATACCTGAAGTTTCTACGCCGGCAGCCGGTCTTCGGGGATATCCGCCAGCCGCGGCAG
>JBAWXQ010000370.1:0-1884 GCA_037144015.1 bacterium
AGTTTATGAAGCGCAGCGGCTACGTCCGACAAGCATATTTCGCACGGCAGGCACTATAAAGACGGGCAGGCGGTTGGCGCAAGCCGATTATTTCGGAAAAGGGTTGCAGAATGAGGCCGATGGCGGGAAAATAGCCGGTCTTTTTCACACCACAGGAGTTCCTCCCATGCCATTAAGCTTTGACATGCCGCTGGCCAGCCTGCAGACCTACCCGGGGCGCACGCCCTGCCCGGCGGATATGGACGCCTTCTGGGATCGAGCCCTTGCCGAAATGCGGGCTGTGGACCCGAAGCTCGAGCTGCTGCGCAGCCCCTTCCAGGTGCCGGGAGCGGAATGCTTCGACCTCTATTTCACGGGCGTCAAGGGTGCGCGCATCCATGCCAAATATGCCCGCCCCGCGGTGCGGAAGGGGCCCCTCCCGGCCGTGGTGCAGTTCCACGGCTATTCCGGAAACTGCGGCGACTGGCTGGGAAAACTCTCCTGGGTCGCGGCCGGCTTTTGCATTGCCGCGCTGGACTGCCGCGGACAGGGCGGTTCCTCGCAGGACCTGGGCGGGGTCACGGGCACCACCCTGCGCGGTCACATCATCCGCGGCCTGCAGGACGGCCCCGAGCAGCTGCTCTTCCGCAGCATCTACCTCGACACTGCGCAGCTGGCCGCGATGGTCATGGGGCTTCCGGAAGTCGCGCCGGACCGCGTGGGCGCCCTGGGCGGTTCGCAGGGCGGCGGACTTACGCTGGCGTGCGCCGCGCTGGAGCCGCGCATCCGCCGCGCCGCGCCGACGTTCCCGTTCCTGTGCGACTACCAGCGCGTGTGGGAGATGGAGCAGGCCAAGGATGCCTACGAGGAGCTCAAGGCGTTCTTCCGCCAGTTCGATCCGCAGCACCAGCGCGAAGGCGAGATCTTTACGGCGCTTGGGCACATCGACTGCCAGCATCTGGCCAAACGGATCAAGGCCGAGGTGCTGATGGGCGTCGGGCTGATGGACACCGTCTGCCCGCCGTCCACGCAGTACGCCGCGTTCAACAAGATCACCGCGCCCAAGCGCGTGGAGCTCTACCCGGACTTCGGCCACGAGGGGCTCCCGGGGTTTGACGAAAAGGTGATGCAGTTCATGCTGGGGCTCTGAGTTTTCCGTGCCGGAAAAGTTCATCTGCGCCGCGGCCGGTGGCCGCGGCGCAGAGGCAACCGGTAGATGCGCGCAGGGAGGTTGGGTGCCATGGTTAAAGCTGCTGATGTCAAACGCAACGATCTGGTGGGCATCAATGGACTGCCGCACATGGTCGAGGACCTCAAGGTCACGACCCCCAGCGCCCGCGGCGCCTCCACGCTTTACCGCTTCCGCTTCCGCAACCTCGTCACCAAGAACAAGGTCGACATGACCTGCAAGGGCGACGACCCGCTCGAGCAGATCGACTTTGAGCGGCGGGCGGTGCAGTTTCTCTTTTCCAAGCAGGACGAGTACACGTTCATGGATGCCGAGGACTTCTCGCAGTTTGTGCTGAACAAGGGGGAGATCGCGGACCAGGTCGATTACCTGGCCGAGGACATGGAGGGGATCATGGCGCTGGTTGCCGACGGCCGGATCCTCGCCATTGAGATGCCTTCCAGCGTGACGCTGAAGATCGTGGAGTGCGACCCGGTGCTCAAGGGCGGTTCGGCGACCGCACGAACCAAGCCGGCAAAGCTCCAGACCGGCCTGGTTGTGCAGGTGCCGGAATACCTGACGCCAGGAGAATTCATCCGCGTCGACACCCGCACCGGCAAGTTCCTCCAGCGGGCCTAGGAGACTGTCGGATTTAGGCCTCGGACCGATCCAGGGCCTTCTGCCGACAGTCTCCTAGTTGAGCAACCCGCCGCCAGCGGGTTGCGAAGACTCAATTT
>JBAWXQ010000371.1:0-1872 GCA_037144015.1 bacterium
CCGGCGGCGAGAAGCGCCGCGTGGCGCTCTGCCGCCTGCTCATCTCCAACCCGGATGTGCTGCTGCTCGACGAACCCACCAACCACCTCGACGCCGAGTCTGTGGCGTGGATCGAGACCTACCTGAAGAAGTACAAGGGGACGCTGGTGGTGGTCACGCATGACCGCTACTTCTTAAGCAATGTCACCGAGTGGATCCTGGAGCTCGATGGCGGCCGCGCCTATCCGTACAAGGGGAATTACGAGGCCTGGCTGGAGCAGAAGCAGGCGCTCATGGCGCGCGATGCCCGGCAGGTCGAGTCGCGGCGCAAGCTGCTCGACCAGGAGCTGCAGTGGGTTCGCACCAACCCGTCCGGACGCCGCGTGAAGAGCAAGGCCCGCCTGGCCCAGTACGAGGAGCTGCTCGGCCAGCAGGTCGACACGCGCGAGGACGAGCTGCGTATCCAGATCGCGCCCGGGCCGCGACTGGGCGACCTGGTGGTGCGTGCGGACAAGCTGGCCATGGGGTTTGGCGAGCGCCTGCTGTTTGAAAACGTGGCCTTCGACCTGCCGCGCGGCGGCATCGTCGGCGTGATCGGCGGAAATGGCTCGGGCAAGACCACGCTCTTCAAGCTCCTGACCGGGCAGCTGCAGCCGCTGGCCGGGACGCTTCGCGTCGGCTCCACCGTGGCGGTGTCGTACGTGGACCAGTCCCGCGACGCGCTTCAGGCGGCGAACACGGTCTACCAGGAGATCACCGGCGGCGCGGAGCATGTCGAGCTGGCCGGGCGTCAGATGAACGGCCGCGCCTACTGCAGCCGCTTCAACTTCAAGGGCGCGGAACAGCAGAAGCGCGTGGGCGACCTTTCCGGCGGCGAGCGCAACCGCGTGCACCTGGCCAAGCTGCTACGCAGCGGCGGCAACCTGCTGCTGCTGGACGAGCCCAGCAACGACCTCGACGTGGCCACGCTTCGCTCGCTCGAGGAGGCGATCATGTCCTTTGCCGGTTGCGCCATGGTCGTGAGCCATGACCGCTGGTTCCTCGACCGCATCGCCACGCACATTCTGGCTTTCGAGGGCGAGGGGGTGGTGAGCTGGTTTGAGGGGAACTACCAGGACTACCATGAGAACCGCCGCCGGCTGCTGGGCGATGCCGCCGACCGCCCCACGCGCGTGCGCTTCCGGCCGATTCATCACAAATAATGCGGCGTGGCCGCTGGTGCATCGCTTGCCCGAATGATCGGCACGCATCCGTCCGGTTATCGATCGACAGAACGAACACGATGCGTTTGGGTCGGTTCAGCGCCTGCTTCGGCCAGGTTTTCTGGCATAAAAATAATACTGGCAATGCAACCAAGATATGGTATACCCTTCATCTGCGGCCGGGGTCGGCCTGACCAGCTCCGAACTTCTTCCTGTGTCATGGTTGAGGCATCGGGATATCAAGTAACGTGACACGAGAAGAGGGATTCAGATTATGGATATCTATGTCGGCAACCTCCCGTATGAGGTAACAGACGCCGAACTGCAGGCGCACTTCGAGAAGTTTGGCAAGGTCACATCCGCCCGCGTGGTGATGGACAAGGCCACAGGTCGCGCCAAGGGGTTTGGGTTCGTTGAGATGCCCGACCGCGCGGAGGCCGAGAAGGCCATCGCCGGCTGCAATGGTGCGGACTTCATGGGTCGCCCCCTGCGCGTGAATGAGTCGCAGCCCAAGCCCCGCGATGATCGTCGCGGCGGTGGCGGCTTCGGCGGTGGCGGCGGCGGTGGTGGGTTTGGCGGCGGTCGCGGCGGTGGCGGCGGCGGCGGCGGCGGTGGCGGCAAGCGCTGGTAATTCAGCTCTCGCAGCTTACATCAGGGCATCGGCGCATTCGTGCGCCGATGCCTTTTTATT
>JBAWXQ010000372.1:0-1869 GCA_037144015.1 bacterium
CACGGGATTCCGGTTTGGCGTCATGAGGTCGGATAGGCGGAGCGCAGGAAGCGCAGGGCGGCGGCGGGATGGGAAGCGTAGTGTTGGGAGCGGGCGGACAGGTTGATCGACCCGTCACGCAGGAGTGCGCCGAGGAGCGCGGAGCGCAAGAGTGCGAGGTTGCACGCGCGGCGGGCATGGCGACCAAGTTCGGCGTCTTCACGCCAAGTGACATCGCGGCGGTAGTGGTTGGCGCTTTCCACGCTCCAATGACCGCGGCAGCGGGCAAGCCACTGGCGTGGCGTCAGCGCGTCGTGCTCGAGCGAAGAGACAAAGTGGCGGGTCTCGCCGCTGGTGGCGCCAGTCCGCTTGTTGGTCACCGCGCTCGTGACCGCGATGGCCGTGGCGGCGTGGGGAAAGCCGAGTTGTTCCGGGCTGACGGCGGCGAGTGTCAGCCCGCGGTGTTCGGCGCGACCGTGGTTGCAGTCGTCGGTCGAAAAAGGGGGGCCAAGCCTTTGACCGCGTGCGCGGCGGCGGCCTGCACGGCGGGCGCGTTGCCTTTGAGCTGGATCAGATACTCGCCGCCGGCCGCGACGATCGTGCGGGCGGTCGCATGGTTGGCGTGGCCGGCATCGAGACTCACCAGCGTGTCGGTCAGGTCGGTCGTGGCGAGGAGCGCACGGGCGGCGGGCACTTCGTGTTCCTTCGCGGCGGAGAGCACCGGGGCGACGGCGACGGTGGCGCCGGTCTCCTGCGCGACGAGGCTGACGACTTGGGCGAGCCGGTCGGTGACGGCCTTGCCGTCGAGGGCGAGCGCCTGGGGCAGTTGCCCGTGCTGGGCCTGCAACCAGTCATTGAGGACGGCGGCCAGCGCCTGGGAGTCGACCCGGCCGAGGAGCGTGTAGAAGACGTCGCTGCCGGGGGCGACGCCGAGTTTCTTGCCCGGCGGCCGGTAGTAGCCGAGGGCCTGACGCTGGCGGGCGTTGAGTTGCTGGGCCAGACGCACGAAGTCGGCCGGGCGCTGGCGGCCCATGAGGATCGCCAGGGCGGTGATCGTGAGGACGGTGGCCAGGCGGTGGTGGCTGTTGCGGGCGCGCGGATCGGGCACCCGGCCGAACGCGGCGAAGAGCGACTCGGCCTGCGCGAGTTTGACGGGCAGGACCCCCATCGCCGCCACGGGTTGCGCGGCCCGGCACTCCGCGGGCAGCGTGGCGAGGGGGCCGCGCAGGAGGACGGCCGCGTCCGGCCGCAGGGGTTTGAGCCAGACACTTTTCAACCCGGCGCCGGGCTCGTAGTAGTCGCGGCCGGCGCGGCGGTGGCCCGCGGTGGCGCCGGCTTCCACCCAGCCGGCGCCCCGGTAGCAGGTGCCTTCGAAGCGCTGTGGATCCACGAAGGTCTCGGCGAGCAGCGGAGTGTAGCCGTGGGCTTGTTGCCACCAGTCGGGCAGGTGCCGCACCGCTTCACCGAGGACGCGGCTGGCGAGGTTGGGCTGCGTGTGCAGCAGGCAGAAGCGCGCTTGTTGCACGACGAGTTTCAAACGCTCCGCGCGCGTGCGCGGGTCCCAGCCGACCCACGCTTCGCGGGCCTTGAGGCGCTTGGCCGCCGCACACCACAGCAGCACCGCCACCCACTGGCCGTCGCACTCGGCGATCTGCCAACCGCGGTCCCCGGCCACCTGCGCCACCGGCAAGTAATGATGCGCCGCGAGTTCCTGCTCGCAGCGCGCGTTCTCGTCGGCCCGCGCGGCGCGAACCTGCACGCGCGCGAGATTGAGGTAGGTGGAGGAGCCTGACATGCCACGGTCCACCCTGCACAGCACTACCAATTTAGCCAGAAAATAATGCCGGCCTTGTCCGATAACACTTTATCGCGCTTCAGCGGATCACCGTG
>JBAWXQ010000373.1:0-1854 GCA_037144015.1 bacterium
TCGCCCGTCAGCGGGCTTCCCCAAACTAGCAGCTTGGTCGGCACAAAGTTTGTGAAGGTACAGCGCTAAATCCGACAAGCTGCTAGGGGGCTTCCGGCAACAGATAGGGTGCGAAAAAACGCGCGGTCAGCAACGAGCCCGCATGCGTCAGGTGGTTCGCATCGCCATAGAGGGGAACGCAGCAGCCCTCCTGCTCGTCGAAGGAGATGTAGCGTTCCCCTTTTCGCAGGGCCAGGTGCGCGGGAACAAACACGGCGCCGGTTTTCCGGCAGATATCCTCCAGCACGCGATTGATGGCGCCCTGCATGCGGTCATAGGTTTCGGCGGGCTGCGCGTGATCGCTCCAGCCCGGCTCGAGCTGCCGCGGCGGGATGATTTTCATGCGTGCCGCAATATCCGAGGGGGCGTAATCGTAGCCGGGGATGTCGGCCAGCACGAAAAGCGTCCGGCGCATGGCCTGGAGCCGCTTCGCAAACTCCTCGAGCTGCAGGTCCCACGCCTCGGGCGGCTGGACCGGGTTTGAGCCGCCGGGCGCATAGTCCATCCAGCGCGAGGCGAGAACGACCCCGGTGACGTCTGGCTGCCTGGCCAGCCATTCCAGGACATGGCCGGCAGGCTCAGCGTGCACATGGAACATGACGGTATTGGGGCGCGTCATGGCGTACCCGGCGAGCTGCCGCTCCTGCAGTAACATGGCCAGGCCGTACTGGAGGTTCCAGGCATGGCTGTCGCCGATCAGCAGCAGTTGCGGTTGCTTTCCCGGAGTGCCCAGCTCCAGATCTCCGGACGCGCCAAAACAGGACCGGAACGGGTCCTCGATGCGGCAACCCACTGTGGCGCCGAGGCGGATTCCGGCGCCCACCAGCCGCTGCACGGCAAGCGAAGGGAGCTCATTGCGCGCCATCTTGTTGGCTTCGACATGCAGCCGGGTTGGCCAGCCACGGAAACAGGTGCAGGCCAAGCCCGTGGCGACAAGCAGCATGATCCCGGCGGCGGCAAAGGCGAAACTGGCTGGCTGACTCAATCCAGCACGCCCAACGGGTGGTGTAAATTGGAACGTCAGCGGCATTCGACACCACCACCCGTTGGGGTCACTTGCGTCAATCAGCCAGCCAGTAAGGCGAATGTCCGTCGCGGGGTCCAGGCGGGCGATGAACGCACGGGCATCTCGACGAACCGCCAGGACAGATAACCCAGCACGAGCGACAATAGGAACATGCCGGCATAGTCATAGGCGCGCAATTGATCGTACGTTGCATACTTCCAGAAAACGGTGACCGGCCAGTGCCAAAGGTAGAGCGAATAGGAGATCTTGCCCGTCAGGACCAAGGGCCGCCAGGAGAGCAGCCGGGAGACCCAGCCGCCATGACCGCAGCCGATGAGCAGCACGGTTCCGAGCACCGACGGCAGCGCCGTTGCACCGGGGAAAGACGTGGTGGATGACAGGCAGGCATACGGAGCCAGCACCAGCAGCAGCCCGAGGGCGGCAAGCGGAGACTGCCATCGCTCCAGCAGGCGCGTAACAGCCCCGGACCGGGTGTCCGCCGCAGCGGCGGGCACCATGGCCAGCAGGGAGCCGGCCAGCAGCTCCCAGGCGCGGTTGTGCAGGAGATAGAAGGCACTGTTCTGCCTGCCGAGCGCCATGGCGTAGATGGCGCCGACCAGCGAGAGCACGGCGAGAAGCGCCAGAATCGGCGCAAGCCGGGATCGGCGCAGCCGCCAGATCAGGAGGCAGAGCAAGGGAATGAAGAGGTAGAATTGCTCTTCCACGCTGAGCGACCAGAGATGCAGCAGCGGATAGTCGTGGATGTTGGGCGAGAAATAGGACCCGCTGATTTGGTTGAAATAGATGTT
>JBAWXQ010000374.1:0-1849 GCA_037144015.1 bacterium
TGGTCGCGCTGTGCGCAACACGTCAGTCGGACCGGAGCGGCGGCGCGGTGGGCATTGTGGTTGCCGGCGGTTCGCTGGGCGTGATTGCCGCGCCGATCCTCGTGGCGGCTATGCTTGCGAATGGCCGCGCCATCTACCTCTTTCCGGTGTTGGCGTTGGCGTTGCTCGGGACCGCCGTCAGCGTGATGCTACCCCTTTGTCGCCAGCGTTCGGACGCGCCTCAACGCAGCGCCAGTTCTGCAGACAGGTTGAGGTAGAGTTTGATGCTTTCCGACGGCACGTTCCACGGGATGTGATTACCGATGCACATCATGTAGCCGCGCGACATCCGGCCGGTTTCGACCATATTTGCCACCATGGCACGGATCTCGTCCGGGTTCTTGCGCATCAACACACGGTTGTCGCCCTCGCCGGCGAGGAAGCAGTCCGGGTACCGGCGTGCCAGACGTTTGTAGTCCGTGAACGGTTCGCTGATAATGCCACGGGCGCCGCAGGCCATCACGTCATCGGCAAACGCGTTCACGCAGCCGTCCACCATAAAGAGCACTTCCTTCCCCGCCCGCCGCAGGATGCCCCAGAACTCCTCATAGCGCGGGAAGATGAACTTGCGCATCCAGGCCGGACTGCAGACGGGGCCGTTGCTGAGCACGATGTCGTCGTGGCAGACGACGAAATTCACCGGCAGCCGCGCGAACGCCCGGAAGACGCGCCGGTTGATCTCCGCAAACTCGTCCATGATCCGCTCGAACGCGGGTTCCAAGCACAGGTTGAGGAAATTCTCATAGCCGAAGACGAGCATCGGCCACATGAACATCGTATTGTAGAAACTGACCGAGGCGGACGATCCCTCTGGCGCTCTGTCACCCCATTCCGCAGGGTAGTTCTTCCGGTAGCGCTGGTAGATGACCTCCTCGGAGCCGTAGTCGCCATCCACCACGACGTGCCAGCCCGTGAAGTCAGCCTGCTGGAGCGGACTGAACTTCAGCATCTCGTCAAGGTTGGCGAACCGTTGGGTGGCGACCTCCTGTTGCCAATGGTCCCGGTAGGCGTCGCCCCATCGCCCCTTGCCCTCGTCCGTCTGCGCCTCCAGGTGCCGCTTCGGCGCGTCGGTCTCCGGCACGCCCAGCCGCAACTGGGGGTACAGTTCCTGCATTTTCAGGCGGCACAGCCGCGGGTGGTCGTAGTAATCGATGCCCGTCAGCCACGTCTCTGCGTCGGGGCAGGACCAGTGCTCCCAGTGGACGATGCGTTGCGGGCCATGGCCCATGTAGGTGCGGTAGATGTCGTCTTCCATACCGGTGCTCCTTCAGACGGAGTGTCCTGGCAGGTCGTTGCGTGCTGCCGCCACTCCGGCCAGTTCATTTTCCATCCGGGCAATCTTCTCACGGATCAGCCTTGCATCGTACATGTAAACGCGGGCTTCCTGGTGGAATCCCAGGCGAAAGTCTACCTCCACCAGTGGCAGCGCGGCCTGCGCATTCCGGATCTCGTCGCGAAGGATGCTTTCCAGCGCCTCAGTCCGCGGCAAATCGCACGGCGCGATAAGGCTCCGGTCCGCCATGAGGCGTTGACGTTCCAGGTGGAAGCGGAAGAGGTTCGCGGCGGAGCGGAACTGGAGGGCGATCATCTGCGCGCAGCGAAGTTCCTCCGCCGCATGCTGGCGCTGCGCGGCAGTGGCGTCCGGCGCGAGATTGCGGAGCGCATGTGCGTAGCCCGCCAGGCCTTCCTGCCATCCGCAGGCGAGATCGGCGAAGGCGTCGGCCACCTCCCCCATCGTGAACGGGCCCAGACAATCCTCCAGCCGGTCGCCGAAGGCATGCGCCACCCACGAGTCGCCCAGCGGTGTGCC
>JBAWXQ010000375.1:0-1839 GCA_037144015.1 bacterium
CGACCCTGCTGGATTCCTGTGGGTGTGGATCGGCACACATGCGGAGTACGACAGGTTAATCAAGCGCCAACCATGAGTTCCCAACTCAAATGCAGCTACGGATTGCCGCGGATCTCGCGGATTGGTTTGTCTTTTTCCGTTTCCTCCTGTTCAAACATGCCCGGCAACACAATCCGCGGCAATCCGCGATATCCGTAGCTAAAAATATTCCCTTCCGTGTGGTCCGTGTATTCCGTGGTTAACCCGCGGTGTGCATCACTCGAAAAGTACGCCGCGGCAAGCCGCGGCTGAGAAAAGCGGCGGCAAGCCGCCGCACTCCAAACTTTTTTTCCGCGGTTATCTCCTTTCCAGCAATCGGCCGCGGGTGCATCGCTTGGTTCATCGCATCACCCTCCCGACACTCTCACCTTCAAAAAACAAACCTCTGCGGTTCTGCGGTTTTGCGGTTCTCTCCCTCCCTCACGCCCCACCCCCTTTCCGTATTGGCGTCCGGGGCGGTTTGTGGCTACTATGCGCCAAGCCCTGCGCTCACGGGTTCCCTGCCATGCTCCTCACCCTCCGACATCTCTTCGAATACGCCGCCTTGCGTGCTGTCTGGGCCGTGCTGCGCATCGTGCCGGCGCGCTGCGCCTTTGGCCTGGGCGCGGCCATGGGCAGCCTCTGGTTTCGCTGCGCGCGGGAGCGCCGCGGCATTGCCATCGGCAACCTGCTGCAAACCGGCGTGGCCGCCTCGCCGCAGGAGGCGCAGCGCATCGCGCGCGCCTCGTTCCGCCACTTTACCGGGCACATGCTCGAGACCCTCAAGGCGCCGCACGTGCTCACGCGCGAGAACTGGCGCGAGCATGTGGAGGTCGAGGCGTCTGACGAAGCCATTGGCCTGCTGCTGAATCCCGACCAGCCGGTGCTGATGGCGACCGCCCACCTGGGGTGCTGGGAGATCGCGGGGTTCTGGGCGTCGCTCTTCCGGCCGGTCTTTGGCCTGGCCCGCCCCATGAACAACCCCTACGTGCAGCGTTTCCTCGTCCAGGACCACTTCCGCACCAACCTCACGATTCTGCCCAAGTCGCTGGGGTTTTCGCCGGAACTCCTGCGCTCCTGGGAGGAGCGCAAGGCGGCGCTGGCCATCGTGATGGACCAGCATGCGGGGCGCAACGGCATCTGGATGGATTTCCTTGGCCGGCCGGCGTCCGTGCACTCTTCGCCGGCCCGCCTCCACCTGATCACGGGGTTTCCGCTGCTCTTCGGCTGCTTTGTCCGGCTGGGGCCGCTGCGCTACCGCATGATCGTGACCCAGCCGATCTTCCGCACCGCGGCCACCGGCGACCGCGAGCAGGACACCCGCGTGATCATCGAGGACCTCACGCGCCGCCTGGAACTCCTGATCCGCCGCTACCCGGAGCAGTACCTGTGGATGCACCGACGGTGGCGGGAACAGCCGGCGGGAAAGAAGAAGAAGGGCGAGGGACGAGGGGCGGGAGGGCGAGGTGCGGGGTTAGGCGTTAGGGGTTAGGTGTTAGAGGTCAGAGGTCTGAGGTCTGAGGTCAGAGGTCAGAATCATGAAGGAATCGTTCCGCGAATACGGCGTTGCCTTCAAAAATCGGCACTGGACATTCGTCAATCTGCGGTTCGCAGGTCGTCGATCAGCACCCCGTGCCGGGCCTCGCCAGGAACGGTTTCGGCCGACGGAGCACGGCCGCGTTCGCCTGTACATGAACTCATTTCTGTCGTTCGAATTAGATCGTTCCGGTGTAACATGCGATGCATATGCGTCACATCTTTGTCGAGAGCTTTGTCGCGAGCTTTGTCGACAAAGCTCGCGACAAAGCTCGCGACAAAGAT
>JBAWXQ010000376.1:0-1799 GCA_037144015.1 bacterium
CCGGAGGAATATCGCCA
The DNA here is from genome assembly GCA_037144015.1 of bacterium. Classification (GTDB taxonomy): domain Bacteria; phylum Verrucomicrobiota; class Kiritimatiellia; order RFP12; family CAIWXQ01; genus CAIWXQ01. The sequence continues at coordinate 18 of JBAWXQ010000376.1, forward strand.
ACGCCTGCACGCGATCCGCGACTACATCCGCGACGGCGACACCTACCAGGTCAACTTCACCTATCGGCTGCGGGCGAAGACCGGCATAGACCCCTGGGATCTCTTTGTGCAAATGGCCGCTCCGGACGGCACGCCGTACGCAGCCTTTGTGGACACCGGCGCGTGGGCGGTCTGCAGCGCCTCGCCCGAGCTTTTTCTGCGCCTGGATGGCGAGCAGATCGAATCGCGCCCCATGAAGGGAACTGCGGCGCGCGGCTTGTGGGCGGAGGATGACCAGGCCCGGGCCGCCGCCCTCCGCGCCTCGGTCAAGGACCAGGCGGAGAACGTCATGATCGTGGACATGGTGCGCAACGACCTGGGGCGCATCGCCGAGGCTGGCAGCGTGCAGGCCCCGTCGCTGTTCGACGTCGAGCAGTACCCCACGGTCTGGCAGATGACCTCCACGGTCCGGGCCATCACGCGCGCGCCGCTGACGGAGATCCTGCAGGCCACGTTTCCGCCGGCCTCCATCACCGGCGCACCGAAGCGCCGGGCCATGGAGATCATTGCCGAACTGGAGACCTCTCCGCGGCAGGTCTATACCGGGGCCATCGGCTTCGTGGCGCCGGGCCGGCGCGCGCAGTTCAACGTCGCCATCCGCACGGTCCTGGTCAATCGCGCAGCCGGCGCGGCCGAGTATGGCGTCGGCGGCGGAATTGTCTGGGATTCGCAGCCGGACGCGGAGCAGGCGGAGTGCCTGACCAAGGCCCGGGCGCTGCGCCCGCCCCGGCGCGACTTTGACCTGCTTGAGACGCTGCCCTGGTCGCCCGGGGACGGCTACGGACTGCTGGAGCCTCACCTGAAGCGACTGGCGCAGTCCGCGGCGTATTTCGGGTTTCGCGTGGACCTCAACCGCATCCGCGCGGAACTGGATGGATGCGCGGCGCGCCTGGCTTCCGGAAGCGCCGGGATGCCAACGGCGGCCGGCGGCGGCTGCGGAGCGCCATCTCTGCCGGCGTGTGTCGAGGCCCTGTTCCGGGTCCGGCTCGTGGTTTCCCGTTCCGGCGCCTGCCAATGCCAGGCGACGCCCCTGACACCTGCCGCGCGGCAGTTTGGCGACCTTGCGCTGGCCCGAAACCCCGTCGATTCCGGCGACGTGTTTCTCTACCACAAAACCACCTGGCGCCAGGTGTACGAAGACGCGGTAAAGGCCTGTCCCGGGCACGAGGATGTGCTGCTGTTCAATGAAAAGGGCGAGGTCACCGAGTCCACCATCGCCAATGCAGCCTTCGAGCTGGACGGCCGGCTGTGCACGCCACCGGTGCGGTGCGGCTTGCTGCCCGGCACCCTGCGCGCGGTCCTGCTGGAGCGCGGCGAACTGTGCGAGCGCATCGTGACGCGGGCGCAGGCCCTGGCCGCACCGGCCGTCTATCTGCTCAACTCGGTCCGCGGCATCCACCGGGTGCAGATCAGCGTCCAGCCCATCCATGGGATTGACTCTGGAACCCAGGTGCGCCTTGGAAGGCTTGTGCACCACCGCGATTTCGTTCATGAACCTAGAAACGTCAGTTGGAACGGTTCAAGTCCGACGTCGTGAATCCACTCAAGCCCCACTGGTTTTCATTTCATCCAGGACATTCTCGCAATCGGCGCGTTCTGCGTAGAGTGTGGGCACAGATCCCAAGACCTGGTTGGCACTGCACGTGGTTTGCACGCCGAAGCGGATTTCAACTTACGGATCTAGGATAATGCCCCTGTTTCTAGCCACCCGCTCAATCCGCCCGCGCTTGTTCTCGAATCTTG
>JBAWXQ010000377.1:0-1797 GCA_037144015.1 bacterium
TTTACCAAAGCAACCAACGGTTGCAGAATGACATCTGACCTCTGCCCTCTGACCTCTGCCCTCTGACCTCTGACCTCTGCCCTCTGACCTCTGCCCTCTGACCTCTGCCCTCTTAACCCTGCCCCCGCGAAAGGAAAGCACACCATGGCCCTGTTTCACGCCCACTTCGGCTCCGGCACGCTCAACCTGGCATGTTCCGCGGAGGTGATCCTGCCGGACCGGCGCACAGATCCCGCGCGGCCCCTCGCCTGCCTCTGGCTGCTGCACGGGCTGTCGGATGACCACACCATCTGGCAGCGGCGCACCAGCATCGAGCGGTATGCGGCTGCCTACCGGCTGGCCGTGGTGATGCCGGCCGTGGACCGCAGCTTCTATGCGGACATGCAGCACGGAAACAAGTACTGGAGCTTTCTTAGCGAGGAGCTGCCGGAGCTGATGCGCCAGTACTTCCCGCTGTCCGCGCGGCGCGAGGACAACTTCGCCGCCGGGCTCTCCATGGGCGGGTACGGCGCGTTCAAGCTGGCGCTGAACCTGCCGGAGCGCTACGCCGCCGCGGCCAGCCTCTCCGGCGCGCTGGATATGACCGGCATCTGGATGTCCGCGGAGCGCAGGGCAATCCTGCAGCTGATCAGCGACAAAAGCCCCAAGGGAACGCCGAACGACCTGCTGCACGCGGCCGCAAAGCTTGCCAAGTCCCGCAAGCCGCGGCCGCGCCTGTACCAGTGGTGCGGCACGGAGGATTTCCTGTACGCCGACAACCTGCGCTTCCGCGACCACGCCCGCAAGACCGGGCTGCCGGTGGACTACAGCGAAGGCCCCGGCGGGCACACCTGGGACCGGTGGGATGAGCAGATCGTGAAGGTGATGGAGTGGATCAAGGTAGAGAAAGCGTGAGATTCCAGAGTCCGGGGGCCGGGGGCCGGGGGCCGGGGTCCGGGGTCCGGCAAAGACGCCGAGGTCGCGGAGAAATTGCGTTTCTTTTTCGCGCAGAGCAACAGGAATGCGGATGGAGCGAACCGCAGATTGACGATTGAAGAGGTTTGAATCATGAAGGAATCAGTATTAACCACTAATTGTCAAACGTGACCGTGTACGGGTTCCGGTATCCGGTCGCCGGACTCCGGGGTCCGGTCCCGGTCTCCGCTCACCGGATCTTCAGCCCTTTCTCCGACGCATCCACGGTCACGGTTGCGCCGGGCGCGTAGGCGGCGCTGACGATCTGGCGCGCCACGGGCGTCTCGATCTCACGCTGGATGGTGCGCTTGAGCGGGCGCGCGCCGTAGACCGGGTCAAACCCGGTTTTGGCAATCCACTTGACCGCCTTTTCCGTGACCTCCAGCTTCAGCTCCTGCTCGGCGAGGCGCCCGCGCAGATCCTCGAGCTGCAGCCGCACAATGGACTCGATCTGCGGCATGCCCAGCGGGCGGAAGAGCACGGTCTCGTCGAGGCGGTTGAGAAATTCCGGGCGGAAGGAGGCGCGCAGCGCATCCATTACGGCGGCGCGAGTTTTGGGGGAGAGATCGGATTTGTCAGACCGGTCAGACTTGTCAGACCGGTCAGACTTGTCAGCCTTGTCAGACCGGTCGGACTTATCAGCCGCGGCCTCTGCCAAAAACTCCGAGCCGACATTGCTGGTCATGATCACGATGGCGTTGCGGAAGCTGACGGTGCGGCCGTGGCCGTCGGTGAGGCGGCCGTCGTCCAGCACCTGCAGCAGCATGTTGAAGACATCCGGGTGGGCCTTCTCGATCTCGTCGAGCAGCACCACGCTGTACGGCTTGCGGCGCACGGCCTCGG
>JBAWXQ010000378.1:0-1793 GCA_037144015.1 bacterium
CGAGAAAATCACCGAGGGAAGAACGCAGCGCGGCGGCGACGACAAACTCCGAGGGAGCGCCGGGCTGGCGCACGGTGCGCAGCCAGGAGCCGAAGTGAGCCCAGACGAGCTTGGGCGCGAGCGCGGAAAGGCACAGCATGAGACCTTGGGCGACGAGCGCGACCTGGAGGTAGCGATGATAGGCGGTCAGTTTTCTGCGGATGGCGTGCCGGTAGGCGTCGGAGCGCCGGTGCAGGAATTGATCACCCGAGCCGCGGCGCAAGGGGATCATGGCGCGCATCCAGAAGCGATAAGACCAAGCGCCGAGCAGGTGCAGGGCGTGTTTGAAAGTGAGCTCGATTTTGAAGCGCAAGGCGTAGGTGGCGATGATCTGCTCGGCGGAGAACGCGAGATTGGTGGAGAGCAGCAGGATGCGACCGCGGACGGGGTGGATGACGGCGACAATGCGCACGAGCGCGCCGACGGGGCGCCAGAGGAGATCGCGCACACAGTACTGGAGGGTGATGCCGGGTTCATCATAGGCCGGGCTGGGCAGGGTGAGCAGGGGGCCGGCGAACAGGTCGACGAGCTTGATCTTTTTGCCATAGCGGCGTGGGCGGCCGCGGCGTGGTTTGACCACCACCGGCGGTAGCTCATAAGCCGTGGCATTCTTTTTGAGCCGAGAGATGAGATGACCGCCTTGGGCGAGCAGGCCGCGGACAATCTTACCACAGGCGTAGTAGGCATCGGCGACCAACAGGACTGGCTCCGGAAGACGCAGGCTTTGCAGCAGCAGCAGGAGCTTGTCGAGCAGGGTGCGACGGTCGCGGTTGGAGAAGACGAGTCCTTCGTGAATGCGGGCGCAAAGCGGTACGGCCTGAAAGGAGCCGGCGACGCGGCACAACAGCGCGAGGGCCTGGCAGCTGTGCCCCATGATAAACTCCGGCTTGGTGTTCTGGTCGGAGACTTGGTGCAGGGATTTGACGCCTGGCATCTTGCGGCCGCACTTGGCCTTTTTCAGTCCGTCGGCGAGCACCACTAAAAAGCCGCTGACCCGGTGCACGCCGGGATGCGTGCGCAGGACCAGCGCGGTCCAGACGCGGGCCAAGTGGTCTGGGCACAGCGCGGAGCTGTGAAAGAAGGCGAGCAGGCGCAGATAGGTGCGGGACTTCAGCCCCAGCGCGCGCACACAGCTGGAGACCCCGCCCTGCAGATCGGAGCGGACGCTCAGGGCGGCGAGGCTGATGGCCAGCCAGCAGAACGTGCGGGTGCGGGTGCACGCCGGACGGAGTTGTTCGACCAAGGACCACCACAGCAGCCAGAGTTGCATCGCCCGTCGTATAGCATTGCAATGCTATACGGCAAGAGCAAACGGCGTTTCCCGCTCGAAAATCCGTCGATTTTTTCTGGGCGGGAGATTGACCCGTCCGTCCCCCGGTTCAGCGTTGGTGCATGGACGACGCACCACTCGCCAAATGGCAAAAGCAACTGACCCTCACGCAGACGGCACTCGGGAAGATCGGGCCCATGCGTCCGGGGACCCTCACCCAACAATACAAGGACCCGGCCGCCAAAACCGGCGCGTATTGGCAGCTCAGTTACACGCATCAGATGCGTAGCCGGACGCGTTACGTCCGCCCGGACGACGTCGCCGATTTGCGCCCTCAGTTGGCCAACTTCAAACGCTTCCGCCTGCTCGTCGACCGTTGCGTCGACCTCTCCGTCAAGATTGCTGACCGGCAGACCGAACTGCGCCGCCGTGAGCCCGCCGCGGTCAAAGCCTGAAAACCTCAGGAGAACTCGTCACTCACAAG
>JBAWXQ010000379.1:0-1789 GCA_037144015.1 bacterium
TGGCGTCGGCGCGGGTGAGGTGCAAGGGGCCCGGCTCCGGCAGGCGCCGCGCCCGCTGCTCGAGCAGGTTGACGATATAGTCGCTGGCGTAGGCCCCGAGTTCCTGCGCGTCGGCGAGGGCGCGGCCGACGGCTTCGGCCCCGTAGGTGGGCACCAGGCCGAGGATGCGCGCCACGTGCTGGCCGGCGTTCAGGCGCCGTTCCTCCAGCCCGCGTTGATAGGCCGCCGCCGCCGGCGCCAGTTCCAGGAAGCGCAGGAGCAAACGCTGGCGCGCCCCATGGCGCTTTCGCTCCTCGAGTTCGCGCACGTGCTCGGGGTTCTCCAGATCGGCCCGGCGGGCAAAACTGCGCGCATGCTCGGCGACCAGCGTGGTCTCGGCGTAGAGGCGCACCCAGTCGCTCGTCAGTTGCAGGGTGAGCAGCGCGCCGGCCTGCTTGGGCGGCACCGAGTAGCGGTTCGTCTCCAAGGTCACCCGACAACGACGTGACGCCCGCACCGTCAACGTCCGCACCGCCGCATACGGCACGGGGTTGAGCGGAAGGAGCGCGGCGCGTTCCTCGGGCAGGCGGTCCACGGGGCGGACTTGCGTTTCTGCGTGCAGGCGCACGTTGGCCACGGTTTCCAGCCACAGGCCCGCCGCCGGCGCGAGTTCCGCGAAGCGGTTGATCGTTCGGCCGGCGAGGAAGCTCTTCTTCACGTAGGCCACCGCGTTTTCCACCATGCCCTTCGACTGCGGGTGCGCCGGGCCGCAGGCCTTGATCTGGAAGCCGTAGTGCTGCGCAAAATCCAGATACTGCGCGTTGAACACCGGCGCCGTCCCCGGCACGTGCGAGAGGACCGCGGTCTTGCAGTTGTCCACCATCACTTCGCGCGGCACGCCACCGAGTTTTTCAAAGGCGCGCTGCTGGCAGCCCAGCCACCACTCCTGGCTCTGGCCGAGGGTAAACTCGACGTAGAGCCAGCGGCTATGGCCCAGGACCATGACAAAGAAACTCAGCGCCCGTCGCGTGCCGTCCACGTCGACCGCGCCGAAACTGCCCCAGTCCACCTGGGCGCACTGGCCCGGCGCGAACTTCAGGGTGAGAAACGCCTCCGGGTGACGGGGGCGCACGCGGCGCACGTGGTCCTTGAGAATCGAGTAGCCGCCGGTGTAGCCCTGCTCGCGCACCTTGTGCCAGAGCTGCATCGCGGTAAAGGGATGCGTTTCGAGCCACCGCGCGATCGCGCCCTTGTAGGCGTCGAGCTTGCTCGGGCGCGGCGCGTCCGCGTCCCGCCGGCGGGCGTAGCGCTCCAGCGCGAGCCAGCGGCGCACGGTCTGCACGTGCAGGTGGAGGGCCTGGGCGATTTGCGGCGGCGTGTGACCGGCCGCGGCCGCGTGCTTGATTTTACAATACAGGTCGTAGTCGATCATGACGCCACCTCCCGGGCTGGCGCCGCCGCCAGCGGGCGAGCGGGGGCCGACGTCAGCGTGGGCGCGGTGGCCGGAGCCGTCGCCAGGCCGAGCACTTGGTAGAGCGGTTCCGCATAGGCGAGCACGCCGGCCGCGATGAGCTGGCGGCGCGCCTCCGCCACCCCGTCTTCGCTCAGGGACAGCAGGCGCGCGAGGGTGCGCTCCCCGTAGTAACTCAGGCCATGTTCGTCCCCGACGGTGACCAGCACCAGGTACAAGGCCCACGCCGGCGCCGAGGCCCGCATCAGGTAATTGCCGCGCACCAGCCGATGGTCCACCCAGCTAAATTGGGGCGGCGTGCGCCGCACCCGTTCGTGATCGATCAGTTGTTTTTCCATA
>JBAWXQ010000380.1:0-1788 GCA_037144015.1 bacterium
CGGGTGTGTCTGTTAATAACTTTTTTCTTCGGGGCGCTTTTTTTATTGCCTAAATAGACTAAGGTGCTATACTTAGTCTCATGAAAGCCAAAAAAGCCAGTGAGTGCCGGCACCACCGGTTGCGGGAAGCCGCGATGCGGGAGATAGCCGGGATCGGCGTGTTCATGGAGGGCACGCTCAGCAAGTTCCTGCGCGCGGGGCGACGCACCCCCGGGTGGCAGGTCACCTTCAAACAGAAGGGGAAGACCCGCACGGTCTACGTGCCGATCGAGCTGGTCCCGGAGGTGCAGGCATGGACGAAGGAGTACAAGCGGTTCAAGCGGCTGGTCAGGAAGGTCACGGCGCAGAGCCTGGCCATCGTCCGAAGGCATGGATCCGTCCGCCGGGCCGCAAAGCGGGCCCGGCCCCCGACGGGACGGACTACGGGGCCCGCCTCGCCAGCGTCGTGAGGCACGTCTTCCCGGACCTGAACAGATGGTTGGACGAGATGCCCGACCCTCGAGTCCGGGAGATGTGCACCTACTCGTTCCGGCACATCCAGTGGCAGGCCATCGCCACCTTCCTGCTGCGCGGCGGGTCGCGCAACGCCTTCGACGCCGACCGCAACAGCGGGGCCATGCCCGAAAACCTGCTCCGCCTGGGCGGCGAGGTCTGGGACGAGGAGCGGCTGGGCGCCCGGCGGACCGTCACCTGCTCGGGCAACGTCGTGCACCACCTGGCGCGGGTTCTGACGGACGCCTTCGCCACGCTGCCCCTGCGCATCGCCCGGCGGTTGACGGAGATGCGGCTGCTTGATCGGGGCCGGCTGTTCGAACACTGGTGGCTGATCGCCGTCGACGGGACGCTGATGGATCGTGGGCGAGAGTCTGACGACGGCCCCGCCCGCTACCGGTACGTCGTGGAGGCGGTGCTGGTCGGCCCGTTTGGGCTCCGGATACCGCTCATGAGCGAGTTCGCGGACATGCACGACCTCGTCCGGGACAAGGAGGACTGCGAACTCAACGCCTTCCTGCGCATCACGGAACGACTGAAGCGGGAGTTTCCGCGTCTGCCCGTCTGCCTCCTGCTCGATGGCCTCTACCCCGTCAAGGCCGTCTTCGACCGATGCCGGGAGTACCAGTGGAAATTTATCGCCACCCTGCGCGAGGGGCGGCAGCCGACGGCCTGGGACGAGGCCGTCCAGATCATGCTGATGAGTCCGGCCAACGTCCAGTTCTGTCGGCGGCGGGGCGAACACGGCGAGGTCGAACAGACCATGCGCTGGTCCGACCGCGTGCCGTTCGGCGATCACGAGCTCCAGGTCATCTTCCTCGGCGAGATCGGCCCCGAATCCGCCACCCTGTGGGCGTGGGCCACCAACCTGCTGGTTACTCCAGAACGCGTCGACAAGATCGTCAACGACGGGGGCCGCGCCCGGCAGGAGGTCGAAACCCTTTTCAATGTCGAGAAGAACGGCGGGTTCGGGCTGGAGCACGCCTTCTGCGCAGAGACCACGGCCGCGCACAACCTGCATGTGTTCATGCAGGTGGCCTACGTGTTGGGGCAGTTGCTCGTCAACGGCATGCTCCGGCGGCTCACGCGCGCCTGCCGCAAAGTCTCGGACGTCAAGCTGATCGAGATGCTCCGCAGCAGCCTGGCTTTCGTCCCCATACCGCCCGACATCCCCCCTGTCGGCCAACTCCGCTTCCAGAACTCCTCGTAGCGCAGTCGCGCAGCAGGAACTCTCGCCCGAACCCGCCTGCACGCTCAGACACCCCACGCCGCACCGGAGGACGCTCCCCCGGAGGA
>JBAWXQ010000381.1:0-1760 GCA_037144015.1 bacterium
GCGTCGTGAAGATGCGACACGGCGACAGGAAAGACAGCCACATTCCGCTCGCGGGCTCGAACAACACGGCCCGCGGCTCGGCGTTTGAGGTGGTGGGCATCGTTTCGCACAGGATGGGTAGCCGCCGGCCGCCTACTCCGCCCCGTCCCAGCAGTAGGTGCAGAGCTTTTCCTTGGGCAGGCCAATGGCCTCCACGAGGTCCGGAAGCTGCTGGTACTGCAGCGTGGTCAGCTTCAGGCGCTTGCGGATCCGCTCCACCATGGCGCAGTACTTGCCGGAGCAGGGCTTGGAGAACTGCTTCAGCTCCGTCTCGGACGGCTTGTCGCGCCCCGTGAGCTCCTGGATCGCGCGCCGGCCGGCCAGGTCCATCACCGAGCGGGAGCGGGAGAAGTTGAGGAACTTGCAGCCGTAGACGAGCGGCGGGCAGGCGGGCCGCATGTGGACTTCGCGCGCGCCGTAGTCGTACAGCCGCTGGATGATGTCCTGCAGCTGCGTGCCGCGCACGATCGAGTCCTCGCAGAAGAGCAGGCGCCGCCCGGTGATCATTTCCTTGATCGGAATCAGCTTCATGCGGGCGATCAGGTCGCGGTGCTCCTGCACCTGCGGCATGAAGCTGCGCGGCCAGGTGGGGGTGTATTTCACGAACGGCCGCCCGAACGGCACGCCAGCCTCGTTGGCGTAGCCGATGGCATGAGAGGTGCCCGAGTCCGGGATGCCGGCCACCAGGTCCACCTGCGACTGATCGCGCCGCGCCAGCGCCGCGCCGCAGCGGTTGCGCGCCACCTCCACGTTGATGTTCTCGTAGGTCGAGGACGGGTAGCCGTAGTAGACCCACAGGAACGAGCAGATCTTCAGCTCCCTGCCCGGCGCCTGCAGCTGCCGCACGCTGGAGCCGGTCACCTTGACGATCTCACCCGGGCCGAGGAAGCGCGAAATCTCGTACCCCAGGTTCGGGAAGGCGCTGCTCTCCATGGCCACGGCATGGGCGCCGGCCTTGCGGCCGATCACCACCGGCGTGCGGCCGAAACGGTCGCGCGCCGCATACAGGCCGTCCGGCGCCAGGATCAGGATCGAGCAGGACCCCTCGATCTGCGCCTGGGCGCTGCGGATCCCCTTGACGAACGACGACTCGCGGTTGATCAGCGTGGCCACAAGCTCGGTGGGGTTGATGCGGCCGCCGCTCATCTCCGAGAAGTGCGTGGCGCGCTTGCCAAAGGCGGCCTTGGTGAGCGCGGCCAGGTTCTGGATCACGCCCACGGTGACAATGGCATAGGTGCCCAGATGCGAGCCGATGAGCAGCGGCTGGTCCTCGTAGTCGCTGATGACGCCGATGCCCTGCTTCCCCTTCATCCGGCGCACGTCATGCTCGAACTTGGAGCGGAACTGGGAGTTGGTGATGTCGTGAATGAAGCGGATCGGGCCGTCCTCGCCCATGACCGCCAGCCCGCCGCGCATGGTGCCGAGGTGCGAGTGGTAGTCCGTGCCGTAATAGATGTCGGTGGTGCAGTCGGTCCTGGATGCAACGCCAAAAAATCCGCCCATGGTTTGCCCTTTCGTGTTGGTCTGAAATTATCGGCGCGCGCCCGGTCAAAGACCAGCACAAATTGAGGCGCCCGCCTTCTGCCGCTCGCCCGCGCGGCGGAACGCGCGGGCCACCGCCCCCAGGAAAAGAAGAAGGACGAATCAGGCCGCGCGAAGCGCAGGTGGCCCGGGCGCTCCGCCGCACGGGCAAGTTGCTGAACAGGCGCATGCCGGGTGCT
>JBAWXQ010000382.1:0-1760 GCA_037144015.1 bacterium
CCTTCGACGACCGCGAGCAGGTGCGCCTGCTGGCCGCGCAGGTGTGAGGAACAGCAGAACGTCCCCGTTCTGCGAGAATTCCGCGCGCTTCGCTCGCGCAGTTTCGGGGGCCGCAGTTTTGGGGACGTCCCTTCCACTTGGCGCGCCGTCGTGTTTCTGCCAAACTACCCGGCCATGTCGATGCCTGATACCCAACCCCCCGCCTTCGCCCCCGGCCAACTCGCCGCCTGGACTGCGGGCGCATGGGAAGGCGCGCCGGTGACCGTGCGCGGCGTTTCGAACAACGGGCAGAAGATCCTCCCCGGCGCGCTCTATGTGGCCATCCGTGGCGAGCGACTGGACGGGCACGATTTTGTCGCTCAGGCCGCGGCCCGCGGCGCGGCTGCGGCCATGGTCCGCCGTGACTGGCGCAGCCGCGCCGCGCTGCCGCTGCTGCGCGTGGATGACACGCGCGCGGCGCTCTCCGCTCTTGCCGCCGCGTATCGCCGCACCTGGAAGACCGTTGTGGCAGGTGTCACGGGAAGCGTGGGCAAGACCAGCACCAAGGAGCTGATCGCCGCATTCTTCCGCGCTGCCGGCGCCACGGCCGCCACGGTTGGCAACCTCAACAACGAAATCGGCCTGCCGCTCAGCCTGCTGGCCACGCCTGCCGATGTGCCGCGTGGAATCTTTGAGCTGGGGTCGAACCACCCGGGCGAGATCGGCGCGCTCTGCCGCGTGCTGCAGCCGGATGCGGCCGTGGTGACGGCCGTGGGGCCGGCGCACATCGAGCACTTCGGCACGGTTGCGGCCATTGCCAGCGAAAAGGCCGACCTGCTGCGCGCCGTGCCGTCGAACGGTTTTGTCGTGCTCGATGCCGACGGGGCCCATTTCGACTATCTCCGGCGCCAGGCGCGCGCGCGGGTCGTGGCCGTGTCGCTGGTGCGCGAAGATGCCGACTACAGCGCGCGCGTGCTGGACGCCTGGGCCGGCGAGGTCGACGTGCGCGAGCGCGCCACCGGCCGCACCGTGCGGCTGCACACGGGGCTTTCCGGCCGCCACCACGGCACCAACCTGCTGCTCGCCGTCGGCATGGCCCGCGAGGCAGGCGTGCCGTGGGAGGCGCTCCCCGGCGCGCTGCTGCACCTGCAGCTCCCGCCCATGCGCTGGCAGCGGATCGAGGCCAACGGGCTTACGGTGATCAACGATGCCTACAACGCCAACCCGCCCGCCATACTCGGCGCGCTCCAGACCTTTGCACAACTGCCGGACGCCGGGCGCCGCGTGGTGGCGCTCGGCGACATGCTGGAGCTTGGCGCCGCCGAGGAACAGCTGCACCGCGAGATCGGCCGCGCCGTGGCCGGCGGGCCGTGGCAGGTGCTGGTGTGCGTGGGCACGCGCGCCCGCTGGATTGCGGACGAGGCCGTGGCCGCGGGATTTCCGGCGCAGCAGGTGTGGCGCTATCCGGATGCGCCGGCCGCTGCCGCGGACACGGCGGCCTGGGTGCGGCCGGGCGACGCGGTCCTGGTAAAGGCTTCGCGCGGCATCGGCCTCGAGCGCCTGGCCACGGCGCTCCTGGAAAAGCCATTGTCCAGCAACCGGTAACCTTCGGCAGTCCCATCCGTCCCATACCATCCGTCCCATAGGTCCCATACGTCCCATACGTCCCATACGTCCCATACGTCCCATCCGCCCCCCTCATAGACGCATCCCGACATGCTTCCACCCCATCCCCCATACGACAACTCCCGCGCGCTGGTTCTCGGCGCCGGCGTGAGCGG
>JBAWXQ010000383.1:0-1738 GCA_037144015.1 bacterium
ACCATGCGCAATGGCCGCGCGTGGACGCGCGGCACTACACAGCGCCGCCGTGCGCCTTTCAGGAGCAAGGCAATCGTCCACCGCGATCGTCGTCCGATTGAAGGACAGTTGCGGAGGGTGGAGGGTGGCGGTTGGCGGGCACACTTAGAACTTATCCGTAAACAACTTCTCGCGCTTTGGGCGCCCGCGGAGCGGCCGCCCCACCTTTCCGAACACGTATGAAAAGCAGGGTGGGCCGCGCAGTCCCCTGCGCGGCCGCAGCGCGAAGAGTGGTTTACGGATAAGCTCTTAATACACACGGTGGAAAGTTTGGTGACGTATGAGCGTCCTCGTCCGTCGTCCTCGAAACAAACCCACCGCGGACTTCGGGTACCCCTCCGGCGGAGGAGATTTCGAGAACGAGAACGAGAACGAGGACGACGGACGACGCGTCATCGTATTTATGAAACCGTGTGCTTCGTTTAGCGGGATACAACCGCCAGACGCCGGATAACCGCGTAATACGCAACCAAAAGAGCAGCCGGAACAATTTTTTGGCTGTAATTGAGTTTTCGCAACCCGCGGGCAGCGGGTTGCCCAACTAGCAGCCTGGTCGGCAGACGATTTGTGCCTCCACAAGGCTAAGTCCGACAGGCTGCTAGGGCGCCAGCAGCTTGACCGCCGCTGCGGCTGCGAGCACCTGCGCCAACAGGGAAAAGGCCTTTTCCGGCAGGCGCTTCGCAAACCGCGCGCCCAGTCCGGCGCCCAACAGGATTGCAGGCAGCAGCGCGGCGTTGAGCGTCAGCGACGGCCACGTGATCAGCCCGAGACCCGCGCTGAACGGCACCTTGAACAGGTTGAGCAGCAGGAAGTACCACGCGGCCGTGCCCAGGAACACGTTCTTGGGCAGCCCCATGGCCAGCAGGTAGATGATCATGATCGGGCCGGCCGCGTTCGCGACCATGGTGGTGAACCCGGCCAGGATGCCGACGCCGGCCGCCAGCGCGTGCGACTCCTGCAGCCGCTCCCGCAGGCCGGGGCGGTACGTCAGCCAGATGTTGCCGATCACCAGCGCCAGCACGATGGCACCGATCAGCGGCCGGATCTGCGCGTCGTTCAGCCGCCCCAGCGCCCACGTGCCGGCCAGGATCCCCGTCACCGCCCACGGCGCCAGCCGCAGGATGTATTTCCACGACGCATGCAGGCGGTAGTACGCCACAGCGCAAATGTCGCCGGCAATCAGCATCGGCAGGATCATCCCCGTGGACTGCCGGGCTGGCATCACCAGCGCCACAAGGGTCACGGCCAGGATCCCCAGGCCCGGGATGCCGGTCTTGGACACGCCGATGATCATCGCGGCCACGCCCAGGATCAGCCACTGCCACGGTTCCGGATACACGAGGCTCTCCAGTCTGCGAAGCGGCTCACGGAAGGATTCCCCCGCGTCACTCGAAATAATCGCGGTGGAGGCGCCACCCCAGATAGGCGCCGGCCATGCTGCCGATGCCGCTCAGAATGTACCCGGTCATCAGCCCGAACCACGCCCCGAGCCACCAGCCCAGCCAGCCCAGAAGCGTGACGCCGATCAGGATAAAAAGCTTCCGCATGTCGGAGACACTCTACCGGTTGCGCTGCCGCAGTTCAACCCTAGCAGCCTGTCGGACTTAGCCTTGTGGAGGCACAAATCGTCTGCCGACCAGGCTGCTAGTGCTTAATTGCATAAATTAACGATAGTATTGCGAATCTGCGAACCCTTGAC
>JBAWXQ010000384.1:0-1738 GCA_037144015.1 bacterium
GCGGTTCCAGAACCGGAGACACCGGCAACGGGGCCGATCGACCGGGATGCCATGCCAGCAGCGCATAGGCCATGCACTGGGGAATGGCAAAGACAGCAACCGTGAGCCTGTTCCATAGCTGGAATTCCTCGCGCGTACCTCTCGCAGTTTCGGAGGCTGGGCCGGCTGCTGGTTACGGCCGCTGCTCAGCCGCTCTCGTCCTCGTCGCCCCAGCCGTCGGCGGCAAGGTGCAGGCCGTAAAGATAGCCGGCAATGCCGCCGGCCAGGTGCGTCAGGTGGGCGACATTCCCAAGCCCGTAGATGGCCAGGGCCACAGCACCGAGGCCGAGGGCGATGGCCAGGCGACGGGCGCGTATGGGCCAGACCAGGAAGAGCAGCACGCGGCGCCTGGGGAACAGCGCGGCGCATGCGCCCACCAGCGCATACACGCCCCCGGAGGCGCCGATGCAGATGGCGTTTCCCTCGGATGTCACGACGCGGTGCTGAACTGCGGCTGCGGCAAGCGCCCGCAGCCAGGCCGGTGCATTCCCCGTGGCGCCGGAAAGACGCACGGCCGACAGGTCGAACAGCGCCCAGGCCAGGCCGCCCACGATTCCGCCCAGGAGGAACAGGCGCAGGAACCGCCGGGTGCCGATCTCCATCTCCACCCCTGCCCCCAGCAGCAGGATGGCCAGCGTGTTAAAAACCAGGTGCACCCCGTTCAGGTGCAGAAACAGGTACGTCACCAGCTGCCAGGCAAACCCGGAGGCCAGCAGCGCAGGGCAGAGGCCGAAACAGTGCAGGAGCAGGTACTCAAACGAGTATCCCGGGAAGCATTCAACACGGCCGCAGACCCGCTGAATCAGGAAGACGGCGAGGCAGGTGATGGCCGTCCAGCGCGCGGCAGGAGCGTAGAAAAGCAGGTCCCGGACGTGAATCGCCAGATCCGCAACTCGCCGGAACAAGCGCGCCATAATAACCGCCCTAGCAGCCTGTCGGACTTAACTTTGTGGAGGAACAAGCTGTTTGCCGACCCGGCTGCTAGTTGAGACACCCGCTGCCCGCGGGTTGCGAAAACTCAGTTACAGACAGAAAATTGTGCCGGATGCATTTTTTGGTCGCGGATTGCACGGTTATCCGGCGTCTGCCGGCTGCGTCCCCCCAAACTAGCAGCTTTGTCGGCACAAAGTTTGTGAAGAGCTGAGGCTACGTCCGACAAGCTGCTAGCATTCCTGCCAGCCAACTGCGCAATTTCCGGGAACGGAAATTCAGGCAGGGTTGAGCGCCGTCCAGTCCATGTACAGTACCGCGAGCAGGATGCCGAACACAATGGTCGCGACGATGGCGCAAAGGCCCGCCCACAGGTAGCTGGCTTTCGGCCCCTGCGCCATGGTCTCAGCCGGATTACGGTGGCGCTCGGAGATGAATGCGCTCGGCTTGTTGATCTCGCCCTGGGATGCGTCGGCCATGCGTTGCTGTCCTTTCCATCTTGGGTAAACCCAATGAATAGATACTACCTTATCCCGTGAACCGGATAAAGTGCAAAATGCGTGTAGCCGATTAGCGACAGGTGCGGCGGTGATTGACGAGAGGCCCTTCGCCTATTTGTGAAACGATGATGCCGCCGGAATCGAGACTGACCGGCAAGAATTGCCACCCTGGCCACAAAAAGCATAAGACAGAAATGCCTGACTGCGGCCGGCAAGCCGGCCGCAGCATCATGAATTTCTCTCTGTGCTCTCTTTCTTTCTCTGTGGCC
>JBAWXQ010000385.1:0-1734 GCA_037144015.1 bacterium
CGATCCCCATGGCCTGCCGCGCCGCGGTCAGGGTTTTGCGGGCTTCGGCGCGGGCGCGGGCGGCGCCGTCGCGCAGAACACCCTCGACGTAGTCGCGATTTTGTGCGAGTTCCTCGCGGCGTTTGCGCAGCGGTGCGAACCTGGCTTCAAAGGCCTCAGCCAGCGCTTTCTTGGCGTGGCCGTAGCCGAAGTTGCCGGCGCGGTAGCGCGCGGCCATGGCCTCGCGTTCGTCCGGGGAGACGAAGAGCCTGTAGAGCGCGAAGATGTTGCAGGTGTCGGGATTTTTCGGCGCCTCCAGGGGTGTGCTGTCGGAGACGATCCGCATGATGCGCGCCCGGGTTTCCTTCAGGTCGCCGAACAGGTCGATGGTGTTGCCGTAGCTCTTGGACATCTTCTGGCCGTCGATGCCGGGCACCACGGCCACCTCTTCGCGGATGGAGGGATCGGGGATGGTGAAGACGCTGCCGTACTGGTTGTTGAACTTGATGGCGATGTCGCGCGTGACCTCGACGTGCTGCTTCTGGTCGCGGCCGACCGGCACCAGGTTGGACTGGTAGAGCAGAATATCCGCGGCCATGAGCACCGGGTAGCTGAAGAGGCCGTGCGAGGCGGCGATTCCTCTGGCCAGCTTGTCCTTGTACGAGTGGCAGCGCTCCAGCAGCCCCATGGGGGTGATGGTGGAGAGGAGCCACGTCAACTCCGTCACCTCGGGCACGTCGCTCTGCCGGAAGAAGACGGTCCGCCGGGGGTCCAGGCCGCAGGCCAGGAAGTCCAGGGCCACGTCGAAGGTGTCCTCCCGCAGCCGGGCAGGGTCGCTGACCGTGGTGAGGGCGTGGTAGTTGGCAATGAACAAAAACGCCTCGCCCTGCTCCTGCAGTTGAAGCGCGGGCTGCATCATGCCGAAGTAGTTGCCGAGGTGCAGTTTGCCCGAGGGCTGGATGCCGGAAAGAATGCGCATGGGGTCTCCTGAAAAACAAGGGGCATCATAGCCCACCCACCGGGCGGTCACAAGAGTGCGGTGCGGTTCCAAAGTAATGGGTTGGCGGCAGGCATTTGACTTCAGCAGTCTGCGGTTGGACATTCAACAATCTGCGGTTCGAATGGATCAGGCTCACGACAAGGATTGGATTGCGGACGGGATGGAAATGAGCAGCTAAAGGCACGTTCGCGAAAAGGCCGGTCGTCCTTATGCCTGAGCTTTCAACATCAATTCGCCCAGGAAATCCGCCAGCCCGGGAATTGCGGCCGCGATGTTGTCGCGGCAGCGGCGGTAGACCGGCAGGTTGCCGCCAATGGGGTCCGGTACGTCCTTGTCGTCGCCGGCCCGCGTGTCGAACGACTTCAGCAGGAACACCTTCTGCCGGGCGGCGGGGAAGCGGTCGAGGATGTCGTCCCGGTGGCTGCGTGTCAGAGCCACGATCACCTGCGCCTCGCGGATCAGCTTCTCCGTGAGCCGCTGGCTGCGGTGATCCGGCAGGGAGACATCCTTCTCGGCCAGGGCTTCGATGATCTCTTCGCTGGGAGCATCGCCGTCGAAGGCGCAGGTTCCGGCTGATGCCACGCGCCACGGTGTGTCCGGCGGCAGGTGGTGGCGAAGGAGCGCTTCAGCCATGGGGCTGCGGCAGATGTTGCCGGTGCAGACGAAGAGGACGAGGGGGTTGGTGGAAGGGTTTGGCATGGAGGGCTCTGGTTGAAGAATAAGGATTCAGGGTTCGGGGTTCGGTGGCGGGTGGA
>JBAWXQ010000386.1:0-1724 GCA_037144015.1 bacterium
TCACCGCTCACCGCTCACCGCTCACCGCTCACCGCTCACCGCTCACCGCTCACCGATCACCGCCCCGAAGGACACCCCATGAACTCCACCGCCTGGCAGGCTGTACAGCACGAGATCGCCGCCACCCGTCATCTGCATCTGCGCGACCTGTTTGCGCAGGATCCGCAGCGTGCGGAGAAGATGACGCTTCGCGCCTGCGGCTGGACGCTCGACTACTCCAAGAACCGCGTCACGCCCGCGCTGTTGAAGCGGCTGGTGGGCCTGGCCGAGGCGGCCGAACTGCGCAGGTGGACGGAGGCTCTTTTCACGGGCGAGCCCATCAACCGCACCGAGAACCGCGCCGTGCTGCACACGGCGCTGCGCAACCCGGCCGATGAGCCGGTCCAGGTGAACGGCCGGGACGTCATGCCCGACGTGCGCGCCGTGCTGGACAGGATGGGCGCCTTCGCAGATCAGGTGCGCAAGGGCGTGTGGAAGGGGCACACCGGCAAGCGCATCCGCAACATCGTCAACATCGGCATCGGCGGCTCCGACCTCGGCCCGGCCATGGCCTGCGAGGCGCTGAAACCGTTCGCCAAGCGCACCATCCGGATGTTTTTTGTCTCCAACATCGACGG
This sequence comes from bacterium, assembly GCA_037144015.1. GTDB lineage: Bacteria > Verrucomicrobiota > Kiritimatiellia > RFP12 > CAIWXQ01 > CAIWXQ01. The sequence continues at coordinate 618 of JBAWXQ010000386.1, forward strand.
CACACATCTGGCCGAGGTGCTGCGGCAGGTGCAGCCGGCGCAGACGCTGTTCATTGTGGCCTCCAAGACCTTCACCACGCAGGAGACCATGACCAACGCCCGCTCCGCCCGCGCGTGGCTGGTGGCCAAGCTCGGCGAGGCGGCGGTGGCGCGCCATTTCGTGGCGGTCTCGACCAACGCCGCGGAGGTCACAACGTTCGGCATCGACACGGCCAACATGTTTGGCTTCTGGGACTGGGTCGGCGGCCGCTATTCGCTCCCCTCGGCCATCGGCCTACCCGTGATGCTCGCCATCGGCCCGAAGAACTTCCAGCGCCTGCTGGGCGGCTACCATGCCATGGACAAGCATTTCCGCACCACGCCCTGCGAGCGCAATCTGCCGGTGCTGCTGGCGCTGCTCGGCATCCTTTACCACAACGGGTATGGCGCGGAAAGCCACGCCGTGCTGCCGTACGACCAGTACCTGGCGCGACTGCCGGCCTACCTCCAGCAGCTTGACATGGAGAGCAACGGCAAAGCCGTGGACCGCCAGGGGCAGGCCGTGATCGGCACCACCGGGCCGGTCATCTGGGGCGAGCCCGGCACCAACGGCCAGCACTCGTTCTACCAGCTCATCCACCAGGGGACGCACCTGATCCCGTGCGACTTCATCGGCTTCTGCCACTCGCACAACCCGCTCGGCGACCACCACGACAAGCTCATGGCCAACTTCTTCGCCCAGACCGAGGCGCTGGCATTCGGCAAGACCGCGGCGCAGTGCCGCGCCGAGGGGATGGACGAGGCGCTTGTGCCGTACCGGACCTTTGACGGCAACCGGCCCACCAGCACGCTGCTGGCCGACGAACTCACCCCCGCCACCTTCGGCGCGCTGCTGGCGCTCTACGAGCACAAGGTCTTCACCCAGGGGATCATCTGGGACATCTTCTCGTTCGACCAGTGGGGCGTGCAACTCGGCAAGCAGCTCGCGGACAAGATCCTCCCGGAGCTGACGGCGACCGACGCCCCGGACCTGAAGCATGACGCCTCCACCAACGCCCTGATCCGCCGCTACCGCCTAGGAACCTGTCGGATTTAGGCTTTGGATCGATCCGGCACCTTCTGCCGACA
>JBAWXQ010000387.1:0-1683 GCA_037144015.1 bacterium
GAAGGGCGCAGGCCTGCCGATCAATCCCGGCATCTATGGCGGCGCCATGGGCGATCTCAAGGCCGCCGCGGAAATCGGCGTCACCATGCGGCGGGCGGGCGGCAATCCACTCACGCCGATGAACTGGAAGAAGGGGTTCAGCTCCAAGGGCTCGGATTGGTTCTACGCGAACGATGGCGTGGAGACGCCCCCTGAAAAGAACTGGCTGCTGACCCTCCATGGCCTCAACCGCCAGGCAGGCCTGGGCACCTATCTCAGCATCCCGATCATGGGCCGCGTGGCCAAGGACGGTTCAAGCGTGGCGTTCGACATCAACAAGTACGCCGATCAGGACGACTGGGCGGGCAAGTCCCAGCCCACCGACCCGCACCCCAACGCCGGCAGCGGCCGGCGCTTCGTGCGGGGCGCGGACGGGCAGATCACCCGGGACAAGGACGGCAACCCCGTGAAGGAGCTCATCGAGCCCGATCCGAACGACACGTCGGTGGAGATGTCGCCCGATGAGCAGTGCGAGATGCTCAGCTTCATGATCAACCGCATGAAGTACGGCACGGCGGCACAGGGCGGCGTGAAGTACCTGGCGCTGGACAATGAGCCGATGATCTGGAACGGCACGCATCGGGGCATGCACCCGAAGGGGACGTCGTACGACGAGTACTGGCAGCGGACCGTGGATTACGCCGGCCGCCTGAAGAAGATCGATCCGGGCGTGCAGATTGCCGGACCCACGCTGTTCGGCTGGACGGCCTATTTCGTGTCGGGCCTGGATATCCAGGAGTGCGGCAGCGGCAAGGCCCCCTGGACCGCGCCCCCGGATTTCACGGCGCACGGGCGGGTGCCGTTCGCCAAGTGGTGGCTGAAAAAGCTGGCTGAATACGAGAAGGCCAACGGGGTCCGGCTGGTGGATATTCTCGATTTCCACTTCTACCCGCAGACCGGCATCTACATGGCGGGCACGCCGAATGATCCCAAGGTCATGGAAGGCCGCGTGCAGGAGACGCGCGTGCTGTGGGACCCGGAGTATGTGGACCCGTCCTGGATGGCGAACGATGAGTTCGGCAAGGGCCTGGGCGGCAAGATTCAACTGCTCCGGATGATGAAGTCCTGGATCGCCGAGTGCAATCCCGGCATGCTGACCTCGCTGGGCGAGTATAGCTGGGGAGGGGAGAAGGACATCTCGGGCGGCGTCGCGCAGGCCGAACTGCTGGGCGTGTTCGCGCGGGAAGGTCTGGACTTTGCCTTCTACTGGTTCTTCCCGGGGCCAAATTCGTCGCCCTGGTTTGCCTTCAAGATGTTCCGCAACCCGGACGGCAACCACACGGCCTTCGGCGACCGGTACCTGCCGGCCACGGTCAGCGCGCCGACCGATGTCTCCGTGCATACCGCCCGGGACAGCAAGACCGGCAGGCTCACGTTCGTGCTCGTGAACAAGCGGGCGGCGAAGGATGCCAAGGTGACGGTAAAACTGAGCCAGGCGGTGCCCCGGCAGGAGGTCACAGCCTACGAATACAGCATGGCGGATAAGTATATCATCGGCCAGCGTCCCGCGCAGACCGTGGAGGGCCGGAGCATCACCGTGGATCTGCCATCGCTGTCCGTGCTGCGGTTTGACCTGAAGCCCTAGGAGACTGTCGGACGTAGACTTTTGGTTGCGACCTGCCGCTGCCGACAGTCTCCTAGTCG
>JBAWXQ010000388.1:0-1664 GCA_037144015.1 bacterium
TGGCGTCAGCACCTTCCGCGAGCCGTGATGGAAATCCCAATGCCAGAGCTGGTTCACGAACTCGGCTTCATAGCTGCGGACCTCACGCTCGGCCAGCCGCGCTTCGGCCATGAGGGCGCCCTCGGTCCGCCGCGAAGTGAGCCGACGCCGCTTCTCCAGGCCATGCGCCTTGAAGAAGCGTTGCAGCGTGGCGTAGGACGGCACCGGTTGAAGTTCGGGATTCTTCTCGGCCAACGCGATCAAGTTGGCGTGATGAAGTCTGACGCTCCAGCTTTTGTGGCCGGCGTATAGTGACAGCACGGCCCGGCGCAACGGCTCGCCCATCGACGCCTGCTGGCCGGCATCCTGGCGCACCTTGCGCCGCAGCACCCCGACCGGGTCCTGTCGCTCTTTGAGCGCCCGGTAGTACCAGCGCTCAATGGTGGAGGCGCCGAAGTGTACCGGTTCGCCCGTCGTTGGGTGGCGCCACTCGCGCGCCGACAGCGCGGCCAACTCCGCACGCAGCGCGCCCTTCTCCGGCGGCGCCGCTAAAAGCTGGCCGATAACTGAAAAGCGCAAGTGCGCCCATTGCTCGTGGACCCGTTTTTTTATCATGTTGGCACTCCTTTTTCAGGGAGCTCAACGGTAAAAGCCGGGGCCGTCCATCGGCTAGGCGCATCTTGTGCGGGCCGACCGCGCTCCTCAGAAAGCGTGCATCGAAGCCCCTCCGGTGATCGGGCCGAGGAACCGCAGCAAGGCCAGGATGGCCTCTTGGGTAGCGCCGGGGAAGCGGTTGAGCAGCGAAGCTGGCAGGGTGGCGGTGTCAACCGGCGGCATGAAGACGGCCGACTTCGCTTTCCAGAACAGCGTGGTGGTAAAGGCCGACCGCCACCATTCACGCCACCGCGTCAACGTCCGACGGCTGATGCCCAGGGCCTCAGTGAGGCAGGCAAACCGGTTCTCCGACACCCCGAGCTCCATGGCACTAATCAGCACCACGATAGTGGCGAGGTACACTTTGCGGCCGAGGAACCGCAACGACGGCGGGGTGCAGCGCGACCGACATCCGTGAACCGCGCAGCAAAAGCTGAAACGTTGATCATACTCCTCGGGAAGGCCCGCCGGCTTGCCGCGCGGCTTGCGTCGGTATCGAGACGAATGTCGTACACCACCACAAGCGCATCCCTCCGCCCTGGCCGCTGCCGCAAGATCACGGTCAAAGGAGAGGAGAAGTTCGTGATGTCTTGCGTCCGCCAGCACTTCCTGGTACAAGTGGATCATCCTCCAGCTAACGTTATCAAAATGGCCAAAATCGGACGAAATGATCCCTGTCCCTGCGGTAGTTGCAAGAAGTATAAGAACTGCTGCCTTGCCAAAGATGAAGCAGCGCGCGCCGCCGCACCACCGCCAGAGCCCAAACCACGTCATATCGGACGCTTTATCTATCCCCGGGAAGACGACGGCTACGAGAGATTGATGGAAGACTCCAACGCCGTCATCGACATGATCCACGCCGGGGATATCGACGCAGCGGAACAGGCCGCCCACGAGTTGTTGGTGCGTTACCCCGAGGTCCATGATGGCTACGATCGGCTCGGCATGGTCTGCGAAGCCAGGGGCGAGAACCGTAAAGCGGCCGATTACTACCGCAAAGCCATCGCCTTCATTGAGGAGCACACGCAGAA
>JBAWXQ010000389.1:0-1661 GCA_037144015.1 bacterium
GGCGGGTTTCAGCCCGCAACCCAATCTTTGTCGCGAGCTTTGTCGCGAGCTTTGTGGACAAAGCTCGCGACAGACCTCTTCAATCTGACCTCCGGCTTCTGACTTCTGACTCCCGACTCCTGACTACTTCACCAGCACCCGCCGCCCCTTGTGCGAGCTTTCGATCGCGGCAAAGACCATGGCCAGCGACTTGATGTTGTCGTGGCACTCGCCCTGCGGCGCAGGCCCGCCCCGGATGGCGGCGAGAAATTCCTTCAGGGCGCCGTGCTGCCCGATGCCGGGGATCTCGATGTCCGGCACCTCAAAAGACTTCTTTTCGCGGTTGAAGCCGGCGTCATTTGTGATGACCGCGCCGTGCGGCACCTGGTCGCGCTCGTAGAGCACGCTCCCGGTTGTGCCCTGCAGGCGCCAGTCGCCGTGCCACGAGGTGTGCTCGCCCTCGGCGCACCAGCTACCGCTGTAGGTGAAGATCACGCCGTGGGTCATCTCAAAGACGCAGGACGCGGCGACGTCGCCCTTGTACCATGATCCGGCCGGGTTATACTCGCGGGCGTAGACAGCCACGGGGTCGGCGCCGCTCAGCATGCGCGCCAGGTCGAAGTGATGGATGGACATGTCGAGGATCAGCGGGCTCGGCATCTCATCGCGGAACCCGCCGAAGTGGCACCCCATGAAGAACGCGCAGTTCAGCGAGGTGAGGCCGCCGATCTCCTTTGACGCCAGGAACTGCCGCAGCGCCGCGTGCCGCATCTCGTAGCGGCGCGACTGGCTCACCATGTAGATCCTGCCGGTCTTTTCGGCGGTCCTGACCATGCGCCGCGCCTGCGCCATGGATGCCGCCATGGGCTTTTCGCCGATCACGTGGCAGCCGGCGTGGAGCGCCGTGCAGGTCACTTTGCAGTGCGCGTCGGGGATGGTGAGGTCGACCACAAAATCCGGCCGGGCGCGGCGGAGCGCGCGGCGCAGGGAGGTGAAGGCTTCGCACGACAGCCCGTGCTTCTGGATCTGCGCCGTCGCGCGCGCCGGGTCCAGGTCCACCACGCCGGCCACCTCGACGCCCTCCGTTTTCAGCTGCGGGAACCAGGCACCGGAAATGCCACCGGCACCCACGACGACAGCTTTCAAGGAGTCCATAGCGCTCTTCCTTCGGTGTGACGGACGGCACCGCTGCCGGCCAGGGCAAACGGACCGGATTATCTGCCTTTGCCGGTCGTAGGTGCAACAGCAAAATGGCTATGGCGCCTATCGGCCAGCCCCTGATCCTCGCCTAAGAATCTGAGAAGTGCAGAAAAATGATGCTGAGGTGACGATTTTACTTGCGAGAGTCATATAGATTTTCTCCATGACTTTTTCGTGTCAGCACGCATACCGCTTTTAAACAAGACACCCTTCGTTTTGGATCCACGACCGTTAACGGAGGCGTCCAGTCCACACGCCGGACTTCTGGCCACATCACGCGCGTTTCGGTCCCTTGGCTTGCCTGACCTCATCGCCGCGCAGTTGAAGTTGCGGAAACGCCAGCGGGGTTACAGTGAAGGGCAGATGAGCGAGACGCTGATCTTGTTGCAAACCGTCGGCGGCGACTGCCCGGAAGATATCCGCCTGCTGACGAACGATCCGTGTCTGGAGCGCGGGTTGGGGTATCCAGTTCCGAAAGTCAC
>JBAWXQ010000390.1:0-1656 GCA_037144015.1 bacterium
TAGAGAAAAGGGTCCGCCAGCGATTCCGAAAAGGGGCGGCCGGAGGGCAGCCCCTTTTCGGAATCGCTGCGGACCCACCTTCGGCGTTGTCGGCCCGCCCGGATGCAGGTATCATGAGCGGCATTTCCGCCCCCTGTGGGGCAGGTGGGAGGCGACGGTGGCAGACGCAGCACCCGAGATCAACGTGGCTTATGTGGCCAACCTGGCGCGACTGGACCTGGACGCCGGGGCGTGCGCGCTTTTCCAGCGCCAGCTGGGAACGATTGTGGACTACGTCCGCCAGATCGGCGAGCTGAACCTGGACGGGATTGAGCCGACCTCCCACGGCCAGCCGGTCTACAATGTCTTTCGCGAGGATGTCCAGCGGGACGGGCTGGATCACGAGCGGGCGCTGGCAAACGCGCCGGCCCGCCTGAATGATGAGTTCAAGGTGCCGAGGATCGTGGAATAGATTCACCTTTCCGAATATCGTTTATCGGATGGCCAGCTACGGAATGATGGGTTGAGCATGGGGCATGACATTCGGCAGATGACATTGGTGCAGGGCTTGGAAGCTCTCCGGGCCGGCTCGCTGTCGTCCGTGGAGCTGACGCGCGCAGTGCTGGATGCCGCTGCGGCGCGCAACGCGGCGCTGAACGCCTACATCTGGCTGGACGAGGCAGACGCCATGCGCCAGGCCGCCGCGGCCGATGCGGCGCGGCAGGCCGGCGGGGCCGGCCTGCTCCTGGGCGTCCCCCTGGCGATCAAGGACGTCCTGAACGTGGATGGCCAGCCCTGCACGTGCGGCTCGAAGATGCTGCAGGGCTACGTCTCCCCGTACGATGCCACGGCCGTTGCCCGCCTGCGCGCCGCCGGCGCGATCTTTGTCGGCCGCACGAACATGGATGAGTTTGCCATGGGGTCCACCACGGAGAACTCCGCGTATGGTCCCACGCGCAACCCCGCGGCGCCGGATCATGTGGCGGGCGGCTCGAGCGGCGGCTCGGCCGCGGCCGTGGCCGGGGGGCTGGCGCTGGCGGCGCTGGGATCCGACACCGGCGGCTCCATCCGGCAGCCCGCGTCTTTCTGCGGCTGCGTGGGGCTGAAGCCGTCCTATGGGCGCGTTTCGCGCTACGGGCTGGTGGCGTACGCATCGTCGCTCGACCAGGTCGGCCCGATCACCCGCACGGTGGCGGATGCCGCCCTGCTGCTGGGCGTGATGGCCGGCCGCGACCCCCTGGACGCGACCACGCTGGACCGCCCGGTGCCGGACTACCGCCTGTCGCTGGCCGGTGACCTGACGGGGCTCCGCCTCGGGCTGCCGCGCGAGTATTTCGTGGACGGCATGCATCCGGAGGTCGCCTCGGCCATTGCCGGCGCGGTCGCCCGCTGCCGCGAACTGGGCGCCGAGGTCGTGGACGTCAGCCTGCCGCACACCCGCTACGCCGTGGCCACCTATTACATCCTGGCCGCCGCCGAGGCTTCGGCCAACCTCGCCCGCTTTGACGGCGTGCGCTACGGCTTCCGCGCCGCCGCGGGCGGCTCGCCGATCGAGATGTACAAGCGCACCCGCGCCGAGGGGTTTGGCAGCGAGGTGCAGCGCCGCATCATCCTCGGCACGTATGTGCTCAGCAGCGGCTACTACGATGCCTACTACCTGCGGGCGCAGAAGGTGCG
>JBAWXQ010000391.1:0-1646 GCA_037144015.1 bacterium
GCAGCGCTATCGCCCGTCAGCGGGCTTCCCCAAACTAGCAGCTTGGTCGGCACAACGTTTGTGAAGGTACAGCGCTAAATCCGACAAGCTGCTAGGCCGCTTTTGCCCGCTTGCCACGTCGCCAGTCACCTGCCACAATTCACGCGATGGGAGGCACCCACATGAAGCGTCTACTACTGATCCTGAGCATCTTGACCGCAACCCACGGCCTGGCCGATGAATGGCTCCGGTCCGTCCTGATCGCCGTCGAACCGCCGGACGAAGGGCAACGAATTCTCAACCTGCGCTTTACACCCAACAAGTCGGCAGAGTACGACCAGATCCTGATCGAATGCGTCTACCGGCAATCGCTTCCCTGGCAGGACGAGCAGGGCCGAACCGCCTACAAGATCCTCGAGCCCGTGCCCTTTATCTACCGCCGGTCGGCCGTCAAGATGGTCGCCGACCTCGACTTTCACATGAGCTTTCGCGTGCCCGTCAGCCATGCCCTCCTGGCGGAGGCCTTCGGCTCCGACACGTTCAAGACCAATTTCCCGATCGTGATCGACCGCATCCGCATCATCGCCGAGCGCGGCGAGGCGCGTCTCTGGAAACAGGAGCTCAAGGTTCCGGGAAAATACGAAATCAAGGCCCGCACCGCCACCCCGCCCCCCCCGCCCAAGAAAAAGGGGAAGTTCGGCGAAGTCGACCTGGACTGAAGACCCGGCCGCGCCGCACAGCGGCGCGCTACAGTTGAGCCCGCAGGATTCTCCGTCCGCTCTGCCATGCGCTCCATTCGCACTTGCGTACCCTATCGCTTCTGTGGCTAGATGACGCCGTGCCCCGCCCCAAACAGTTTTCCGGAACGGAAAACTGAAAGGTATCCCGATGATCGCCTTCCTGCATGGCCTCCTGGCCGAGAAGCAGCCCACCTCCGTCGAGCTGGATGTGCACGGCGTCGGCTACGCCGTGCTGATTCCGCTCAGCACCTACGACCGCCTCCCCGCCACCGGCGAGACCTGCCGCCTCCAGATTCACCACCACATCCGCGAGGACGGCCAGCTCCTGTGCGGTTTTGCCACCGCGGATGAAAAGCACATGTTCGAGCTGCTGATCGGCATCTCCGGCATCGGACCCAAGGTCGCGCTGGGCGTGCTCAGCGGACTCAGTGTCGCGGAGCTGCGCGCGGCCATCGCCGAGGGAAATCACAAGCGTCTCAGCAGCGTGCGCGGCGTGGGGAAAAAAACCGCGGAGCGCATCGTCGTGGAACTGCGCGACAAGATCGACCCCGCCGAGGCGCTCGCCAGCCGGGCCGTGGCCAACGGCGACCCGGCCGGCGCAACCGTCCTGCGCGACACCGTGCTGGCGCTGACCGCGCTCGGCTTTCCCCAGGACCAGGCACGCAAACGGGTGCAGGCTGCGCTCGATGCCGGCGGCGCCACCACCGACACCGAAGCGCTCCTGAAGCTGGCGCTGGCCAGCCGCTAGCAGCTTGTCGGACTTAGTTGTGGCCGTCATAAATTTTGCGCCGACCAAGCTGCTAGTTAGCGGGACGCAACCGCCAAGCTCGCGGATAGTGTAAAACGCAACCAAAAGAGCAGCCGGAACAATTTTTCTGGCTGTATTTGAGTCTTCGCAACCCGCTGGCGGCGGGTTGCTCAACTAAG
>JBAWXQ010000392.1:0-1643 GCA_037144015.1 bacterium
CGGGCTTCGCCGGAAGCCGTGCCGGGCGGCCAGTTTAAGGACCATGAAAACTGCTTCCTGGGCAATGGACATGCTCATCTTGGAATAGCCCGCGCGGCGATCCTCGAACACGATCGGGATCTCCTTGATGCGGAACCCCTTCATCCAGGCGTTATGGGTCATCTCAATCTGGAAGGAGTAGCCGCTCGAGGTGACGCGGTCGAGGTCGATCGCCTCCAGCACGCGCCGCCGGAAGCACTTGAAGCCGCCGGTGGGATCCCACACCGGCAGGCCGGTGATCAGGCGCACGTAGGCGCTGGCGCCGGTGCTGAGCAGCAGGCGGCTCAGCGGCCAGTTCATCACGCGGATGCCGCCGGCGTAGCGCGACCCGAGCACCAGGTCCGCCTCCGCGGCTGCCCGGAGAAAGTTCGGCAGCTCCCGGGGGCTGTGCGAGAAATCGGCGTCCATCTCGAAGATGAACTCATAGCCGTGGGCCAGCGCCCACTTGAAGCCGGCGATGTAGGCGCGCCCCAGCCCCTGCTTGCCGGCGCGGTGGAGCACATGGATGCGCGGGTCCTTCTGCGCCAGATCGTCCAGCAGCCGGCCGGTGCCGTCCGGGGAATTGTCGTCGACAAACAGAATGTCGGTCGATGGCACGCTCTGCAGGACGGCCTGCGAGACGGGTCCGACATTCTCACGCTCATCGTAGGTCGGGATGATGACGACGGACTTTTCCATACGTGCCGCAGTGTAGGCAAATAAGTCCGATTTACGCAAGGATTTCCAGCCAGCCGCGCGCGTTGGCAGTTGTGGGGTGGCAAGGGGTCAGTCACACGTTGGCAGCAAGGTGGCAGCGGCGTCTCGCCGCGGCATCCAAGCCGCCAGCGGCGAGACGCCGCTGCCACTTTGCTGACGCCAGCCAACGTGTGACTGACCCCTTACGAGGGGTGAATGTCGGCCCTTGACCAGATCGGACTAAGTTCATATTCTTACACCATGAAAGAGATCACCACGCACTATGCCAAGACCCATCTGTCCGGTCTCCTCCAGGAGGTTCGAATGGGGGAAACCGTCATCATTCTCCAAGGCCGTACGCCGGTGGGACAACTTACCGCCATCTCCGGAACGAGACCGCCACGCGGGCCGAAAGTGGGCCGCCCGACGTCTGCCCCTGTCCGGCTGGCGCCCGACGCCTTCGCGCCGCTATCGGAATCCGAGCTGAAAGCCTGGGGCCTGTGAGATACCTGCTCGACACCTGTGCTTTCATTTGGCTTTGCGCGGAGCCCGCCCGCCTGTCGCCCGCCGTCAAACGCGCCCTCGGCAACCCGGACGCCTCGTCGCTCCTCAGCCATGTGTCGATCCTGGAGATCACGCTGAAGTGGACCTCCGGGAAGATTGGTCTGCCCGTTCCGCCCCGCCAGTGGATCGGCGAGCAAGTTGCCACCTGGCGAATTGAACTGCTTCAGATCACCCCCGACGACATCTACCGCGCCAGCGAACTTCCGAGGGTTCACGCCGACCCATTCGACCGCCTTCTCGTGGCAACAGCCCTTGGCCGTCGCATCAGTCTCATCACACCCGACGAGTGGCTAAAACAATACCCCGTTCACTGCCTCTGGTGATCGCGGCTTGCACCACATCGGCCATGCGGCCTCCGGTGAGAT
>JBAWXQ010000393.1:0-1624 GCA_037144015.1 bacterium
CCAGATCGGCAAGATCCAGGAACGCCTGGCCTACTACCGCGAGCTGGAGGACCGCCGCGCGACCGTGCTCAAGTCCATCGACGAGCAGGGCAAGCTCACCGACGGCCTCAAGGCCCGTCTGCTCGCCTGCACCACCAAGACGGCCCTCGAGGATCTCTACCTCCCCTACAAGCCCAAGCGCCGCACCCGCGCCATGATCGCCCGCGAAAAGGGGCTGGAGCCGCTGGCGCTGGCCATCCTGGCGCAGAAGGCGGGCGCACCCCTCGACGCCGCCGCCTTCGTGAATGCCGAAAAAGGCGTGGCCGACGAAACCGCCGCGCTCGCGGGCGGCCGCGACATCGTGGCCGAAATCGTGGCCGAAACCGCCGATGTGCGCAGCCTCGTGCGCGAAGCCTTTGCGAAGGAGGGCGTGCTCGTGTCAGAGGTGGTCGACCCCAAGCCCACCACCCCCACCAAGTTCGAACAGTACTACGAATTCCAGGAGAGGCTCGCAAGCATTCCGTCGCACCGCTTCCTGGCCATCCGCCGCGGCCAGACCGAAGGCGTGTTGCGCGTGAAGATGACCCTGCCGTCCGAACCGCTCCTGCTCCGGATCCAGGAGAAGGTCGGCCTCAACCCGGCATCCCCCGCCGCCCCGGAACTGGCGCTGGCCGTGGAGGATTCCTACAAGCGCCTGCTGGTGCCGAGCGTCGAGATCGATGTGCTGGTCGACCTCAAGCTGAAGTCCGACCGCGCGGCCGTCGACATTTTCGCCGAGAACCTGCGCCACCTGCTCCTGCAGGCACCCCTGGGCGAGCGCAAGGTCATCGGCATCGACCCCGGCCTGCGCACGGGGTGCAAGTGCGCCGTGCTGGACGCCACCGGCAAGTTCCTGACCACCACCACCATCTACCTCACCCAGGGCGACCGCGCCGCCACGGACGCGCAGGTCGAAATCTGCCAGCTCGTCGCCAGGCACAAGCCCGACGCCATTGCGATCGGCAACGGCACGGGCGGACGCGAAACCGAGACGTTCGTGCGCCAGACCCTGCAGAAGGCCGGGGCCAAGGACGTGATTGTCGTGTCCGTCAACGAGGCCGGCGCCAGCGTCTACAGCGCCTCGGAAGTTGCACGCGAAGAGTTCGCCGAACTCGACCTGACCATCCGCGGCGCGATCTCCATCGGCCGCCGCCTGCAGGACCCGCTGGCCGAACTGGTGAAGATCGACCCGCAGTCGATCGGCGTCGGCCAGTACCAGCACGACATCTACCAGCCGCTGCTGGCCGCCCGCCTGGACGAAGTCGTGGTGAGCTGCGTGAACCACGTCGGCGTGGCGTTGAACACGGCCAGCGCGCCGCTGCTGTCGCGCGTGGCAGGTGTGGGCGCCAGCCTGGCGAAGAAGGTCGTGGCCTACCGCAACGAGCACGGCGCGTTCGAGAATCGCCGGCAGATCCTGAAGGTGCCGGGGCTGGGGCCCAAGGCCTTCGAGCAGGCCGCCGGCTTCCTGCGGCTCCATGGCGGCACGCATCCGCTGGATGCCTCGGCCGTGCACCCCGAGCGCTATGCGCTGGTCGAGCAGATGGCGACCGACATGGGCGTCGAGTTGCCGAAACTGGTCGGCAACGCCGAACTGGCGGACAAGATC
>JBAWXQ010000394.1:0-1616 GCA_037144015.1 bacterium
GCCACTTTTCCCGTTTCCTCTCCCCTGTCCGCATGCTATTATATCTCCGCAAGGTGCTTGTCTGACGCCGGGCACTTTTTCTCCGAACCCGAAGCACGGAGCCCACATGCAGAAGTTCAGCTACATTGCCGTGGATGCCGCCGGCAAGGAGTCCCGCGGCGTGGTCGAGGCGAACAACCAGTCGCAGGCCATCTCCAAGGTCCGCGGCCAGGGGCTGTTCCCGACCTCGATCGGCCCGGTCGGCGAGGCCGCGGCCACCACCGGCGTGCGCAGCGGTCCGCCAAAGAAATCCGGCGCGCTGCAAATGGAGATCAAGCTGCCGTCCTGGCTGCGGGGGCGCGTCAAGCCCAAGGACCTGATGGTGCTCACGCGCCAGCTGGCCACGCTGGTGGACGCCGGCCTGCCGCTGCTGCGCGGCCTGCGCGTGCTCCTGCGGCAGACCAAGAACCCCGCGCTGCGCGACGCCCTGGAGGCCATGGGGCAGTCGGTGGAAAGCGGCAGCACCTTCTCCGAGGCGCTGGGGCAGCACCCGCGCGTGTTCGACTACCTCTACGTCAACATGGTCCGCGCCGGCGAAGCCGGCGGCGTCATCGAGGTGGTCCTGGCCCGCCTGGCCGAGTTCATGGAGAAGGCCGAGAAGATCAAGAACAAGGTCAAGAGCGCCATGATCTACCCGCTGGTGGTGATGTTCGCCGCCACGGGCATCCTCGCCTTCCTGCTCACGGCCGTGATCCCGAAGTTCGAGGAGATCTTCAAGGAGCTGCTCGAGGGTAAGAAGCTGCCGGCCATCACGCAGTTTGTCATCGGCGCCAGCAAGACCGTGCGCACCAACGCCCTGGTGGTGATTGCCGTGGTCGTAGGGACCGTGGTGGCGGTCAACATCTGGAAGAGCACCAAGAACGGCCGGCTCATCATGGACAACATCAAGCTGCGGCTCCCCGTGTTCGGCACGCTGATCCGCCGCTCGGCCATTGCCCGCCTCACGCGCACGCTCGGCACGCTGCTCTCGTCCGGCGTGCCCGTGCTGCAGGCGCTGACCATTGTGCGCGACACCTCGGGCAACGCCGTCATCGCCAAGGCCATCCAGCACGTGCATGACAGCGTCAAGGAGGGCGAAAGCATGACCGCCCCGCTGGAAGCCTCCAAGGTCTTCCCGCCCATGGTGGTCAGCATGGTGGAAGTCGGCGAAGAGACCGGCGCGCTGCCGGACATGCTCATCCGCATTGCCGACACCTTTGACGACGAGGTGGACAATGCCGTCTCCGGCCTGACCTCGATCATCGAGCCGATCATGATCATCTTCCTGGCCGTGATCGTCGGCACCATCGTGATCGCCATGTTCCTGCCGCTGGTATCCATCATCGAAACGCTGTCCAAATCAAACGGCTAGATTTTCCGTGCCGGAAAATCTTTTGTCGGCGAACGGGGAGAAAAGCCATGAAAACGGATTGCCTGCCAATGCGGAATTCCGATCTCCGCGCGCGCGAAGCCGCGCGCCAAGAAAAGCCGGCGCACCGCGCCGGCTTTACGCTCATCGAGATGCTGGTCGTGGTGATCATCATCTCCATCCTGGCCGGGATGGTGCTGGGGCTGTTCAAGATTGCCGGCGTCTGGGC
>JBAWXQ010000395.1:0-1609 GCA_037144015.1 bacterium
CCACCACCCGCCACCTTCCACCCACCACCCACCACCCGCCACCCGCCACCCACCACCCACCACCTTCCACCTTCCACCCACCACCCTCCACCCACCACCCACCCATGACCTTCCTCCTCCGCAATCTCGTTCTGCTGCACGTGCTGCTCCTCGCCCTGTTCTTCACCTGGGTGCACGGCGGCACACGCGTGGAACATCTGCAGGCCGTGCCCTGGCTGACGTTCCTGATCCTGAATGTGCTGGTGGCGCTGCCGCCGCAGCGCAAGGGCGAGACGCTCCCCGCAGCGCGCCTGCGCGTGTGGCGCGGCATGGTCTACGACCCGCTGCTGTACATCGGGCTGGGCGTAACCCTGCTGCTGCTGCTGCAGTGGGCCGGCGGCGGGCTTGAGCTGACGCCCAACGCTGCCACCGGCAAAGCCGAATACCCGGAGCAGAGCCGCTGGCTGCCGTTCAGCGTCGACCCGCTGGAGTCGACCCAGCAACTCCACTGGTTCCCGCCCGTGTTCGCGGCCGTGCTGGCTGTGCGCCACGGCGTGACGCGCGCCGGGCAGCGGCGGCTGCTGCTCTACCTGACCTGGGGCGGCGCCCTGCTGTCGGTCTTCGGCTGGATCCAGCAGTTCAGCGGCACGCAGTCGCTCTTTTGGATCACGCCGCTGCCCGCGCACTTCTTCGCCTCCTTCGGTTACGAAAACCACGCCGGCGCATTCTTCACGCTGCTGTTCGTCATCAGCGGCGGCCTCTGGTTCCAGGCCGCCATGGACCGCGACGAGGGCTACCGGGCCTACCGCTACCTCGTGCCGGCGGCCCTCAACCTGACCGGCGCCTTTGGCTCGCTGTCGCGGGCCGCCATGCTGCTCTGCGCGCTGCTCCTGGTCGGCGGCGCAGTCGCCTGCCTGCTGGCCGCCTGGAAGCGGATCAAGATCGGCGTCCGCGTCAAGGCCCTCACCTTTGGCGCGCTCGTTGTTCTGATGCTCTTCGGCCTCTACCACGCCTTCCCCGCCGGCCGCGTGTGCAGCGAGCTGAAGAGCATCCAGGTTGCCAAATTCTACGATGACACCATCGGCAGTCGCATCTTCCAGTACCGCAGCGCCTGGGACATGGCCCGCGACTATCCGGTCTTCGGCGTGGGAGGGTGGGGGTATCGCCACTTTGTCCAGTTCTACGTCACCCCGGAAGAGATGGCGGAGATGCGCAGCGGCAAGGGGATGGCCAACGTCCATAACGACATCCTGCAGCTCCTGGCCGAGCATGGCCTGGTCGGGTTCGGGCTGCTGCTGGCCGCCGTCCTGGTGCTGCTGAATCCCATTCTGCGCGGCGCCTGGCAGCTCTGGATCACGCCGCCGCCGGTGGACTGGGACAACCCCTACTGCCCGCCGCTGCTGCGCGTCCCCACCATGGTCTACGCGATCCTGCTCGGCACCACCGCCACCGTGATCCACTGCCTGATCGACCTCCCCTTTCGCTCCCCCGCGATCCTCATCACCTGGTCCCTCTGCCTAACCTGTGCCCCCGCCTTCCTGCCGCGCCCGGGAGCCAGTCGCGCGTAGGGCGCATCCCCGTTTCATTGACTTGCTCCTGAAAGGCGCACGGCGGCGCTGTGTAGTGCCGC
>JBAWXQ010000396.1:0-1609 GCA_037144015.1 bacterium
CACGCCGGTGATGCTCAGCCCGGCGGTGTGGTCGACGTCGCGGCGCGTCTGCAGGTAGTCGAGACAGCGCAGGGCGTCGAGGACAAAGTGAGTCTGCGACCAGAAGCCGGTCAGGTACCCCACCAGGCCATTGGTAAAATGGTCGTTCAGGTGGGCCAACTCGCCTGAGCACCCGGGGGGGTCGAAGGAAACGGCAATGTACCCCCCACGGGCCAGCACCTGGGCCGGTTGCTGGTAGCTCGGGCCCGTCTTGTCGCTATGGCCGGTGGGGCACACCACCCCGGGGTAAGCCCCTGGAGCACGGGGCAGGTAGACACTGGCGTTGACCTCCCAGCCCGGGAGGGATGCGAATACCACGTTCTCGAGGCGAAAGTCGGCAAAGTCCTGCGTCGATACCGTCTTGGCCTCGACGTCCGATGACCGGTCGAACAGAGCCGGCGGGAATGGCGCGCGAACAGCGTCGAGCACCAGGGCCTGCCACGAACGCCATTGAGCTGGCGTGTGCACGGCAAGCCGACGCTCACGGCCCTGGGCCAGGGCCTGGCGGCAGATGGCCACCACCCGCTCCTGAAGCATGGTTCCAGGTCGCATCGGGCCTCTCCTGCGACGTGACGGAGGTGTAACTACTCAGGTGCTGTTACCTGAAGGGAATGGCACCAACCAGTCTCTCCAGCACTGCGCATAGTTTAGCCCCCCCCCGAACCGCAAGCGTGGAAGAAGTTCGTTGGGGGCTGGACTCGGACGCGTGGTTGTCGTACTATTGCGGCATGGCAAACGTCATGGTCATGCAGGGGCGGCAGATTACCGAGGGAGACCTCGACTGGGTTTGCGGTCTGCTGGCCTCGAATCCCGGCTGGAACCGCACGCGCCTGAGCCGGGAACTGTGCGCGGGCTGGAACTGGCATAACGCGAAAGGCCAGCCCAAGGACATGGCGGCGCGCACCCTGCTGCTGAAGCTGGAACGGGCGGGACATCTCCGGCTGCCGGCGCGGCAAGGCACGCCCTCCAACGGCCAGCGCAACCGGCATGTCGAGCCGCTGCCCGCACCCGGCGAGCCGCTGCGCGGCGCCTTGGGCGACCTGCGGCCGTTGTGCGTCGGCCTGGTGGCGCCGGGTTCGGAGGGCGCCCGGGTATTCAACGGCTTGCTGGCGCACGAGCACTACCTGGGGCACCGCAACACCGTCGGCGAGAACCTCCGCTATCTGGTGCGGGACCGTCAGGGTCGCCCGGTGGCCTGCGTCCTGTTCGGCTCGGCGGCCTGGAGATGCGCCGACCGTGACGCCTTCCTCGGGTGGGACCGTTCCACGCGCGAACGCAACCTGCAACACCTGACGAACAACACGCGTTTTCTGATTCCGGCGTGGGTCCAGGTGCCGCATCTGGCCAGTCACGTGCTGGGCCTGATCGCCCGCCGCATCCGCGCCGACTGGCTGGCCAAGTATGGGCATCCGGTGCATGCGCTGGAAACGTTTGTGGACCGTTCGCGCTTCAAGGGAACGTGCTACCAGGCGGCCAACTGGCTGCGGCTGGGGCAGACCCGGGGGCGGACGCGCAATGATCGGGCACATGACATCCAGGCGGCGGTCAAGGACGTGTACCTGTATCCGCT
>JBAWXQ010000397.1:0-1595 GCA_037144015.1 bacterium
TCCGCGAAAATCCGCGGCCATCCGTAGCTAAAATAGAATTGGGAAATTGCGTTTCTGAGCTACGGATTTCCCCGGTGTCCGCATGCAATCCTCTGCAATCATTATGCTTGCAGGCATAATGCAACTTGGCATAATGTGATGGCATGAAGTTTTTGGATCGCAAGGAAGAACTGGCACGCCTGGAGCGGGTGACGGCGCGCCACACGGCCGGGCTGGTTGCGCTCTGGGGGCGGCGGCGCGTCGGGAAGACTCGCCTGCTGGCCGAATGGTGCCGCCGGCATGACGGGGTGTATACGGTGGCGGATCAGTCGTCCGCGACCGTGCAACGGCGCTATTTTGCTGAGGCGCTCTCGGCCCGGCTTCCGGGCTTTCACGACGTGGAGTATCCGGACTGGTTTGCGCTCTTGCGCAGGTTGTCGGCGGATGCCCGTGCCGTCGGATGGAAAGGGCCGCTGGTTCTGGATGAATTTCCGCACCTGGTTTCCTCGGAGGCATCTCTGCCGAGCGTGCTGCAAAATTGGATCGACCGCGAGACGGCTTCTGACGGTTTGCTGGTGGCCATTGCCGGTTCCAGCCAGCGCATGATGCAAGGTCTGGTCCTGGATGCGTCTGCGCCCCTCTACGGCCGCGCGGTGGAGGCCTTCGCCTTGTCGCCCATTCCAGCCGGATGGATCGGCGAAGCGTTGCGCGTGACGGACCCGGTCCAGGCGGTGCTGGCGTATTCGGTGTGGGGTGGCATTCCGCGCTATTGGGAACTGGCGGCGCCGTTTGGAAGCGCATTGGACGATGCGGTGGATGCCTTGGTGCTCGATCCGCTGGGCTTGTTGCATACGGAGCCGGACCGGTTGCTGACGGAAGAAACGCCGTCCGCGATGAGCCTGCGTCCGCTGTTGGATGTCATTGGAAGCGGTTGCTGCCGGTTGTCCGAGATCGCCGGACGAATGGGTTGTCCGGCTACGTCGCTTGGTCGGCCGTTGGCGCGTTTGCAGGAACTTGGGCTGGTTGCGCGGGAGACGGCGTTCGGCGAGACGGAGAAGACGTCCAGGCGCGCGCTGTATCGGATCGGCGATCCATTTTTCTCTTTTTGGTTTCGTGTGATTGCCCCGCGGCGCGGCTTTTTAGCGGGCGCATCCCGTGCGGCGCGGCAACATGTCTGGCGACAGGCCAAACCAATCCTTGCATCCCAGGCATGGGAGGCGTTGTGCCGGACGGCGGCGCCACGATTGGCAGCGAACTCGTTGGGTGGCCAGACTTCCTGGCTGCCGGCTTCCCGCTGGTGGCATGGCCAGGCGGCCGAATGGGATGTGGCGCTGGCCACAGCGGATGGCCGTCGGGGCGCTGTGGGTGAGGTCAAGTGGTCGGAAAAGCCATTTGATGATGCCGACCTGGCGCGAATCGCCAGGGAAATGGCGGTGCGTCCGCTGCCACCGGGGATGCCAAGCGATGTGAGCCGGCTGATCTTTGTTCCGTCTACTTGCAGGCAACCCGCCCGCCTGCCGGATCAGGTACGCATTGTGGATGCCGTTTCCGTGCTGGCATGTTTGCGATAAACACGTGGTGGAAACCCTCCCCACGCAGAAACAAAATCCGCGAAA
>JBAWXQ010000398.1:0-1583 GCA_037144015.1 bacterium
GATTATAGGCCTTCCAGCACGGAACCGGCTTGCGAACAGTTGGTTTTTGGATAGTGTTCATCTGCACACATGCGGCGCGAACAATCCAAAGTTGAGGACAGACCGGAAGCGGCGGCGCTGCCGCCGCAAACGGTACGTCGTCGGGTACGAACGTCCGGGGCCGTGCTGGTGATGCAGGAAGCGGCGGCGCAGGTGCGCAACGATGCGAACGCGCTGCTGCGCGAAGCGCACCAGGCCCGGACCAAACTGCCGTCGAAGATCGATCTCAAGAAGACCCTGAAGCACACCCCGTCCGCCGTGGCGATCGGCCGGGCGAAGCAGGTGCAATATGCGATCGACGATGCCTGCGCGATGTTCGCGGCCTACCGCAGCAACTTCTTTGACTGGGCGAAGGATCACGCCTCGCGCCCCGGCCAACCGCAGCGGCCGCGATTCTACCGCCGGGGCCAGCGGGCGCGGCTGCGGTTCGACTACCAGGATTTTACGGTGCGAACCGATCGGCTCCATCTGCCGGAATCGCTCGGGCTCGGGGTCGTCGCGCTGGTGGATCGCGACGGCGAACCGCTGCTCAACCCCGACGACCGGTTAGTCGAGGTGCGCATCGAACCGTGCCGCTCCCGCCAGTGGGTGCATGTGGACCTGGTGATACGCCGGAAGCCCGCGCGACTGACGCCGCGCCTGCTGCTCCGCGGCAACCTGTACGTCGACCTTGGCGTGGCCCGGCTGCTGACGTGCCTCGATGACCAGAACCTGCGCGCGTTCTTCGTCTGCGGCGGCGTGGCGAAGGCCATCCTGCAGCGCGGCGCGAAGTGGCACGCCCAACTGCGCAGTGAATCCAAGCTCGGCATCCGCCACGGCAAGCGCCGGGCCGGGCAACTGGCGGCGCGGAGCGCCCGCCAGATGGACGACCTCATGAAGAAGGTGGCGCTGCTCGTCGTGACCTACGCGCAGGCGCACCAGCTCGCGCGAGTGGTGGTCGGCCGGAACGTGGACTGGAAGCAGAACGTGAATCTGGGTGCGAAGCAGAACCAGACGTTCGCGTTCATCCCGCACGCGAAGCTGATTGACGCGCTGCGCACGAAGTGCGCCCGCGCCGGCCTTGAATTTATCGAGACAGAGGAGTCGTACACGTCCAAGACGGACCACCTCGCCGGCGAGGCGATGGGTCCGAAACCGGAGGGTTACCGCTGGCTGGGATCACGCACCTCTCGCGGGTGCTTTCGTTCCAGCGTGGGGTTGACCCTGCAGGCGGACGTGAATGGCTGCATCGGGCTCGGTCGAAAAGTAGGAGGTGAGGAGTGGCTGGCGGGTTTCCGCCAAAAACTCGGAGCCTCTCCGGGCACAAGGCTCGTGCCCCGGAAAGTCCAGGTAAACGGAGTCGGACCGGAATCAAGCCCGGCCGCCGGGACCAGGCATCCTCGCCTGCGGTCCCCCAGAACCTGGAGGAGTACGCAAGTTGCGCTGGTTAAGGCCCGGCTCGTCCCGGACCTCCCGCGTGTCGCGGTCGCGACCCATATCCCCCAGGTCTTCCCCGTCGCGGCCTAACCGCCTCGGGTATCAGCCTGGATTATGCAACAAAGCCG
>JBAWXQ010000399.1:0-1569 GCA_037144015.1 bacterium
AACGCCAGCCAGACACCCAGACTCCGGCGCGCCTCGGCGACTGAATCATACGCCCCTCCGTGCCAATGAAGATGAGACATCTACCCCCCGGGAGTTTAGACCCTGAGGTGCTGAAGGATCGTCTTTCTCATGCCCATGCTCGACACAGAACCCTATGGCGGGGCGGGTGCCGCCTCGAACGAAGGCCGTAGGCCGGCGGTCGTGGCGGCACCCGCCCCGGCCAGCCCTGAATTTTCGGCCCGCCCCCGGCGGCGGACCTTCACCGCGAAGGACAAGCTTCGCATCCTCGCCGCGACTGACAGGGCCGCGGAGACAGGCGGCATCGGTGCGATCCTCCGCCGGGAGGGTATTTATTCGTCAACATTATGTGATTGGCGCCGCCAACGCGACGCCGGGGCATCAGGTGCGCTAACGCCCATCAAACGTGGGCCAAAACCCGTCGAGGCCAACCCACTGGCCGCCGAGGTGGCACTGTTACAAAGGAATAACGCCGATCTCACGCGGCGCCTGGCCCGGGCCGAGACCATCATCGATGTCCAAAAAAAAGTGGCGGCCTTGCTGGGGCTGATGCCGGACGGCGGCGGGTTGTGACGGACGCGATCGCCGCCCTGGCTCCGGCACCCGGTATGACCGCGGCGATCTGTGCCTCGCTCGGGGTTTCGCGGGCCACGGTACAGCGAAAGCGCGCCCGGATGAGCGCGCCTCCGGCGATCACCCGCCCGAGACCGCGGCCAAGCCGCGCGTTAAACGATTCGCAACGCCAACAGGTGCTGGACCTGCTACGCACGCCGCGCTTCGCCGATCAGGCACCCGCCGAAATCTACGCCACTTTGCTCGACGAAGGCGTCTACCATTGCTCGATCCGCACCATGTACCGGATCCTCGATGACAACAGCGAGGTTCACGAACGCCGTCAGCAGCTGCGTCATCCGGTTTATCAAAAGCCGGAGCTTCTGGCGGAAAGGCCCAATGAGGTCTGGTCCTGGGACATCACCAAACTGATGGGACCGGCGAAGTGGAATTACTTCTACCTTTACGTGATCCTCGACATTTACAGCCGCCGTGTCGTGGGCTGGCGTGTCGCGGACGCGGAAACCGCGACGTTGTTCAAGCCGCTGTTCGACGATGCGATCGGGAAACACAACGTGCCGCCTGGCCAACTCACACTCCATGCCGATCGCGGCGGGCCGATGAAAGCGAAAGCCACCGCGTTCCTGCTCGCGGATCTGGGCGTCACCCGCTCGCATAACCGCCCGCACACGTCGAACGACAATCCTTTCTCCGAAAGCCACTTCAAGACGCTGAAATACCAGCCGCGCTTTCCCAAACGCTTCGGCTGCATCGAGGACGCCAGAAGCTTTTGCCGGGAATTCTTCGATTGGTACAACCAGGACCACCACCACGCCGGGATCGGCCTGATGACCCCGGACCAGGTGCATTACGGCCAGATCGATGCCGTTCACGCGGCACGCCAGGTCACGCTCGACCGCGCGTTCCGGGAAAATCCGGAACGCTTCGTCAAAAAACCGCCAGTACCGCCCGCCAAACCAACCGCCGCATGGATCAACC
>JBAWXQ010000400.1:0-1549 GCA_037144015.1 bacterium
CTGCTCTGCATCGTCGCCCTGGTCTATGGCCGCATGGACACTGTCGAGACACCGGCGGTGGCGGTGATGTGCGGGCTCGACACCGACTGCAACGGCGCCTCGGTGGGCTCCATCGTCGGCGCGGCGTCGGGCCGGGCAACGTTCAAGGACGATCTCGCCGGCCGCCTCAACGACACGATCAAGCCGCAGATGATCGGCTTCCAGGAGGTGCGCATGCGGGACCTGGCTGCCCGCACCGCCGTCCAATGGCACCGTGTTGGGGAGTCGCGCACGAAGCGCTGAACCGAATACTCAGAGAAGCACCGACAAGGAGGAGATCCCGTAAAGCCGTTCAGCACCATCTGGTTGGCGGGTGACACGGGGCTGCCCAATTACGTCTACATAACTCATACGTGGGTTGCGGGTGAAGCCAGCGTTAGAGAAAGAGGAGATCCGATATGAGCAATACCGATAGCCATGCCAGTCGCCTGCCGCGACCGGGCAATTTGGTTCCTTCCGGTGTTGAGACCGCCCGGCAGTTTGCTGGCTGGTGGGCGGCGGCTGCCGCCGGTGTGCCGGGCGGAGCGGGCTTCGTGCGGGTGGCATCCTGGAAACAAGGGTGGGGCGTGCTCGCGTTTGACCGCTCCATTGTCGACCAACCCCTCAAAATTGCGGGCAGAACGTTTGCGCACGGGCTGGGGACGCATGCGGCCAGCGAAATTGTCCTGCTCGCCACGCAGCCGATGCGTACGTTCCGGGCCTGGGTCGGCATGGATGATAATCCGGGGTGTCGCAACGTGAATGCCGGACGTCCGGAGCGTATGCTGTTCTCTCTGGAAGCCGGTGGGCGCGAAATCTGGCGCAGTGCGATGATCGGCATCGACACGCCACCCGTGCGCGTGGAGGCGCCCTTGTCCGGCGCGAAGGAACTCGTGCTCAAGGCCTGGGATATCAACGGGGATATCGGCCAGGCCCACGCAGACTGGGCAGACGTGGAAGTCGAACTGGCGGATGGAACCACCGTGCGATCGGGTGCGTCCTCCTCGTGGTTCCTGCCCTTGCAAGCGCCGTTCTCGTTCCGGCTGGGCGGCCGATCTTCCGCCGAACTGCTTCCCTCGTGGCAGGTGCAGCGCGAGGCCAAGGCCGCTGCCGCGGGTGTGACGGCGCTGGTGGTGACGTGGCGCGATCCGCAGTCCGGCCTCGAATGCGAGATGGAGCAGCAGACCTTTGCCGGTTTCCCGGCCGTGGAGTGGGTGCTGCGCTTCCGCAATACCGGCAAGACAGACACGCCCGTGATCGAGGATATCCGGTCGCTGGATACGCAGGGGGCGGTCTTCGGCGATGTGCAGTTGCGGCGGTCGCGGGGTTCGCCCGATTCAGTGGCTGATTTTGAATACCTGGTCACCCCGCTGCCCGCTGGAGAAACGATTCGGATGGCGGCGGGTGGCGGTCGCTCGTCGAACGCCTGGCTGCCGTTCTTCAACCTGCAGACTGGTAATCGCGGCGTGATCACGGCCATTGGCTGGAGCGGGCAGTGGGCGGCGGAGTTTTCCCTCGATCAGGCGGGCAC
>JBAWXQ010000401.1:0-1548 GCA_037144015.1 bacterium
CGCTACAGCGTCCCCTCGCGCAACCGCGCGACCACGCGGCGCAGGCGCGCGCAGGCGCGCGGGCAGCCGAGCAGCACAAGCAGCTCAAAGAGGCCGGGGCCGTCGCTCAGGCCGGAGGCGGCCACGCGCACGGGGTGGACCATGCCGCCCAGGCCCACGCCGCGCTCGTCGCCCATGGCGCGCAGGGTCGCCTCGGTGGTTGCGTGGTCAAACGCCGGCAGCGCCTCGAAGCGCGCCACCACCGCCTCCAGCAGCTCCGGCACGCCTTCCGGCTTGAGTCGCTTCTCCACGGACCTGGCGTCAAACGCGTAGTCCTCCGTGAAGAAATAGGTGCAGTTGCCGGGGATCTCGGAGTAGAACTTGGTGCGCGGCTGCACCAGCGCGGCAATGCCGTCGCGCTCCGCGGGCGGCAGATCCTCGCGCCAGTACCCGCCCGCCTTCACGCGCGCCTTGAACTCGGCCATGAAATCCGCCGGCGGCAGCCGGCGGATGTACTCGCCGTTCATCCAGGTGAGCTTCTTGATGTCGAAGCGGGCGGCGCTGGACTTGCAGCGGTCGAGCGTGAACATCGCCACCATCTCGTCGCGCGTCATTTGTTCGCGGTCCTCACCCGGCGCCCAGCCGAGCAGCGCCAGGAAGTTGAACAGCGCCTCGGGCAGAAACCCCTGGTCGCGGAACTCCCCCACAAAGGCGGCGCCGTCGCGCTTGGAGTACGGCTTGCCCATGGCGTTGACGATCATGGGGAGGTGGGCATACTGCGGCGGCTCCACGCCCATGGCGCGGAAGATCTGGATATGCTTGAAGGTGTTCTCCACGTGGTCGTCGCCGCGGATGATGTGCGTGATCCGCATGTCGATGTCGTCGATCACATTGGCCAGGTGGAAGACCGGGTTGCCGTCGGACCGCACGATCACAAAATCCTGGGTGTCCTCGGCCTTCTTGCGGATGGTTCCCTTGACGATGTCGGTGTACTCCACGCGCCCCTCCCGCGGCATGCGGAAGACGATGCACTCCCCCTTCCCTTCCTTGTTCTCGCGGAAGGCGTGCCCCTGGCGCACCAGTTCCTCGGCCGCCGCCATGTGGCGGGCGCACTGGGCGCTCTGGTAGACGGGCTCCTCGTCATACGAAAGCCCCAGCCAGGCCATCACGTCAAGCAGCGTGCGGATGGCCTCGGGCGTGGAGCGCTCGCGATCGGTGTCCTCCACGCGCAGCAGGAACTGCCCCCCCTCGTGACGGGCATAGAGCCAGTTGAAGATCGCGGCACGGATGTTGCCGATGTGGACGTTGCCCGTGGGACTGGGGGCGAAGCGAACGCGAGGTGTCATGGGGTGCCCGTGGGTGGAGGGTGGTGGGTGGAGGGTGGTGGGTGGAGGGTGGAGGGTGGAGGGTGGAGAGGTTATCAGTTATCGGTGATCGGTGATCGGTGTCAAGCGGAAGACTGGCAACCAAATCTACGACTAAGGACGATTGGCCTCTTCGCGAACCTTCCTTGTTCACAACGCCCGCTTGGCGTCGCGGAGCTCCGCCCTCCAGGATGCATCTTCACGT
>JBAWXQ010000402.1:0-1547 GCA_037144015.1 bacterium
CCATGACCGACACCCCCACAACGCCCGCCGACGACTACAAGATCTCCCTCGACGTCTTCGAGGGGCCGCTCGACCTGCTGCTCTACCTGATCCGCCGCGACGAGCTCGACATCTACGACATCCCCATCGAGCGCATCACCTCCCAGTACCTCGAATACCTGCAGATGATGCGCATGCTCGACCTCAACATCGCCGGCGAGTTCCTCGTCATGGCCGCCACGCTGATGATGATCAAGAGCCGCATGCTGCTGCCGGTGGAGGACCGCATCGCCGAGGAGGAGTCGGCGGATGACTGGGTCGACCCGCGGCTGGACCTCGTGCGCCAGCTCATCGAATACAAGAAGTTCAAGGACGCCGCCGCCAATCTGCTGGAGCGCGAGTTCCTGCAGTCCGAAATCTTCGGTTCCGGCGGCGAAAGCCCCGTGTTCGACGCGCCGGACGACGACGCGCACCTGCTGGGCGATGTCGGCCTGTTCGACCTGCTGTCCGCATTCCAGGAGATGCTGAAGCGGGCGCCTGTGGAGCCGCTGGGCCACCTGGACCCCATCCGCTGGTCCGTGCCGGACAAGATGGAGGACATCCTGACCCTCACCCGGCGCCAGGGCCCCGTGGGCTTTTCCAAGCTGTTTCAGGCCGAATCGCCGCGCGGCGAGATCATTGTCACCTTCCTGGCCCTGCTGGAACTGCTGCGACTCCGGCAGGTGACGGTCATCCAGAGCGCAGCATTCCTGGAAATCATGATCCAGCCGATTGCGGAAAGCGTCCCCGAGACGCTGCAGCCGCCGCCGGTGATTGGGGGTGGCGAGCATGTCACGACCTGAAGAAAAACAGCTGCCGGTCGCATCAAGCCTGCAGCAGGTGGTGGGCGCGCTGGTGTTCGGCGCCGACCATCCGCTGACCGTCGAGGAGATCCGCGCCTGCCTCCGCGAGGTCGCCGGCGAGGATCCGGAAACCAAGCCCTTTGCTGAAGCCAGCGCACGCGATGTGCGCGATGCGCTGGAATCGATTGCCAAGGAACTGGAGCGCACCAAGCTGGGGCTCGAGTTGGCCGAGGTCAGCAGCGCCTTCCGCTTCCAGTCCGAGGCCTGCTGCGGCCGCTGGCTGCGCTTCCTGCTCCGGAAGGAGCGCCCCAACCGCCTCTCCCGCCCGGCCCTCGAAACCCTGGCCATCATCGCCTACCGCCAGCCGATCGCCAAGTCGGAGATCGAGGGGATTCGCGGCGTGGTCGTGGACCACATCATCAAGGCGCTGATGGAGCTCCACCTGGTGCGGATCGTCGGGCGCAGCGACCTGCCCGGCCGCCCCTTCCTCTATGGCACCACCGCCTCGTTCCTCGACCACTTCGGCCTCAAGAGCCTGGGCGAACTCAACGAGATGGACCCGACGCTCCAGCGCTCCAAGCCTTCGGAACGCAAGGCCATCCACCGCAAGGCCAAGCCGGCCACGGACGCGGATGCGCCCGCGGATGCGGAACTTGCGCTCGACGATTCCGACCCGGTGAAGGAAGTCCTCGGCCCGGATGGACCGCCCCCGCCGGATGCCGAGCC
>JBAWXQ010000403.1:0-1540 GCA_037144015.1 bacterium
CACCGACGCACTGACTCACCGACGCACCGATATACTTCCCCACCAGACGCACCGACGCACCGACGCACCGACGCACCGACACACTTCCCCACCAGACGCACCGACGCACCTCTCTCCCGCCCATGCGCATCGCCTTCAAAACCTTCGGCTGCCGTCTCAACCAGGCCGAGACGGATCGCTTTATCGCAGACAGTGCCGCCGCGGGGTGGCAGGTGGTGCCGTTTGCCGCGCCGGCCGATGTGGTGGTGATCCACGGCTGCGCGGTCACGCACACGGCCGAATTAAAATGCCAGCAGCTGGCACGTGGCATCAAGCGTGCGGCGCTGGCGGCGGGCGCAGCGTCACCGTTCGTGGTGCTGGTTGGCTGCGTGGTCGAGGCCGATGCCGCGCGGCAGGACGTGGCAGGTGTCGACCTGCTCGTGGCACGTGGCGACAAGGAGCGCCTGGTCGAGATTGTGTGTGCGCGGCTGGGCGAGGTGGCTCCTGATCGGTCGGATCCGTCTGATTTGTCAGATCGGCCTGATCTTCCGCCGCCCCCGCGCCGGAAGCGCGCATTTCTCAAGGTTCAGGACGGCTGCGACTTCTGCTGCTCCTACTGCATTGTGCCGCACACGCGCGGCGCGCCGGTCAGCCGCCCGTGGCCGCGGGTGCTGGACGAGGCGCGCGCCCTGGCGCAGGCCGGATTTGCGGAACTCGTGGTCACCGGCTGCAACGTGGCCTGCTATCGCGACGGCGCGCGCGGACTGGCTGACCTGCTTGCAGCCATTGCCGCGCTCGACGCCGTGCAGCGCATCCGCCTGAGCTCGGTCGAGCCCGGCACGTCCGAGCGCGAGATCATCGACCTCATGTCCGCCTGCCGCAAGCTCTGCCGCTACCTCCATCTGCCGCTGCAGAGCGGCGATGCAGGAACGCTGCGCCGCATGGGGCGAACGTACACGCCGGAGTCGTTCGCCGCCATGGCGCAGTATGCGGCGCAACGGATGCCAGACCTGGGCCTGGGCACGGACATCATCGCGGGGTTTCCAGGCGAGACAGACGCGGCGTTCGAGCGCACGCGGCAGTTCGTGGCGGCGCTGCCGTTCAGCAACCTGCACATCTTTCCCTATAGCGAGCGGCCAGGCACGCCGGCCGAGACCTTTGCGGACCGGGTGCCGGTTTCCGTGCGCAAGGCGCGCGCCCGGGAGCTGATCCGCCTGGGAGTAGAGATGCGACAGGCGTTTGCCCGGCGCTTCGTCGGCCGAACCGTGGACGTGCTGATTGAGCACATCAGCAAGGATGGGCGCGGGTGCGGCTGGAGCTCGGAGTACCTCGGCTGCCGCGTGGCAGGTGTCGGTCGCGCCCAAATCGGCCGGATTGTACCGTTCACACCCGCGGGTGTGGAACCGGGCGGGGTGCTGGCCTAGCAGCCTGTCGGACGTAGCTTTGTGGAGGCACAAACTGTCTGCCGACCAGGCTGCTAGTTGAGCCACCCGCTGCCAGCGGGTGGCGAAGACTCAGTTACAGACAGAAAAATTGTTCCGGCTGTTCTTTTGTTGCGTAT
>JBAWXQ010000404.1:0-1539 GCA_037144015.1 bacterium
TCAGTGGAATTCGCAACCAAATGAGCAGCCGGAACATTTTTCTGTCTGTAATTGAGTCTTTGCCACCCGCGGGCAGCGGGTGGCTCAACTAGGAGACTGTCGGCAGAAGGCCATGGGCCGATCCGAGGCCTAAATCCGACAGTCTCCTAGCCCCGCATGAACACCCAACCATCATCTTTCGCGGCGGCGCCGGCCGGCGGCAGCCGTCCCGCCCCGGACGGGCGGCGCGTCGCCTTTGCCGCCACGTGCGCGGCTATGCTGGTCTTTGCGGTTTCGGCCGCCATCCTGCCGGCCGCGCTGCTGCGGGCGGCGGGTGACCTGCACGTGGATGCGGCCGCGCTCATGCGGGTGGTGGCCACGCAGTTCGGCGCCTTCTTCCTGAGCACGCTGGTCGGCGGCCTGCTCAGCGACCGCTTCGGCAAGCTGGCGGTGCTGCAGGGCGGCTGCATCCTGACGGTCGCCGGCGCCCTTCTCTGGACGGGTGTACACGGGCTGCCGGCCGCGCACGGCGCCGCGGCGCTGCTCGGCATGGGCGGCGGCATCCTGGAGAGCGTCGGCTCCGCGCTGCTGGCCGATCTCTATCCCAGGCGCCGCAAGCTGGTGCTGAACCTTTCGCAGGTGGCGTACTGCGCGGGCGCGGCAGCAGGGCCGGCGGTGATGGCCCTGCTGCTGCCCCAGGGCGTCTCCTGGCGGGTCTTCTTCGCTGCCGAGGCCGCGCTGGGCACCCTGCTGCTGGCGCTCTACCGCTGCGCGCCGTCGCTTCCGGCTGCGCTTCCGTCCGCGGCGGGACTCGGGGAGTTGACGCGTCCGCTGCGCGACCCGTCGGTGCTGCTGCTGGCCGCGGGCCTTTTCGGCTACGTGTTCGCGGAGTCGGGCATGGGCGTGGGCGTCAACGTCTATCTGCAGATGCAGCACCATGCGCCGGAGCGCTGGGCGATTCTCGGCATCACCCTCATCTGGAGCGGGATGCTGGTTGGCCGGCTGATCTGTGCGGCGCTGCCGGAGCGTCTGCCGACCGACCGCCTGATCGCCGGGCTGGCCGTGGTTGGCGCGGTGTCGCTGGCGGCGCAGGGTGCGGCGGCCGACTGGCGCGTCAGCTTTGCGCTCTTCGGCCTGAGCGGGTTTATTTTTTCCGGTATCTGGCCGCTGATGGTCGCGCTCTGCGCCGCGCGACAGCCTGTCCGCAGCGGCGGCGCGGTGGGCATCGTGGTTGCCGCCGGGGCGCTGGGTGTCATTGCCGCGCCGATCCTCGTGGCGGCGATGCTGCCGGACGGCCGCGCGATCTATCTCTTCCCGCTGCTGGCGCTGGCCCTGCTCGGAACCGCCGTGGCAGTGCTAGCAGCTTGTCGGACTTAGCATCGGTTCTTCACAAACTTTGTGCCGACCAAGCTGCTAGTTTGGGGACGCAACCGCCAAGCGCCGAAAAATAGTGTAATACGCAACCAAAAGAGCAGCCGGAACAATTCTCTGTCTATAATTGAGTCTTCGCAACCCGCGGGCAGCGGGTTGCACAACTAGGAGACTGTCGGCAGAAGGCCC
>JBAWXQ010000405.1:0-1521 GCA_037144015.1 bacterium
GTCATGCCGCACTTCGGGCACTTGCCGGCCTTTTCCACGTGCACATCGGCATGCTCCGGCATGGGGCATGTGTAGTGGTCCACGGCTTCGCCGGGGCGGAGCTGCCTGAGCTGTTCGGCGTTTACGGGCACGAGGGCCATGTGGCAGAGCGGGCAGGTTCCGGGCTGCTTGTACACAATGGCCACATGTTCCGGCATGGGGCAGACAAACGCCGCCGGGACGGGTTCGGATGGTGACAAGGCCTGGACGGCGGCGTTTGTCTCTTGGGGCGGGAGCGGGGCCACGGGCGTCATTTTGGCGATGGCGTCGCGCAGCTGGCTTTCGGAATCGAGCATGAACTGACCGGAGGTGACGATGCGTTCGCCATCGGCCAGCCCGCTCAGGACCTGATACTGGTTGTCGGCGCCGCGCGGGCCGAGCGTGACGGTGCGCGGGTCAAACCTGCCGCCTGGCAGGGCGACGAAAACGGTGTTGCGCGCGCCGCTGCGCAGGATGGCGGTGTCCGGCACGAGCAGCGCCCGGGCGGCCAGCTCCGCGGTCAGCTCCACGGTGGCGAACATGCCGGGCTTGAGGTAGTAGCCGGGGTTGTGGAACTCCATGCGCACCTGCACGGTGCGGGTTTTCTCATCCACCGCGGGGTAGATGAAGGTCACACGGCCGCGGAAGGTGCGGTCCGGGAGGTAGGCGAGGGTGACGAGCGCCTCCTGCCCGATGCGGATGAACGGCAGGTCCTGCTCGAAGATCTGCGCCTGGACCCAGACCAGCCCGAGGTCGGCGATGCGGTAGAGCTTCATGCCGGCGTCGACCATCTGCCCTTCCACGGTGTTGCGCTCCACCACGATGCCGTCGCGCGGCGCGTCGATGCGCAGGGTCTTGCGGACCTGGCGCGTCCGCTGCAGCTCGGCGATCTGGTCGTCGGAGATGTCGAAGTACTTCAGCTTGGTGGTGGCGCTGGCCTTCAAGCCCGCCAGCGCGCCGGAGGCGTCGCCCGACGCCAGCAGGTACTCGGTCTGGGCGCTGTAGAGGTCAGGCGAGTAGATCTCGAACAGCGGGTCGCCGCGATGAACCTGCTGGCCCGTGGCGCTGACGTGGAGCTTTTCGATCCAGCCGCGGAACTTGGTGGTCACATCGGCCAGCGAGGTCTCGTCGTACGCAACCGCCGCCACGGTGCGGATGGTGCGGCGCAGCGCCCCTGTTGTCACCAGACCCGTGCGGAGCCCCATGTTCTGGGTGGTGGTGGGGTCGATGGTGATGGCATGATCGGACGGATCGGACGGATCGGT
Source organism: bacterium (assembly GCA_037144015.1). Taxonomy (GTDB): domain Bacteria; phylum Verrucomicrobiota; class Kiritimatiellia; order RFP12; family CAIWXQ01; genus CAIWXQ01. Next base: position 1,284 of record JBAWXQ010000405.1, read on the forward strand.
CTGATCCGCGGCATGCTTGCGCACGGGCGTCAGCGCCATGCCGCAGATGGGGCAGTTGCCGGGGTGGTCCTGGATCACTTGCGGGTCCATGCCGCAGGTGTAGAGCTGCTTTGGCTGCATCGCGCCGGCAGACGGCGCGCGGGGCGCGAACGGTCCACGCCCGAGCCAGACGCCTCCGCCGAGGGCCAGGAGCACCAGAATAAGCAGGACCGGGATGCCCGCCCGCCGCGAGGACTTG
>JBAWXQ010000406.1:0-1510 GCA_037144015.1 bacterium
CGGTAGACCTGCACGAAGAGCCGACTCGGCCGAAACTCCAGCTTTTCGGACTCGTAACTACTCAGGTAGCCGCCGCGAAGCGGGCGGCTACCTGAGAGAGGTTGGCGGCCAGCCCCGTCCGGTCCGTAGGGCGATGATCACGAGGTGTTGACGGTCGGCACGAAGGGGGTGCCGAGGAAGGCGCGCTGCAAGGCGTCGAGCGCGCCGAGGTCGTTCTTTCTGGCGGTGGAGACGTAGCCGCGGATGCGGCAGAAGTTCGTGAGCGCCTCGAGACTGCGGAAGGTGCCGGAGATTTTCTGGCGCAGTTTCATCATCCGCAGATCGCGCTCGGACTGATTGTTGTCGAAGGGCACGGCGAAGTCGCGCATGAAGGCGAGGATGCTGTCAGGATGGTCGCGGAAGCGGTCGAGCAGGTTGCGGGCCTTGCTCTGCTTGCGGCGGCCCCGGCGTTTCGCCCCCGGTGGTGGCGCGGCCGGATGCTGCGCGTAGCCGTGTTGGACGATCCGCTCGTAGGTCTTGAGGAAGCGCGTCTGGTCGGGAGATGGCAGGGCGGTCACGCCGGCGGTAGCGGCGGTGGCGACCGCCACTTTGATGGCCAGCAGGTGGTCGATCATCTCCTTGGCCCACGGCTGCTCGTGCTGCTCCCAGAGGAAGGTCAGTTCGCGCAAGAGATGCGCGTTGCACAGGGCATGGTCGCAGCCGTAGTTGAGGTAGGGCTTCCAGAAGTCGTGGACCGCGCGACCCCGATACTCCGGCAGGATGCCGGCCGCGTCCATGGCCACGCTGCCGCGCCGTTGGTGGGCATAGTACCAGGTTAGGAGTTGCGTCGAGACGGTGTGCAGCCAGTGCAGCGAGCCGGTGGCGCGCAGGCCGGTTTCGTCGAAGCCGGCCACGGGGGCGGCGGTCGCCAGGTCGCGGATGGCGGCCTCGACCGGCGCCAACCGCCGGGAGCAGTCGGTCTTGAAGTTGGCGAGCGTGCCTTCGCTGAAGCGCTCGCAGGCGAAGAGGTCGCGCATGATTTCGGTGAGCCGGTCGAAGGGCAGCAGTTGGTACTCGCCCAGATAGACGGCCACGCTCTTGACGCGCGGTCCGTACTGCACGGGCGCGGCGGCCTCGGGCGGGAAAGCGGCACGATTGACGTAGCCGCACGGGCAGCTTTTGACCTCGGCCTGATGCTCCGTGACCTCCAGCTTCGGCTCGGGCAGGTCGAAGACCTGGCGGCGCTCGACACGGTCGGGCGCCTGCTTGACCAGATTCCGTCCGCAGGCGGCACAGCGCTCGACCGCATGCTGCAGCGTGCGGTCGGGATGATCCGCCATCGGCAGCGTGCGTCCCGGATGACCGGGCTGACCGCCCGTGGGCCGCCCGCTCTTCGACCGCAAGCTCTTCGGCTTGGGCTTGGCCAGCCCGTCGGAGGAGGGCGGCTTGTGGCTGTTGTGCGAGTCCTTGGCGACTTGATCTGCCAGCGTTTGCACGCGCTCGTGCAGGGTCTGCCACTCGGCGCGCAAGG
>JBAWXQ010000407.1:0-1502 GCA_037144015.1 bacterium
GGGACTAGCATGAACAGGACCTTGCGAAAAATATTGACTGGTCTGGGATTCCTTGGCCCGAACGGGCTGGGCTTCCTGGTCTTCACGCTCGTGCCGCTCGCCATCAGCTTCCTGATGGCGTTCACGAACTGGGATATCCGGCGGCACAACATGTTCAGCGGGGAGGCGGTCCGGTTTGTGGGGCTTGCCAACTTCGGGCGCCTGTTCGCGGAGCCGGATTTCATGCAGTACTTTGGCAACACCCTCTTCTTCATGATGGGGATCCCGATCAGCATGGCAGGCAGCCTGGGCGCCGCCTTGCTGCTCAGCCGGGATCTGGGCGGCAGCAGGGGTCGGGTCTGGCGTTGGATGCTCTGCACGGCGCTGCTGACCGGCGCCCTGTCGCTGCTGGTCGCCCTGGGCTGCGGCGCAACAGCGACCACGCTGTGCCTGTTCGGATTGGCGGTGACGATCCTCGCGGGCGGCAGCGCCGGCGGGACCACGGTCTATCGCGCCATCTTCTTCTCCCCGAGTTTCACCTCCGGTGTCGCCACCTTCCTGTTGTGGAAGAAGATCTACAGCCCTCACACCGGGCCGGTGAATGGCGTGCTGGCGCCTGTGCTCACGCGGCTGGAGAGTGCGGTCAATGCCGTGCCGCCGGGCTGGGTCCAGGCAGGTGGTCTCCTGTGTGCGGCAGCGATTGCCTTCCTGCTCGTCCGCAGCGCGCTCCGGCTGGCACGCGCCTGGCACGACGGGGATGCCGGCGCGGTTTCGATCATGCTGGCAGTCGTCCTGCTGGCTATGCCTGTGGTACTGGCCCCGTTCTGGTCGCCGACCTGGGCCTCCAGCGCCATCGTTGTCGGGGCGGGCATCCTCTCGGCTGGGTATCTTGCCCTGTGCACCGCACACCGACGGCCTTATCCCTGCCCCGTGGACCATGGCCTGGCCATCACGGCAATCCCGGCTGGCGCGGTCGCGGTGCTGGCCTGCGCCCTGCTGGGGATGACCTACGTCATGTACCACCTTCCGGCCATGTGCCGGACGGGCCTGACGCCTCCGAACTGGCTGGGCGCCTACCACTGGGCCAAGCCGGCCCTCATGATCATGGGGTTCTGGGCCTCGATCGGCTCCGGCAACATGCTGATGTATCTGGCCGGGCTCTCGAATATTTCGCCGGAGCTCTACGAGGCGGCGGATATGGACGGGGCTTCCAAGGCGCAACGGTTCTGGCATATCACCTGGCCGCAACTGGCTCCGATCACCTTCTTCATTTTCGTGATGTCGGTCATCGGCGGGTTGCAGGGCGGATTCGAGACGGCGCGCACCATGACCGCCGGCGGCCCGGCCGGCGCCACCACGACGATCAGCTACTTCATCTACAGCGAAGGTTTTATCACCGGCCGGCTCGGGTACGCATCGGCGGCCTCATGGGCGTTGTTCCTGCTGGTGTTCTCGGTAACCCTGTTCAACTGGCGGTTTGGGAATAAGTATACGGGCGAGTGATAGGGGTTAGGGGCTAGGGC
>JBAWXQ010000408.1:0-1500 GCA_037144015.1 bacterium
AGCTGCATTTCGAATTGGGAACTCAGGAAATCAGGTTGGTTTTGAATGAATGCGGACACGAAGGGGAGGAAGGGGAGAGGAAGGGCACGAAGGCGGGGAGATTTTTTAGCTACGGATACCGCGGATTTCCGCGGATTTTGTTTATGCAGCGCGAAGCAGCATTTTTTGACAGGATTGACAGGATTAAACAGGATTGGTGCAGTCGCGAGCTGATGCTGCCACATCCATCGCGTCCCTTATTTTTGCCTTGGGACTGCAGACTTTCCGCGCCGAAGCGGTTGGACGATGCGAGAGGAGGGGTAGATACCTGCCGCGGCGGTAGGCGCCGGGCGTCTGGCCGACGGCCTTCCGGAAATTGTTGATGAAGTAGATGCCGGACATGCCGATTTCCTGGCAGATGCGGCGTTGCGGCAGATCGGTATGCAGCAGCAGTTCCTTGGCCTTCTCGATTTGCAGGCGGCGGATTTCCTCATGCGGCGTGCGGCCGAGGTGTTGCCGAAAGAGGCGGTACAACTGCCGGCGATCGGCGGAAACGGCCGCGAGCAGTTCTTTGACCTCGAGTCCCTCGCAGGCGTGTGCCCGGATGAGTTGCATGGCGCGCGCCAATTGAGGTTGGACCACGGCCACAACGTCCGTGGACTGACGGATGACGACGTCCCCGGACGCGACGAGCACGCGCCGCCCCGTGGGTGGACGGTGTCCGCGCAACAGGCGGTCCACCCACTGGGCGGCCTCATAGCCCACCCGGCGCCAGGGGATGGAGATGCTGGAGAGCGGCGGGACCGCCGTCTCGCACCACACCTCCTCGTTATCGACTCCCAGTACGCCGATTTCCTCAGGGACTTGCACGGCGAGGGTTCGGCAAAAGGCCAGCAACGCGACCGCCACATTGTCGTTGGCGCAGAACACGCCGGCGGGCTTCGGCAGGTCCTTCAGCCAGCGGGCAATCGGCGACCCGGACGTCCACCGATAGGGCAGCACGGCCGGCGCCCGATCGACCGTCATCCCGGCCGCTTGGGCTGCTGCGGCGAAGCTTTCCCCGCGGGCATCGGCATAACGCGTGTCGGCATAGCGTGACGCGTTGGGCGGCACATAGCCCAACTGCCGGAAGCCCCGCTCCCGCAGATGGAATGCCGCCCGCCTCCCGATCTCCTGGTTGTCGCGCTCGATGGACACGTCGGCCCGGTCGCAGGCGATGACCGACACCACCGGGCCCGCGAACGGCGGCATGCGCACGCGGGCATCCGGCAGCGGCACGGTCAGAATGAGGGCGTCCGTCTCGCGCAGATCGAGCGGATCGGGGTACGAGGTCGAGAGCAGGGTCCACCGCGGCCGCAGCCGCATGAACTCGCGCACGCCGTGCACGATGTCCAGTTGCGCGGCGGACTGCCACGCCAGTTGAATGAGCACGTTGGTGATCTTCGCCATGCCGCCCGCCTTCCGGCCTGCACCAAAACAGTAGCAGCATGTCACAAAATACGGGTTGTGTCGAGCGGCGTA
>JBAWXQ010000409.1:0-1475 GCA_037144015.1 bacterium
CGAACTGTGTGCAGACGCAAAACCTAAATCCGACAGGCTGCTAGGAGACTGTCGGCAGAAGGCCACGGACCGATCCGAGGCCTAAATCCGACAGTCTCCTAGGGCGTCGGGCTGCTGGGCAACGGCGCTACGGTGCGGGTTTCCGGCTCGCCCACGACTTCCGCCGTGGCCCGCGGCTGGGCGAGAAACAGGATGTGCTTGTATCCCTTGCGCAGCAGCCCGTCGTGGAGCTGTTTCAGCAGCCGCGTGTTGCGGGTGTCTTCCATGTGCACGCGGACTTCCTGGGCCTTGTCCACGTTGGCTTTGGCCAGGCGTGCGGCCAACTGGTCGGCCCCGAACTGCTCGCCCTGGTAATTGACAAATCCACCGGCCGTCACCAGTACGTGCACAGGGGCTGTTGACTTGGGCGTCGAAACGCAGCCGCAAAGCCCGGCCAGCAACATCATCATCGCCAGCCGGTTCCGCTTGAAAAACAAGAAGGTCATCGGTGTTCCTTTGTCAGCAGAAGATTTTCCGGGACGGAAAATCTAGAAGTCATCCGGCAGTTCGATGCGGATCGTCCGGCCCTTCATGGCCGCTATGGCGCTGGGCGTCGGCGGCAGTTTCTCCGGGCTGGTGACGCGCGGCTGGTGCCAGATCGTTCCGGCCTCGGAGGCAGGGGGGACGATCAGGGTTTCTCCGCAGGACGGGCATTCGTTCGCCGCACCGATCATTTCCAGCGGGGCTTCCATCTCCTGGCCGCAGTCCTTGCAGCGGAAAGAGACGAACAGACCATCCTCGGGGGCATCGCCCGCAGGCAATGGCGCGGCCGGGGGCGGCGCGGCGGGTGCAGGCGTGGCACAAAGGGGTGCGGCAGGCGTAACCGGAAGGGGTGCGGCAGGAGCAGGAGAAAGGGGTGCGGCCGGCGGCGCGGGCAGCAGTTCCGCGACGGCAGGCGGCCGTGCGCGGGGCGTGGGCGCAATGGCGTCCCTGGCGCGTTTCACCGGACGCACGCGCAGCGCATCGTGTTCAGCAATCTGCAGCAACTGGTTGGTCTGCGGATTGCGCACCAGTCGCGCCTGGCGGTGCACGACATCGAGGCGGCAAATTCCAGGCACGGCAAACCCGTCGCGCGCTTCGCGGTAGGCGATTTGGGCCAAGGTCTCCAGCACGACCTCCACACGTCGATGGCTGATCGCAGCCGCCTGCGCCAGTTCTTTAACCAGGACCGCCTTCGTGTACGATTTGCCCATGGTTCTCTCCCCTTTTGAACCGCATCCCCCTGCCAATCAGGGACAGAATAGCGGGAGATCAGACGGTTCGCCACTGCAAAGCATGCGGCAAATGCCCTGTTTTTAAGGCGCAGTTTCCCTGCTTGCAAGAGCGATGCTGGTTATGATACCTTTACTTTTCTTCCGGGCGCCTGTAGCTCAATTGGATAGAGCATCAGACTACGGATCTGAGGGTTGCAGGTTCAACTCCTGCCAGGCGCGCCA
>JBAWXQ010000410.1:0-1475 GCA_037144015.1 bacterium
GACTTGAACGTGCTCACCGCATAGGTAACACTTTGTGCTCACCGCATGGGTGACACTTTTGTTTGAGCAGGCGGTGGAGGACGGCGCGGAGCGCCGCCGGGAAGGAGGTGTGGAGGAAGGGGATGAGGCCCATTTTCCAAAAAATGGGCCGGTGCCGCGCAGCGGCATATCCCCGTCCTCCACCTTTGGATTCACCTCTGCGGTGGTGCGCTCCGTTCGGTGACCCTGCGATTGGCCTTGTAGCGAACGGCATGGATTCCGGTGGTCTGCTCTGCGTTGAGCGTGCCGATCAGGTGGGCACCGAAGTAAACCTCCCAACCTCGGAGCATTCGTTTGAGCCCGACGCGTTGGCCCTCGAAGGCTTCGCCCACAAAGCGACCGCGGCCATGCAGGCGGATCATACCCTTGCCTTTGACCAGCCGGCTGAGCCAGTCGGGAGGATAGCACAGCGGCGGCAGCTTGGCCGGCAGCTGCCGGCGGCTGCGCCGGTAAACCTTGGCCGGACACCGCATCGCCAGCGTTTCGTGCGGCCGCAGTTCGTTGTATTCCCGCCGCCACCGCTCGGTGCGCCATCTTTGCGCCCGCAGGCTCGGGGCCGGGAGATTGGCCACCTCCGCCTTATAGACCCGGTGCATCTGCTCATGCGCCCCGTTCTCCCCGGGGCAGCCAGGCGTGATGAACTCGACCCGGATGCCGAGTCTGATCCACCAGGCACTCAGTCGCGTCAACCCCAGCGCCCCGTCCGCGCCAAACGGACAGCCGTTGTCCATGCGGATTGCCTCCGGCAACCCATAACGTCGGAACGTCCGTTCGAAGGCGGCCCGGGTCGGCCCGACGCTCTCATCCGGGAGAAGTTCGACCGCCAGCAGATAGCAGCTGGCCATGTCGCGGATGGTCAGCGGATCGACCCGCCGGCCATCGCCCGTGCGGAACCAGCCTTTGAAGTCCACCGACCAGACCTCGTTGGGCCGCGTGGCCACCGTCAGGTGCGGGCGTTCCAACAACGGCCCCCGGCGTTGACCGCGGCGGTGGGGCGCCTGCGTCAGCCGCCAGCGCCGCAGCCAACGGCCGATCGCGGCCACCGCCGGCACCCCGCACACTCCATGCCGCCGGCACAGCAGCGTGCGCAGCTTCCTCGCTCCCCAGCTCGGATGCCGCAACCGCACCTGCCGCACGCGCTCCAGCCACCGCCGCTGCGGCCGGTTGCGCACGGTCTTCGCCCGCCGGCTGCGGTCGTGCAGACCGCGCCGGCCTTCCTGCTCGAAGCGCGCGATCCATTTGTAGGCTGTTTTCCGACTGATTCCGATCCGCCGGCATAGTCCGGCCAGTGCCATTTTGCCGGCACGCCAACTCTTCACAAAACGCCACCTCTGGGTGCGTAAACATGGTGTTTTCCAAGGCATCCTGCCCTCATGTGTCACCCATGCGGTGAGCACAAAGTGTTACCTATGCGGTGAGCACATGCCACTCCGCTC
>JBAWXQ010000411.1:0-1470 GCA_037144015.1 bacterium
TGGAGATGCCATGAGGCCGACAAGCCGGACAAAAGCGTCCAACCTGTCGGCCCTATGGAAACGAACACTAACGTCACGAAGTTGATCGAACGCGTCCTCGCAGGCAAGTGCGAGGTCATCAAGCTGGGCGTGGATGTGCACGCGCGCAATGTGGTGGTGAGCCTGCAACTGGACGGGGCGTTGGCCCAGCGGGCGCAGAAGATGCTGGCGGCGCAGTTGGTCGGGATCGCCCGCGGGCTGGTCCAGGCTGGCCGGCGGGTCTACGTCTGTCAGGAAGCCGGGCCGTGCGGCTACGGGCTGCACCGGCAACTGGAAGCGGTGGGGGCGACCAGCTATGTGATCGCGCCGGAGTCGTTGCAGGACGGACGCAAACAGAAGACCGACGCCTTGGATGCCGCGGCGCTGGCCGACCGGCTCGACCGGTACGTGCGGGGCAACACCCAAGCCTTCAGTGTCGTGCGGGTGCCGACGCCGGAGCAGGAGCAGGCCCGGGCGCAGGCCCGCTTGCGCGGGCAACTCAAGGGCAGTCGCCATCAATGGGGAGCCCGCGGTCGCAGCCTGTTGCTGGCCCACGGCCACCACGTCGGCGGGGTGTGGTGGAGTGAGCGCCGTTGGCAGGAACTGCAACCGAGCCTGCCCGCGTGGCTGGCGAGCGAACTGGCCGTGATGCGCCAGGTCCTGACGGTGCTGGAGACGGAGGAGCAGGCCCGCCGGAAAAGCCTGGAGGCGGCCGCGCCCAAGGATCTGCCCAAGGCCGTCGGCGCCCTGACCTGGGTGCTGTTGCTGCGCGAGATCGGCAACTGGCACCGGTTCAAGAACCGCCGGGAGGTGGCCAGCTACACCGGGCTGTGTCCCGGGGTGCATCAATCCGGCGGCCGGTGCCGGGACGGGCATATCAACCGACATGGCAATCCGCGGATCCGGGCCTTGCTCATCGAACTGGTCTGGCGGCTGGTGCGTTGGCAGCCGGCCTATCCTCCGGTGCGCAAGCTGGTCGAAGGCGTCCTGCGGGGGGCCGCCCGGCGCAAGCTGGCGGTGGCCGCCGCCAGACGGCTGGCCGTCGACCTGTGGCGACTGGCCACGGCGCAAACCACGCCCGCCAAATTGCAGCTGCTGGTGCCGGCCCTCGCGGGGGCCTGAGTTACTCGCTCGTTCCTTGACCTTCCTCGGAGTCTGACTTTCGGAGTGGTGCGCGCACGTGCGGGCCCTTGGGCTTTTGCTCGTTGTGGAGATGGTGCCGCTCACTCCGTCCCTTTCGGTCCCGCTCGGGACTGCATACAGCAGCTGGCGCTGGCACCACCACGCGCGGATAGCAGGTTAGCCGGAGCGTACCGCTCTGAGCCTGGGACGTGAGACACTCTGTACACTTATACTCCGATCCAACCTTCAACCCTAATCCCTTCCCCCCCAACTCAAACCAATCACATTTTTCCGGCTTGCACTCATGGCCATCATAGCAGGGCCCGCGTC
>JBAWXQ010000412.1:0-1456 GCA_037144015.1 bacterium
CGTCAGATTCGCGGTCGTCTACTATATTAAATTTGGTTGCACGCCTGAACTTTCCGGGCGGTGACGCACAGGCAGAGGAATGGCATGGCCGAAGGCCAAATCAGGTTAAAAGGAGCGGTCGAGCCGGGCGTTGTGGCCGAGTTGCTCCAGTTTCTCGGCGGCCGGCAGGACCGCGTGGGCTTCCTGCGCGTGGCCAACCGCAGGATGGATGGCCGCATCTGGTACCAGGACGGCGCCATCGTGTCGGCCGAGTGCGGCCAGGCCCGCGATCTTGCGGCCATCCGCCGCCTCCTCTGCATGAAGTCGGGCGAGTTTTCGTTTATCGACACCAACATCGTGCCGACGCGCTCCATGTTCGAGGATATCACCAGCATTCTCCTGGAAAGCTACCGCCAGATCGACGAAAACAAGGACGGTGAAACAGACGAACCGGAAGACAGCGCACCGTACGCGCTTTCACCCGACGAGCCCGGCGCCAGATCTTCCGCCCTGCACGCCTCGCCGGCTTCGGTGTCCGCGGCTCTCCCCGTGCTTCGGCTTCCCTCGTCAGCGCCAGCCGATGCCCCGATCCGCCGCCCGAGTGTACCGTGGGCTGCGCAGGGCACGCGCACCCCGGGGCAGACGCTTTCCCTGCCTGAGCCCCTTTCCACATCGACCACCACCCCGTCCGACGCACCTGCCACGCCGCCAGCACCCCTCGCACGTGCGCCGCGCCCATTCCTGTCAACCGACCGGCGTCCGCCGCCGCGCCGCGCCATACGCCCGGAGCGGGTGCTGCTGGCTGTGGCCTGCGTGGTGGTCCTGAGTGTGTGCGGACTCCTGTTCTCGCGGGTGGCGGACAGCCGGAGCCGGCAGAACGCACGTATCCTGGAAGACCTGGAAAGCGAAGCCCCGCAAAGCGCGAGCGCAGAAAGATTGTTTTCCTGGCTGCCCTCGTTGTCCCGCCCCCCCCCATCCCCGGCGCCGTCTGCCTGGCCGGCCATCCGGCTCTCCGGCCTCGTGGCCGTGCCCGGACAGATCGGCTCGGCCGTCATCAACGGCCGCTTTGTCTACGAAGGGCAGACGGTTGAGGGTGTCCTGCTGGACATGGTTACGCGGACCGGCGTCGTGCTGCGCAGCGGCGACCAGACACGGTTTGTGTCGGACATGACCATTGGCGAACAGAACCGGGCTGCCGGCACAAACGCACCGGCAGCCAACACAAATGCCCCATTCTCTTCAGGATTTCGTAGGCTGTGGCACCGGATTTTCGACTAGCAGCCTGGTCGGACTTAGCCTCAGCTCTTCACAGACTTTGTGCCGACCAAGCTGCTAGTTTGGGGAAGCCCGCTGACGGGCGATAGCGCTGCGCAAAAAATTGAATTCGGAAGGCAGTCATGACGTCGAATGACGTTTTGAGGCGCGGCGAAAATTGTAGGCCAACGTGACCAGCGACCATTCCAGCGCCACCTTGCAC
>JBAWXQ010000413.1:0-1447 GCA_037144015.1 bacterium
CCCGTTGACTCATGGATAAATGACACCGGAGGAGGCGGAGCAGGCAGGGGTGGTTGACCCGTGTGTTGCGTTGTCTTTGGCGACTCTACCGTGGCTGTCAATCCGTCCGGGTGGGGGCACGCCCTGCTGGCGGTGGAGCGGAGCCGGGAGGGCGTAGCCCGAACGGCGCAGCGGAACCGCCAGCAGGGCGGCGGCGCTCGTCCGCCGCGCCGGCCAGGATCGGTTGCAAACCCCGTTCCAGCGCCCGCTTCAGCGCGAACGGGTCCAGGCTCTCGTAGCGCTCGCGCAACTCCCGCCGCTGGCGACGGTCCAGCACCCCTGCGTCCATCAACCGCTGATAGGCGGTGCGCGCCGGTTCGTAGCGCTTCTTCCACGCGCTCTTTTCCCGCCACTTCTCCTTCAGCTTCAGGCCGGGCAAGAAGAAGTTCATCAGAGGGCCCCACACGTCGCGGTAGAGCGCGCTCACCGGCTCCACCAGCTCCTCCCGTTCCAGCCGCCCGTAGCCCAGCAGTTGACGCGGCCACATCCAGTTCTTCTGCTCGACGTGGGCGTTGTCGTCGCTGTGGTACGGGCGCGAGCGGGTGAAGGCCACGGGCTTCTTGCGCTGGTGCAGGTAGCCCAGCAGGTGGTGGTTGAGGAACTCGCTGCCGTTGTCGCAGTCGAAGCCCAGCAGCGCGAAGGGCAGCCCGGCCTCCACCGCGCGCGTGGCCGCCAGCACGCCCGTCGCGCCCTTGTTCCACACGGCCCGGCCCTCGGTCCACTGGGTCGCGATGTCGGTGTAGGTCAGGCTCCAGAGGAAGTCCCCGGCCAGGCTGGACCCGCAGTGGGCCACGCTGTCGGCCTCCAGATAGCCGGGCCGCGTCACGTCCCAGGTGCCGGTGCGGATCGGTATCTGCGTCTTGAGCAGGCCGCCGGGTTTGGTGCCGCAGCGGCCCCGCAGCGGATGGGTGGTGCGGGCCGCCGCCAGCAGCCGGTCGAGGGTGGCCGGGCTGATGGCGCGCAGCAGCTCGCGCTGCTTGGCGCTGAGCGGGCCGTGGAGCCGTTGGTAGTGGGGCAGCCACAACGGCAGGGCCGGGGCCAGGCGCTTGCCGCACGGCTGCTCGGCCGCAAGCCAGATGGCCCTCACCACCGGCTCGATGCGCTCGTAACGCGGCTCCGGGCCGGGATGCGCCCGCCCGCTGGGCGCAGGGACCGCGTCGCCCAGGAGTTTGATGGCATACTTGCGTTCGTAGCCGTGGTCCTCGCACAGCTCGTCCAGCATCCGGCCCTTGCCCGCACGGCCGCGCTGCGCATACCGCTCCCGCAGCTTGGGCAGCAGGCCTTCCTTGATCGCTTTGCTCATGTTCATCCACACCGTTTTACCGGTGTCTTTTTTCCATGAGTCAACGACCCCTTTTCCGCACCCCCTCCAAATCCTCCCCGGTGTCTTTTAATTTGAGTCAACGCG
>JBAWXQ010000414.1:0-1446 GCA_037144015.1 bacterium
CGCGGTGCGCAGGCGGCGGCAGGCGTCCAGCAGTTCGGACAGGGACAGGTTCTTCTCCCCTGCGTACCAGACGCCGAAACGCTTTTCCCCACTGCCCACCCGCCCGGCAATGGCCTGCTTCAAACAAACGATCGCCCGGCTGACATTCTTCCGCGCCGCCGCGGAGTCGCCCGCCAGGCGTGAGCGCACGGCCGCAGTCAACGCCAGGTTTGTAGCGGTCAGCGCGGCCATGAGGGTGGCCTGTACGCCCAGTCCGTCCTCCAGAAAGCGCCCGGCACTGTGGTTCTCCAGCCGCGGCGCCAACAGGCGGACTCCGGCAGCCACGGCACTGAACGCCTGCTCCGACAGCGGCAGCACCGTTTCAACCCAGCCCAGCAACGCCTCCAGTTCACGCAGGCGCCAGATGGCCGGATTGGAATGCTCGCTGCGGTTGTGTATGTCCTGCTCGTCCTTGGAGAGCAGCGACATGCGGACCATGCGCCACTGGAAGGCAGCGTTGAAACTGTCGTGGTCCACCCGTTCGCTGCGCAGCAATTCGACCAGACCTTCAAACAACGCCTGGTGCGAACCGTCCAGGAACAGGCGGTAACGCGGCAGCCCCGGTTGCGATTCGATCACCACAAAGGCCTTGAACCAGTCATCATACAGCCGCCGCACGGCATCGGCCTGGGCGCCAAACCAATACCCGATCGTCCAGACCACATTCTTGAACGAGGCCAGGCGCTGGATGTAGGCTTCCCAGCAGGCGGTGAGCCGGTCGGGGTGGTGCCGCCAGGAATAGGACTCATCCAGGCCGCGCGCGCGGCAATAGCGGCGGAACTGGTAACCCGGAAACACACCCAGCGGTTCCATGTGATGGTTGCCGATCAGCAAACCATGCTCGGCCGCCAGCGCAATCACCTCCGCCTCCTCGTCATCCAGCGCATCGATCAGGGTGGCGGGGACGATGAGGTTCAGGCGCAGGCGCAGGGCCGAGCGGAAGATCTCGCGGTACAAACCCGGGTCGATATACGGACCGTGCGGTGCATGAGGGAACGAACGCAGCAGATCCTCGTCGTTAAGGAACCACCCGCGCAGGGCAAACGCCGGCGGTGGGGCCAGATAGCGACCGGCCGGAATCTCCAGTCGGTCCACAGGCACCGGACAATAACCGGTCCAGAAGGCCAGTGGATCGATTCCCAGATGCACCTGCGCCAGATGATAGAGCCCGAAGACCGCGCCGCGCGCATCCCCGCCACGGATGCGGATTCCATCCGCGCCGACCTCGAGTTCAAAACATTCCGGCGCGATCCGGCCGGGTTGCAGCGAGATGGCGATCTCCGCCCCGGCCTCATCTTCCACAAGCACCGGTTCAATGCCCAGCCGGCGTGAAAAGTCGCCGGCGACATCCTCGGCGGCAAGGCGGACCGGCGGGCAGCCACCCGGGATGGAAAGAGTCAGCTTCCG
>JBAWXQ010000415.1:0-1443 GCA_037144015.1 bacterium
AACGTGTCGCGCATCGGGGCTTTGACCGCACGGGAGCGCGTCAGACCGTTTTGAGCGCAAGGCTTCGATGGGTGGGGCAGGAAATGTATCCGCCCCACCCGAAGAAGCGCCGCGGACAGGCCGGCATCACGCGCGATCCGTACGGCCTTGATCCGCGACGACGGTGCGTCAATCACCCCTTGGCGTCGGCCGCAGCGACGGCCTTGGCAACCGCATCCCGCACGACCTTGAGCCGCGCAATAATCGGCAGCTTCTGCGTGCAGGCACGTTCGCACTGGCCGCAGGCGGTGCAGTCGTCGAGGTGGTGCCCGCTACGCAGCATCCCCCAGTGCCAGTTCATGCGTTGCGCCATGGATTCCGGCTTGCCGGAGAGTGCGAACTGGTTGAAGGCGTCCATCAACTTCGGTACGGGCAACCCCTGCGGGCAGGAGTCGCAGTAGCCGCACCCGGTGCAGAGCGAGTCAAAAGAGGCGCGCAACTCGTGGCGAACCGTCGCCACGCGCTCCGGCGGAATCGGCTGAAACCCATTCACCGCAGCCAGCGCCTCCTGCAACTGCTTCTGGTTGGAGAGGCCGACCAACGCCACGGTGACGCGCGGGTCGTTGAAGAGCAGCCGCAGGGCACCCTCGGTCACCGTCTCGTCGGGACGCGTGCGCACGAAGCCGAAACGTTCCGGGTGCTGCGGGATCAGCCCGCCGCCGAGCGGGTTCATGGCCACCACGGCGCGCCCGCGCTGGTGGGCCTCATCCAGGGCCGCCTCGCGGAAGCCAAAGTTCATGGCGGAGTAGCCGAGCAGCACGCCGGCGAACGGATAGTCGGCCAGCATTTCGGCGATCTCGCGGCCGCGCATGTGACTGGAGACGCAGATGTGGCGCACCAGCCCCTCCGACTGCAGTTTCTCGAACGCCTGCAGGACGCCCTTGGCCTTGCGCTCGCGCCAGGCCTCCGGGCTCAGCACGCACCAGACGTGGTAAAAGTCGATGGCTTCGACCTGAAGCCTTTTGAGCGAGGTCTCGCAGTCGCGCCGTACGTCGTCGGCCGTGGCACTGAAGGTCTTGGTTGCGACGTAGAACGGCCGCAGGGCGCGCGTGCGACTCATTTCCTTGAACGCCACGCCCATGAGCTCCTCGGACTTGCCGTAGCCAATGGCGGTATCGAAGTAGGTGATCCCCGCGTCGAAACAGGCCTTTACCAGCGCGGCGCAGCCGTCGACGTCTTCCTGGTTCTCGAAACGCATGCCGCCGAAGCCCAGGGCGGAGACGGAAAGGCCGGTGGAACCGTAGAGTTTGTAGAGCATGGGATCCTTCGGCGTGAGTGGAAATAGGAAGCAGTTCGTGTTCTTATAACGGAACCCGGATAGTACTGCAAGGGGGTTCCCGGCTGTCGGTTACCGGGAATTTCGGACGTTACACCTCACGTTTCGGATCGGGAACGACGATAACG
>JBAWXQ010000416.1:0-1424 GCA_037144015.1 bacterium
CATCCGTGTCAAGGCCGCGCAACTTTCGGTTGGTCGCCCGCGCCAAAGGTGCTATGGTTTGGAGCTGTACCTTGTTTGCCTGGAGCCGACAACCTGTGTCTCAATTTCTGACTATTCTTGTGCTGGACAAGGACGCCGCCACAGCCCAGAAAGTGCTGGCTTCAGACCAGGCGATCCTGGTGCAGGTTTCCTCCGTGGCGCAGTTCCGCTATTTCATGGAGCATGCGGCGTGCGACATCTGGCTGTGCGACCTTTCCATGGAAGGGCTGGATTTTCGTGCGGACGTGGCGCGGGTGCGCCTGCGCAATCCGCACACGCGCGTGGTGCTGACCGGCCCCTCGTTCATGTCCGGCGCGGCGGCCGCGCTGCTGCAGCAGGGCATGGCGGCCACCTTTGTTGCCAAGCCGTGGCGGCTGATCTCCATGCGCCAGGCCGTCTTCCGCAATACACCCCACACCGAGGAGAAGACCCGGGCGCCGACAGGCGCCCCCGTCGATGCCAAACCTGCCGCGGGGGACGGCGGACGCCCGGCTGTGCAAGCTGCAGCCGCCAGCGCCCCGGAGCGCAAGCCGGGGCTCCGTTTGGTTCCGTCCGGCGCCGGAGGCCCGGCGGGCAAGCCCCGCCGCCCGGCGCAGCCGGTCTTTGCCGGAACCCTGGAAGAGCCTCGCTACGAGCTGGGCCGGCTGCTTGGCGAAGGCGGCGTGGGGAAGGTTTATCTCGCGCATGACCTGCTGCTCGACACCCAGGTGGCGATCAAGGTCCTGCAGCAGGACTTTGTCCGCGACGCAGAGGTGCTGCAGGCGCTGAAGGATGAGGCCAGGATCTGCATGCAGCTGACCCATCCGCACATCGTCCGCTTCTACGACTTCGGCCAGCGCTCCGGAACCTATTTTCTGGTGATGGAATACGTTCAGGGCCAGACGCTGCACGAGGCCATGCAGGCCCGGGAATCGCGCACGCACGACTACGTCCGCAACGTGGCGGTCGCCGTGGGCTCCGCGCTCAGCTACGCGCACGCCCACGGCGTGCTGCACAACGACATCACGCCGGGCAATGTGCTGATCGGTGCGAACGGCATGCTGAAACTGATCGATTTCGGCATCGCCTCCGCCGTGCACCGGCAGCGCAAGAAAACGCAGTTCATCTTTGGCACGCCGTCCTACATGAGCCCGGAGCAGCTCCGCTGCGACCCGGTGCTCAACGCCACCACCGACGTCTTCGCCCTGGGCGTGCTGTTCCACCAGATGCTGACCGGGCTGCTGCCGCAGCTGGAAGACGCCACCCACGAGGACCTGGCCCTGCGCCCCCGCCCGCCCGTCACCTCGCTGGCCGCGCCGCTGGCCGCCGTGCTCGACCGCGCCCTCGCGTTTGACCCGGCCCGGCGCTGGCAATCCGTGGCCGAGCTGGTCGGGGCGTTTGATCTT
>JBAWXQ010000417.1:0-1420 GCA_037144015.1 bacterium
GCGGCACTACACAGCGCCGCCGTGCGCCTTTCAGGAGCAAGTCAATGAAACGGAAATGCGCCCGCACGCGGCGGCTACTCGAAATGAATCATGGCCTTGATCACGTCGTCCTGGTAGGCGGCCACGAGGTCGAAGGCCGCCTGGGTCTGCTCCGCGGGGAAGCGGTGGGTGATCATGTCCGTGGCCAGCGCGGGGAAGGCGTGGAGCAGCTCCACGGCGGCTTCCATGCATTCGTTCTGGCGGCGCACGTTCTGGATGACGAGCTCGCGGCGGCGCAGCAGGTCGATGCTGAAGCTGACGCGGGCCACCTCCGGGATGCCGAGGAGCACGAGCCGGCCGCCGGGCTGGAGGAGCTCGACGCCCTGGTCCATGGCCTCCTGCTGGCCGCAGCACTCGAAGACGACGTCCAAGGCCAGCGGCTCGTGGCGCAGGATGGTGGCCACGAGGTCTTCGGCAGGCGCGCCGTCCCAGGTTGCGCCGCACTGCCGGGCAAAGGCGCGCCGCGCCGCGATCGGATCGGAGACGTACATGCGCGCCGCGCCTGCCTGGCGCGCCGCCAGCAGCACGCTCAGGCCGATGGGGCCGCACCCGAGGATGGCGATGCGCTTGCCGCGCAGGTCGCCGCCCAGGCGTGCGGCATAGGCGCCGATGGAGAGCGGCTCGAGCAGCGCGCCCTGTTCCATGGAATACGCCGCCGGCAGCACGATGCAGCTGGTGGCAGGCATGACCATGTAGTCGCACAGGCAACCTTCCGCCTGCCCCGGGCAGCCGAGGAAGCGGAGGCTGCGGCAGGTGTGGCTGCGGCCGCCCCGGCACTGGTCACAGGTGAAGCAGGGCATGGCCGGGTCCACGGCCACGCGGTCGCCCGGCCGCAGGTTGCGCACCTCCGCGCCGGTCTCCACGACCGTGCCGGAAAACTCATGGCCGGCGGCGAACGGGTACTGCACGACCTGGCTGCCGATGCGTCCGGTGGTGTAGTAGTGCACATCGGAACCGCACACGCCGACGCACCCGACGCGGATCAGCACGTCTGTGGGCTGCGTCAGCGCGGGCCTGGGCACGTCCAGGAGTTGCATGCGGCGAAGGGCGGTCAGTTTGATGGATCGCATCGGGTTCCTCCTGGGAGACTGTCGGATTTAGGCCTCGGATCGGTCCAGGGCTTTCTGCCGACAGTCTCCTAGTTGTGCAACCCGCTGCCCGCGGGTTGCGAAAACTCAATTACAGACAGAAAAATTGTTCCGGCTGCTCTTTTGGTTGCGTATTACACTGTTTTCCGGCGCTTGGCGGTTGCGTCCCCCAAACTAGCAGCTTTGTCGGCACAAAGTTTTTGAAGAACGGAGGCTAAGTCCGACAAGCTGCTAGGGAAAGATCAAACGCCCCGACCAGCTCGGCCACGGATTGCCAGCGCCGGGCCGGGTCA
>JBAWXQ010000418.1:0-1418 GCA_037144015.1 bacterium
GGTCAGAATCCGGCAGGCGGGGTCAAATTCAAGCGACCCCACCCATCGCATCACTGCGCTTGTGGACCGGCTGGGCGATCCGTCTCCCCGCCGGCTTTCCGTCCCGGCCCTGGCAAAGGAGTGCCATGTGAGCGCCGCGCAATTCCGCCGCCTGTTCCGGCGCCACACAGGTCGCAGCCCGGTTGAATTCCTGATTGCCCGGCGCATCGCGCAGGCCAAGGAGCTGCTGCTGCAGGGATCTCCCATGAAAGACGTGGCGCTCCGCACCGGCTTTACCGACGTCTTCTACTTCATGCGCGTCTTTCGCAGGACCGCAGGGCAGACCGTGGGCGAGTTCGTGAGGCAGAATGTCTCCTGGCAGGAGAATCGAACCGCAGATTGTTGAATGGCCAACCGCAAATTTTTGAAGTCCCGCCTGAGAAATCATGCTGACCGTTTTTGCGTCTTCGCAACCCGCTGACAGCGGGTTGCTCAACTAGGAGACTGTCGGCAGAAGGCACTGGACTGATCCGAGGACTACGTCCGACAGTCTCCTAGAGCAGCTGGCCCAGCTTAGTCTCCAGCGTCCGCACGCGCTCCTGCAGGTCGGCCACGCTCTGCTCCAGTTGCGCGAAGCGCGCGATCTCCATGCTCCAGGCCACGCGCGCCGGCTCTGCAGCGGACGTCACGGGCGCGGCTTCAGAAATCGCGACCGGCCCGCAGAGCAACTGCGCGTAACGCGGTTCGCGCCGGCCGGATTCCCGCGGCAGCTTGACCACGAACGGCCCCTCCTTGTGCGTGCTCAACTCCTGCAGCAGCGCCTCGACCGTTGCCAGATCCGCGTACGGATGCATGCGCTCGCCGCGCGTGCGCAGCTCGTTGACCGTCTGCGGCCCGCGCAGCAGCAGCTCCGCCAGCAGCGCCACGGACGCATCCGGCACATGGTAAACATCCAGAAAGGCGTGGCGGTACTTGGCCACGCGGCTACCGGCCAGGGTCACCAGCCACATCAGCTTCTTTTCGCGCAGAGTGTCGGTGGCGGCAAGCACGGCCGATTCATCCAGCTGCATCCCCGGATCGCGGTTGTTCTTCTGGTTGCAGGCCGCCACCAGCGCGTGGAGCGTGAGCGGGTAATAGTCCGGCGTGGTCAGCTCCTTCTCAATCAGCGCGCCGAGCACCCGCGCCTCGATGGCGGAGAGGATGGGCCAGGAAGGAGTGGCGGCAGGGACCGCGACAGGGACGCCAGGGACTGTAGCTTCGGTATTCATGGGGTGTTTTCCGTTTGCGTCTTTGCCACCCGCGGACAGCGGGTGGCTCAACTAGCAGCCTGGTCGGCAGACAGTTTGTGCATCCACAAAGCTAAATCCGACAGGCTGCTAGCCCTGCACGGCCGCATCATACACCTGCCGCGGCGCAATGTCATGCGCGCGCGCCAGACG
>JBAWXQ010000419.1:0-1390 GCA_037144015.1 bacterium
TCGCCCGCATTAGGACCATGGAAGATATACCCTCCATACGCAACCTGACCATCCGCAGCCAGACGCTGCAGGCCTGCAGGGCGTTTTTCTACGCCGCCGGCTTTCTCGAGGTTGAGACGCCGGTGCGCATTCCGGCACCCGCCCCGGAGCTGCACATTGACGCGCCGGCCAGCGGGGGCGCATGGCTGCGCACGTCTCCGGAGCTGCACATGAAGCGGCTGCTGGCAGCCGGGCACGAGAGAATATTCCAGATCGGCCCCTGTTTCCGCGAGGGTGAACGCGGTGCCCGCCATGCGCCGGAGTTCACCATGCTCGAATGGTATCGCACCCCTGCCGACTACGCCGACATCCTGCGCGACTGCGAAGAGCTGGTGCGCTACGTGGTGCGGCTGGTGGCCGGCGGCACCACGCTGATCTGCGGCAGCCAGGAGATCGACGTCTCCACGCCGTGGCCGTGGCTGACGGTCCGCGAGGCCTTCCGGCAGCACGCGGGGTGGGACCCGGTGACGGCATTCGATGCCGACCGCTTCGACCTGGACATGGTCAACAAGGTTGAGCCGGCGCTTCCGGCAAGCCAGCCCTGTGTCCTGATGGATTACCCGGCCGCGGCAGCCGCTCTGGCACGTCTCAAGCCCGGCGACCCTGCCGTGGCGGAACGCTGGGAACTCTACCTGGGCGGGTTGGAGATCGCCAATGCCTACAGCGAACTGACCGATGCCGCAACGCAGCGGAAACGATTTCAAGAATGCAATCGAGATCGGCAAACCGCCGGCCGGGCCGCCTATCCGCTGGATGAACCGTTCCTGGCCGCCCTGACGCGAGGACTTCCGCCCTGCGGCGGCATCGCGCTGGGCATCGACAGGCTGGTCATGCTGCTCTGCAATGCGCGGCAGATTGACGAGGTTCGGCCGTTCTGCCCGCCTGCGTGATGACGTTCGCCGGCGGTGAACGTCATCCCTTCTGATACTGCGCGTCGAGCTGCGTGTTCGGTGCCGATCCGTACAACTGGACGAAGAATACGCCCGCCACGCCGATGGCGATCAGGATGCAGGCCACGGCCAGTGCGATAAACCACCCCGTGCCGCGCTCGGGAGCAGCTGGAGCAAACGCCACCGGAGACATCCCCGCCGGGGACAAAGCCCCCGGCTCGCCGCCCGCGCCGCCTTCCGCCATGGAAGCTGCCGCAGGGGAGGAAGGGCGCTTTACGCGAATGGTTTTTTTCTGTGTAATGGAGCTGTTATCCGGCGGCTGACCACCAGCGGCAGCGGCGGATGTGGATGTTGCGGAAGGGCTCGCTCCGGGAACCGAAACCTTGATGGTCGACATTTCACCGGGGCGCTTCAGCTTGATGGTCTTGGGGGCGCCGCCCGACGGATCGGAAGTTGAAGCC
>JBAWXQ010000420.1:0-1374 GCA_037144015.1 bacterium
GGGCGGTCATGGGCTCGCCGCCGGTCAGCACCACGAAGCGCGTGGGAAAGGAGCACACCTGCCGCACAAGCTCCGTCCGCGCCAGGGCATGCCCGGCATCCGGATCACGCGCATAGGCAGTGTCGCACCAGATGCAGCGGAGGTTGCATCCGGCCAGGCGCACAAAGACCGACGGCACCCCCGTGAGGCGCCCTTCGCCCTGGAGCGAGTGGAACAGTTCCACGACTTGAAGCTGTTGATCCGGCATACGCGGGTTCCTTCAGGGTCAAGTGTCGAGGGTCGAAGGGCGGGTGTCAAGGTGTCACGTGTCGAGCGTCGCACACGCCGCGGGATCCTCCACCTCCGCGAGCGCAAACGCCTCTTTCCGTTCGACGCAGGTGCCGCAGGTGCCGCACGGATGCGCGCCGCCCTTGTAGCACGACCAGGTGTGGCTGAAATCCACGCCCAGCGCCACGCCGCGGCGGACCAGCGCCTGCTTCTTCAGGCTCACGAACGGCCGTTCCAGGGAAATCCCCGCATAGGTCCCGGCGCGGATCGCCCCGGCCATGGGCGCCAGGAAGCTCTCGCGGCAGTCCGGGTAGATGGCATGGTCGCCGCCGTGGGCCGCGATCACCAGCGCCTGCGCGCCCATGCTCTCCGCCACGCCGGCCGCGATCGCCAGCATGATTCCGTTGCGGAACGGCACCACGGTGCGGCGCATGCCGGCATCCTCGTAGTGGCCGTCGGGAATGGCGCCGCCGCTCTGCAGCAGGTCTGACGGGAACAGCCCGTTCATGAAATCCAGCCGCACGATCCGGTGCGGCACGCCCAGCTTCCGGCACTGCCACGCCGCGCAGGGGAGCTCGCGGGCATTGTGCTTGGAGCCGTAGTCGAAGCTGAGCCCCAGCACGACCGTGCCGCGCGCCGCCGCGTCGTGCAGCGCCACGGTCGAATCCAGGCCGCCGCTGATGAGGACGACAAATTGCATGGGAAAAGAATACAGCAAATGGAACAGACGGGAAAGCCATTGGTCAGACGTCTCCAATTCCACACGTTCAAACGTGTGGAATTTCTGTCTCGCGAAGAGTATCGCATTCTCTCTCTGTGTTCTCGGCTTTCCCGGTGACACCAGCGTCCGAAGCCGGAACCCCTCGCGCGCACCTCTCGCAGGTTGGGGACCGCACGTTGGGTCGCCGCACTCCGCACTCCGCCTTGTCCCCGCGCCCTGGTTCTGATACATCATTCCCATGCAACCGCGACCGCCCGAAACGCTCAACCAGCGCAATGCCGCATTTGACAACCGGCTGCGTCCATCGCGCTTCGAGGAGTTTGTCGGGCAACAGAAGGTGCGCGACCGCCTGCTGCTCGCGGTCGAGGCGGCGCGCCAGCGCAAGG
>JBAWXQ010000421.1:0-1349 GCA_037144015.1 bacterium
TGTCGAGTCCTGATTTCCGTTTGACACGTTTTTCGTTGTTTGCATCATGTCCTTCAAGAGCCAGACAACCCTTCCGGAGCCCGCCGCCGTCGCCCTGCGGGCGGGCATGGCGGGCTGCGCCGGCGTCCCTGCGGGGGTGCCCCCCGCCGCGCGCCCGGCCGGCGCTGGCGCGCCGCCCGCCCACCGCGCGCCCCGCCGCCCCCGCCGCGCCAAGCCCGGCCCCGAAGGGGCGGCCCGAAGGGCCGAGGGCGCGGCGCGGCGGGGGCGGCGGGGCGAAACCCTTCCCCGCGGATCAGGCTGCAAGTGCGTGGACCTGCGCGGGGATCCGATAGCCCAGCGCCTGGTGCGGCCGCCGGTGGTTGTAGAGCACAACGGCCTGCTCGAAGGCCGCCACGGTCAACGCCTTCGTCGGGAACACCCCGCCCAGCCCGTACTCCTGCTTGAGGATGCCGTTGACGCGCTCGGCCTTGGCGTTCTCGTAGCAGTGCAACTCCTCGGTCATGCTCACCGCCATGCCCGCCGCGAGGCAGCGTTCCACGTACAGGTGGCAGCAGTACTGACAACCCCGGTCCGAGTGGTGCAACGGACGGCGGCCCTCGGGAAGGTCCCGCAACGCACCTTCCAGGGCCCGGAGGCAGCCCTCCGCCTCCAGGCTGTCGCCGATGTGCGAGCCCACGATCTTGCGCGACCAAGCGTCCGTGATCAGCGCTGCGTAGAGGAACCCCTCGTCGGTTCGGATGTACGTCAGGTCGGACACCCATGCCTGGTCCGGACCCGTCAACTCCTTTCCCTCCAAGAGGTTGCGGAACACCGGAAGGCTGTGCCGGGAGTTCGTCGTGCGGGGGCTGCGCGGCAGGGGATCGAGCAGCAGGCCCTTGTCCCGGAGCACCCCGAAGAACCGGTCGCGTCCCAGTTCCACGCCCGCCTTCGCCATGGCAACGCGCAGCAGGACGCGCAGCTTGCGCGCCCCCAGCCGGGACTGTAAGCGCCGTTCCGCCTTGACCAACTCCACGACGAACGACGCGTCCACCTCCTCCCGACAGCGGCGACGACGAGCTGCGTAGTAGTTCTGCCGCGACATCCCCAACTTCCCACACAACGCCTTGATGTTCCATTGCCGATCACCTCCGTCGACTACCGTCCCGTGCGCGCAGTCCCAGGCACTTTTTTTTTGAACGCCTCCACGTCCTGGATGCCCGCCTCGCGGCAGGCCAGCTTCACGTACGTGCGCTCCACAGCCAAATCCAGCGCTTGGTCCGCAACGACGCCCTCCAACTCCCGCACCCGTTGCTTCAAACGCTTCAACTCGTCCCGTTCGCCTACCGTCTCCACACGCACCACCTTTCCAA
>JBAWXQ010000422.1:0-1337 GCA_037144015.1 bacterium
CTTTGCCGTGGGCGCGGCGCTGCTGGCGGAGGACGGCCGCATCTTCACCGGCGCCAACGTGGAAAACGCCTCCTACGGCCTCACAATCTGCGCCGAGCGCGCCGCCCTGTTCACGGCCGTGAACGCCGGCGCATGCCGCTTCCGGGCGCTGGCCGTGGCTGCCGGCGCACGCACACCGGCCACGCCCTGCGGCGCCTGCCGCCAGGCGCTGGCGGAATTCTGCCACGACCACATGCCCGTGCTCTGCGTCGCGCAGGCCGGGACAACGGTCCGGCGCACGACGCTGGGCGCGCTGCTGCCGCAGGCGTTCCGAATCAGCTTAAGGCGGGCTCAGCCCGCAACCCAATGAGGAAACAAATCAAGGACACCGAGAGCACGGCGAGGAACAGAGACCACAGCGAAAGGCCTGACTGCGGCCGGCGAGCCGGCCGCAGCAGCATGAATTTCTCTCTGTGCTCTCTTTCTTTCTCTGTGGCCTCTGTGTCCGTCCGGTTGATACTGCAAGATGCGCCGCATATGCATCGCCTGTGATGACGGAACAACCGTCTGCCTGCTTACGAAACGCCATCGATCCGGTGAAGGAAAAGCCAGATGACCGAAAACACCCTCGTTCCGCCGGAAGCCAGCCGTGGTAAAAGAGCCCGCGTGCGGCGTGCTGGCGCATCCGGCAGCGCGGTGCCGCCGGTGCCATCCGTGACACCTGCCCCGGAGACGGCCGGCCCGCCGCTGGCGGGCCTGGCCGGCAAAAAGACCTTCGTGCTCGACACCAACGTCCTGCTGCACAGCGCCCTGGCGCTGGAATCGTTTGTGGATAACCACGTGGTCCTGCCCATGGCCGTGCTGGAGGAGCTGGACAACTTCAAGACGCAGTCCACCGAGCTCGGCCGCAACGCGCGCCAGGTCATCCGCCGCCTCGACAAGCTGCGCAACAAGGGGTCGCTGGCGCATGGCGTGCCGGTCGCCGAGGGCGGCACGCTGCGCGTGCTGGTGACGCCGCAGGTGGACAAGGCCGGGCTGGAGGAGGACACCGCGGACAACGCCATCATCCGCCTGGCCTATGCGCTCCTGCAGGCCGGCGAGCGCGTGATCTTCGTCACCAAGGACATCAACGCCCGCGTCAAGGCCGATGCGCTCGGCATCGAGTCCGAGGACTTCGAGCGCGAGAAGGTCAACTTCGACGAGCTGTTCACCGGCTACGCCGAGACCGTGGTGCCGCGCGAGCTGATCGACCGCATCTACGCCGGCGAGGCGCTGGAGACCGCGCGCCTGCAGGGATATCCAAACATGTTCTTCGAGCTGATCGCCGCGGAGGACGACCGCGTGCGCGCCCTGGCCCG
>JBAWXQ010000423.1:0-1327 GCA_037144015.1 bacterium
CCACCAGCCCCTCCACCTGCCCCTTATGCACACCCTCATACCCAACGCACCGCTGCGCGTCACGCTGGTCCAGAACGCGGCCGGCGCCGACCGGCAGGCCAACCTGCACTGGATCGAGCAGCATCTGCCGCCGGGCCGGGAGACGGACCTCATCGTGCTGCCGGAGGTCTTTGCCTTCCGCGGCAGCGACGAGGAATACCGCGCCGCCGCCGAGCCGGTCGACGGCCCGCTGGCAGCCTGGCTGCAGGCGCAGGCGATCCGCACGCATGCCTGGGTGCTGGCCGGCAGCGTGCTGGAGCGCGACGGAGACCGGATTTTCAACACGTCGCTGCTGTTCAACCGCGCCGGCGACCGGGTCGCGACGTACCGCAAGATCCACCTGTTCGAGGCGCGGCTGGAGAGCGGCCACGTGATCCGCGAGCGCGACGTCTACCAGGCCGGCGACCACCCGGTGCTGGTGACACTGGATTCCTGGCGCTGCGGGCTCTCGATCTGCTACGACGTGCGCTTCCCGGAGCTCTACCGGAACTACGCCAGCCAGGGCGCCACGCTGCTGCTGATCCCGGCCAATTTCACGCAGCGCACCGGCCGCGACCACTGGGAGATCCTGGTGCGGGCGCGCGCCATCGAGAACCAGTGTTTCGTGATCGCGCCGGACCAGTGCGGCGCCAACCCGCACACCCGCTGCCGCAGCCACGGCCATACCCTGGCCATCGGACCCTGGGGCGAAACGCTGGCCGCCGCGGCGGACGAACCCGCCGTGCTGCAGGTCACGCTCGACCCCGAGCTGCTGCGCGCCACCCGCCAGCGCGTCCCGGCCCTCGCCCACCGCCGGCTGTAAACGCGCACCCGGAACCTGTCGGCCACAGGTTTTGAATCGATCCGGCACCTTCTGCCGACAGGTTCCTGGATGAGCAACCCGCTGCCAGCGGGTTGCGAAGACTCAAACTCAGGCAGGCCGGTAATGCAGGAGTAGGTCGGGCATTCCTGCCCGACCGGGTCGGCCAGGAATGGCCGACCTACTCCTGAATCCATCAGCCACCCCCTCACTGACCCATTATGGTTTTTGTCCGCACAGCGGATCTCAATGTCCGGACAGCTTGAAAATGACCCGACTGACAAGCGCCGCCTGACACCACTTTTTCTGCGCTCCCGTGTAAGATTTGTTCCGCGAGTTGCATATACATAGGTGGGACGTAACTACTCCGGTAGTCAGAATTCAGGAGTCAGAATGAGTGTCACGTCCTGACTTCCGTTTGACACTTATTATTCGTTATTACTGACATAAGGCGGGGTTCAGCCCGCAACCCAATCTTTGTCGCGAGCT
>JBAWXQ010000424.1:0-1313 GCA_037144015.1 bacterium
ATGTCCCGGGGCACGCGCAAGCCGCGGGCCGCAAATTCCTTTATCAACCCGAGCGCGCCACGGTTGCTTTCGACCAGTATTGCCGTGGGACGGTCGGCGGCGTGAATGTGCCGCTGCAGTTTATCCACCGTGGCAGTAACCCCATCTGCAACGGTTCCTGAAAAGCTCCAATCCTCGAACGGCACACCGCATTCCTGCAAGGCGCGCAGACTTTCCTCGCGGCGCTCGCGAACGTCGGACGAGTCGCGGACCAGGAGCGTGAGCTGCGGGTCACGGGGGTTCTTGATCGGTTGCTTCGACTGGCCGCCCACGTATGCCACGCGGCGATGACCGAGGCTGGCGAGGTGCGCCACCATCTTTTGCGCGGCGGCAGCATTGTCGCACGCCACGTAGTCCAGCGGCGCCGCCTGCGAGCAGTAGTCCACCACCACGCCCGGCGTGCCCCACTGCGCGAAGGAGCGCAAGTAGTCGTCGTTCTCCACGCCCAGCAGGATCGCGCCGTCGATGTCCCACTCGCCGAGATGGGCGGCGCGGATCAGGCCGTCCTCGCGCAGGGAGAAGATGTGCGTGTCGGCCGCCGGCGGCGCGTGCTGCGCGATGCCGCGCATGATTTCGCCCGCATACTCAACGCTGAAGAGTTGGTGGCGCGAGGACGGGTAGATCACGCCGACGTGCTTCAGCTCGCGCGAGATCTGCGCAATGGCCTTTGCCACATAGGTGCCGCGCGACGGAATGCGCCGGACCACGCCCTCCCGCTCCAGGTCATCAAAGCCGAGCTTGACGGTCACGAACGAGACATCCAGTTCCTTGGCCAGCTTGATGTAGGACGGCAAAGCCTCGCCGGGCTGCAGCCCGCGGCTGCAGATCATCTCCTTCACCCGCGCGACCACACTGTCCCGGGCCGGGCGATCGGTTCCCTTCGCCGTGCGAGGCATGTCGTGAATCCCTCTTGCCAAGGCCTGAACCACACAAGAGAGGTCAATATAGCACTATATCGGTCTGGGCGCAAGGGCAAAGGGGTGCGATTTTAGTTCGTGGAGAGGCGAGAAGGCCTGCAAGGATGCCATCCTGGGTGGTCGATTTCACCGGAATGCGCACTTCAACTTGTCAGCCAGGGCTTCCGCTTCCTGGGCGCTCGCACGCGACTCCCGTCGCCGTTTTCCCCCGAGAAACAGTTCTACTTGAAACCGGGAACCTCGCCGCCGTATGATACAACTTGCATGACGCCACGTTTTCCCATAGGACGCACTCATTTCAACTGCCTTTCCGTCGTTGCATCTGACCGCCATCCGATGTCCTGTGACAAAGAAAAG
>JBAWXQ010000425.1:0-1300 GCA_037144015.1 bacterium
GTAGGAGCGCTGCCCCGCAGCGCGATCCCGCCGTGCGTGCCAAGAAACGATCGCGAGGGGAATAACATGCGCTTTATTCGTTTTGACAGTGTGGGCGGCGCCAGCGGCGACATGCTGCTGGGCGCGCTGGCCGCGATCGGCGCGGATCTCCGCGGCATCGAACGCACGGTACGCAAATTTCTGCCCGACGGCGTGCGGTTCGTCAGCGAGGCGGCCAGTGACCACGGCCTCAACGGCGTCCGCGCCACGGTCCGCTGCGCGGATCATCACGCGCACGACCATTGGCCCGATGCGCATGCAGGGCAGGCCGGCAGGCATGGCCGGCAGGCGCACGCGCCGCATCGCACGCGCAAGGATATTGCCGCGCTGCTGAAGTCGCCGGCGCTGGATGCCGACAGCCGGGATTTGGCGCTGGCGGTTTTTGACCGGCTGGCTGTGGCCGAGGGAAAGATCCACGGCAAGAAGCCGGCGGAAGTGCATTTTCATGAGATCGGCGCCACCGACTCCATCGCGGACATCGTCGGCTGCTGTCTGGCGCTGCGACAGCTCAACGTAGCCGGCGTCAGTGTCGGTCCCCTCCCCTGCGGCACCGGGATCATCCAGTGCGCCCACGGCGCCATGCCCAACCCGGCTCCGGCCACGCTGGAGCTTCTCGCCGGCATGGAGGTCTGTCAGACGGACGAGCCGTTCGAGCTGGTCACGCCCACCGGCGCGGCGCTGCTCGGCACCTGGATCGCCAAACTGCAGGCCCCGCCTGCCTCGGCGCAGGTCGTCTGCGCCGGGTTCGGCTTTGGAAAGCGCGAGCTGCGCAGCCGGCCGAACGTGCTGCGCGCCACGCTGCTGGAGGGGGCGGGAGCGTCTGACACGTCTGACCGGTCCGACGCGTCCGACATTCTCGTCCTCGAAACCAACCTCGACGACTGCAATCCGCAGTGGATCGGTGAGCTGATCACGCGCCTGCTGGCAGCGGGCGCGCTGGATGCCTGGGCCACGCCCGTCACCATGAAAAAGGGGCGGCCAGGAATTATCCTCAGCGCGCTGGCGGCAGCAGCGCAAGCCGCCGCGCTGCGCGAGCATATTTTTCGCGCCACCACCACCTTCGGCATCCGGTCGTACGCGGTGACGCGCGAGATGCTCGACCGCCGCTTTGAGACGGTGAAGACACCGTTTGGCGACGTGCGCGTCAAGATCGGCAGCCGCAACGGCGAGGACCTGGTGCGCTCACCCGAGTTCGAGGATTGCGCCCGTCTGGCGCGCGCGCATGACATTGCGCCGCGGCAGGTGTATGATGCGGCCGTGC
>JBAWXQ010000426.1:0-1241 GCA_037144015.1 bacterium
CCTTCCGCTTACCCTCGCATGAAACCGCCGCCCCCTGTCGCCAACCGACTGCCCGGACGCGCCGTATTGTTGTGGAAGCCGGGCGAAAAAAAGTCCATACTACTCACTGCAATGCACTTCTCTCTTCCCAAGATTATTCAGGGCGGCATGGGCGTCGGGGTGTCCAACTGGTGCCTGGCCCAGACGGTTTCCAGGCTGGGGCAGCTCGGCGTGGTGTCGGGTACCGGGCTCGACCAGATCCTGGCGCGCCGCCTCCAGGCGGGCGACCCGGGCGGACACATCCGCCGGGCGCTGCAGCATTTTCCCTTTCCCGAGATGGCCAAGCGGATTCAGGATGCGCTGTTTGTGCCCGGCGGCAAAAAGCCGGAGGCCGCGTTCAAGTCTCTCGGACAGCACACGGTCAAGGGGCGCAACTGGCTGGACGAGCTCTGCATCGTGGCGAACTACGTGGAGGTGTTCCTGGCGCGCGAAGGGCACGCCAACCCGGTTGGCATCAATTACCTGGAGAAGATCCAGCTGCCACACCTTCCCTCGATCTATGGCGCGATGCTCGCCGGCGTGGCCGTGATCATCGTGGGCGCCGGGATCCCCGTGGAAATGCCGCGCGTGCTGGACAAGCTTTCCGGCCACCAGCCGGCCTCCTATCCGATCCGCGTGTCCGGCGCGCTGCCGGACACCGATTCGCGCAAGATCTTTGACCCGGCCGCCTTTGCGGAGCCTCATGTCGTGCTGCCGCCGCTGCAGCGGCCGGATTTCCTGCCGATCATTTCGGCCGACTCACTGGCTACGATGCTGCTCCGGCGCGCCAGCGGCAGCCTCGAGGGGTTCGTGATCGAAGGTCCCCTGGCCGGCGGGCACAATGCGCCGCCCCGCGGGCAGATGCAACTGACGCCCGATGGCCAGCCGGTCTATGGGCCGCGCGACACCGTGGACCTGGCTGTGATGCGGAAACTGGGCCTTCCGTTCTGGCTGGGCGGCGCCTGTGCCACCCCGGAAAAATTGCAGGCGGCGCTGGCCGAAGGCGCGGCCGGCGTGCAGGTGGGGACTGCCTTTGCGCTCTGCGTCGAATCCGGCCTGGACCCCGACGTCCGGCGCCAGCTGATCCGCATGGCGCTGGCCGGCGAAGCTCATATTTTCACCGACCCGCTGGCATCCCCGGCCGGCTTCCCCTTCAAGGTGGCCAGGCTGGCCGGATCCGCCTCCGAGGCCGACGTCTACCAGCAGCGCAAACGCGTGTGCGA
>JBAWXQ010000427.1:0-1239 GCA_037144015.1 bacterium
TGTCGGCAGAAGGTGCCGGATCGATCCAAAGCCTAAATCCGACAGGTTCCTAGTGCGATGACCGGCGCCTGTTCCCAGCGCCCGTAAACATACGCTTGACACTTCAGCCGCCCCCTTGGAAACTGCGTTGAAACCCCAACAAAGGCTTATTCCCATGAGTGCACGGATCATTGACGGCAAGGCGGTGGCGGCGGAGCTGCGTGCGGAGATTGCGCGCCAGGTGGCGGAGCTGAAGGCGAAGAAGGGGATCGTGCCCGGCCTGGGCGTCATCCTGGTCGGCGAGAATCCGGCGTCCAAGTCGTATGTCAGCGCCAAGGAGAAGGCCGTGGCCGAGGCCGGCATGTTCTCGGACGACAACCACCTGCCGGCGTCCACCACGCAGGCGGAGCTGCTGGCGCTCGTGCAGCGCATGAACCGCGATCCGCGCGTCCACGGCATTCTGGTGCAGCTGCCGCTGCCGAAGCAGATCGACGAGCAGACCGTGATTGCCGCGATTGCGCCGGAGAAGGATGTGGACGGCTTTACGCCGGTGAATGTCGGCCGCATGCTGATCGAGCTGCCGTGCTATCTCCCCTGCACACCGCACGGCGTGATCCAGCTCCTGATCCGCAGCGGCGTCGAGACCTCCGGGAAGCACGCGGTGGTGATCGGGCGCAGCAACATCGTCGGCAAGCCGGTGGCGCACCTGCTGATGCGCAAGGCCCCGGGCGGAAACGCGACGGTGACGGTCTGCCACACCGGCACCAAGGACCTGGCCGCGTACACGCGTCAGGCAGACATCCTCGTGGTGGCCGCCGGCCGGCCCAACACGGTCAACGGCGCCATGATCAAGCCCGGCGCGGCCGTCATTGATGTGGGGGTGAACCGCATCCCGGATGCCGCGCTGAAAAGCGGCTTCCGCCTGGCCGGGGACGTGGACTTCGATTCCGCCAGGGAAGTTGCCGGGCTGATCACCCCGGTGCCGGGCGGTGTCGGCCCCATGACCATCACCATGCTGCTGCACAACACGTTGGCCTCGGCGCAGCGGGCCGCAGGGGCGTGATCGCGCTGCGGGGCAGCGCCCCTATCAATCAGCGGGCGGGGTGGATCATCTACGCGCGCGGGGTGATCGCGCTGCGGGGCAGCGCTCCTACAATCGGCCCGGCATGCATGGCATTGTAGGAGCGCTGCCCCGCAGCGCGATAGATTCGATTGCCAGCAGCCTGTCGGTCGTGTCTTCGCCACCCGCTGGCAGCGGGT
>JBAWXQ010000428.1:0-1237 GCA_037144015.1 bacterium
GGCGACAGCATCTCCACCGGCAACGGCTACGGCTATCATGCCGTGCAGTTCCTGAACGAGGCGCACCCGGATTGGAAACTCAGCTTCGTCGGGTGCGGTTTCCCCGGCTGGACCGCCAAAAGGGCGGCCACCGTGATCGACAAGGTGCTCGCGGCGAAGCCGGATGTGGTCACCATCATGTTCGGCACCAATGACGCAGGCCTGGATGCCTTCCGTGGCGTGGGCGAGTTCAAGGAGCGCCTGCGGGCGCTCGTGACGCCGCTGAAGCAGGCGGGCGTGCGGGTCATTCTGCTGACGCCACCTTACGCCGGCGGAACGGGTCCGCGGGCCATGGAATTGCAGGAGCGTTGCCTGCCGCACATGGGGGACTCCGTGATCGCGCTGGGGCGCGAGGAGGGGCTGCCGGTCTTCGACATGTTCACCGCCATGCGGGAACTAACCGCGGCGGGATGCAAAACAAACAAGGGCTTCACCCTGTTCCTGCCCGACAACGGCCATCCCAATGCGGCAGGCCATCAACTCATGGGCCGCGCCCTGGCGGACTTTCTTGCGGGCAACCCCTCGCCGACGCGGCCGCCATTCAAGCTGGCGGTCACCCGGCCGGAGGCCACGGCCGGGCAGGCGCAGGGGCCGATCGACGTCGTTGTCGTGGAAACCGTCTGGCCCGCCGCGTCGACGCCCATGGTCCTCGACCAGCCTGCGCAAATGGTCGGGCTGGCGACGAACCCGCCACCCTGGACCGGCCCAGCGGATTTGTCCGCTCGCGGACTCGCCGCCTGGGACGCCAGCAATCTCTACCTGCGGGTCGAGGTGACCGACCCGGTCGTCGTGGTTGGTCCTAAACAGCCCGCCTGGGGGTATGACTCCATCGAGTTCTTTCTCGACACCCGCCCCTTGGCGCAGCGCGACGTGGGCGCAATCGCCGGCTATTTCCAGCTCCTGGTGCCGGTCACCGCGACCAACGGCCTTGCCGTGGCTGCCGCCGGCAAGGGGAGTGACTTCGATCCGGCCACGGTCAAGGCCTGCTGCCGCCGCACTGCCAAGGGATACGTGATCACTGCGGCGGTGCCGTGGCGCACGTTGGGTTTTGTTCCCAAGCCCGGCGCGAACATCGGCTACGACTACACGGTGAGCAACCGCAACGCGGTCAAGGCATCCGACCAGGATTACTACGGCCTGTGGCGCGCCAACGGCAACGACTTCATCGACGCCGGCTGCCTGGGCGTCCTGACGCTCG
>JBAWXQ010000429.1:0-1227 GCA_037144015.1 bacterium
TCCGGCGTCTTTTCAAGAGTCACGCGCAGGCCGCGTTCGCGCAGTTCCTTGCCGGTCTGCTTCCATATCTTGCCCGTGTCGGCATCTTGCAGCTCGTACTCCGCCGCCGGGTCGAGCCCCTGCAACCGGAAGTCGGCGCTGATAAACGGCGCGTCCTTGCGCCGGAAGGCCAGCAACATCCCTTCGCCGAGATCCGGCCGGTGATACTGCATGACCAGCCAGACATCGGAGGCGGCAGACCCGCCGTTCAGCGGATAGTAGTCGCCATAGAAGTACGGCCGGGCGCGCTTGTACTCCTCGATCATCCGCCACTGCCAATCCCATGGGTGATCCGGCACGCCGTCGCCCTGGTTGAAGTAGATCGGAAACTCGAGACTCGCCGAGAGGTTGCTGCGCACATTGTACGTATCGCCGCGCCGCGGATCGTGTGTCCCCCCGCAGGTACCGCAACCGTGGACCGGCAGCCAGTACGACAGCCCGTGCGTCTGCACCTGGCCGCCGGCCGGATCGAAGTCGGGATGACATTGATAGTCGCTGCGCCAGAGCGGAATGCTGCGGCTGATCGTCTCCAGGTCGATGCGCCGCCCGCCGCTGGCACAGTTGTCAATCAGTAGCCCCGGATGCCGCCGCAGCAGTTCGTCCCAGAATTCGTAGTGGCCTTCGACGTAGCGGATCTCCGATATGCCCTGGCGATCCGGCGCATCCGCCGCGCGCCAATACGGCAGCGGGTCGAAGTTGAAGTCCTGGCGATAGCAGTCGATGCCCACATCCCGGATCATGCCCGAGATGAAATCCGTCAGGAAGCGCCGCGCCGCCGGGTTGCCCAGATTGTAGAGCAGGCTGGCGCCGGGTCTGCGCTGGCCCAGGTACCACTCGGGATGCTCGACGGTCCACGGCGTGTCGGTCAGCGCGCGCTCCGGCTCAAACCAGAGCAGGAACTTCAGTCCGGCCGCGTGGGC
This sequence comes from bacterium, assembly GCA_037144015.1. Lineage (GTDB taxonomy): Bacteria > Verrucomicrobiota > Kiritimatiellia > RFP12 > CAIWXQ01 > CAIWXQ01. Next base: position 960 of record JBAWXQ010000429.1, read on the forward strand.
GGCATCGGCCAGCGGCTTGAGGCCGTTCGGGTGGGCACGCGGATTGATGTTCCAGTGGCCGACATACTTGGCCCACTCGCCCGTGTAGACATCCGGCGAAAAACTCCCGGCCGGCCCGTACCAGCCAGCGTCAATCCAGTAGTAGTCATAATCCAGCTTGTGCTTGCGAATGTCCGCGATCTGTTCCAGATGATGTACCGACTCCATCCCGCCCCAGGTGGCGGCACAAACCGGCCCCATGACCGGCTGGCCATCCGCATCTTTGGGC
>JBAWXQ010000430.1:0-1225 GCA_037144015.1 bacterium
TCCACCCGCCACCCTCCCCCCTCCCCCCTCCACCCTCCACCCCCCACCCTCCACCCCCCACCCTGCGCCCGTCACCTGTCCCCCGCCGGCTGCAGCACGACGCGCACGGGGAAATGGTCCGAGTACCCGGTGAAGTAGGTGTCGCGGATGACGCCCCTCTCGTCCTTCTTGCGCATGCGGTGAAACGGCAGCGGACGCCCTTCCCCGTCGCGCTGCTGCGGCAGCGCGAACGGGCCGTAGGAGCCTGTCACCACCTGCCACGCGGAGGTCAGCGCGCCGCCGGAAAGCATGCCGGGGCTGACGCTGATGGAGTCGAACGAGTTCCAGACGCGATCCTTGCCGTAGTAGTACGTGCCGCGCGCCACGGCGCCGGTCAGCATCCCGGAGAGGTTGTAGAGCACGGCGGCTTGGTTCGTGGCTGCCGCCTGCGGAGTCCAGGGCACAAACCCGGCCTCCCGGGTGAGGCTGGCCGCATCGATGTTGTCGTTGAAGTCTCCCAGCGCCAGGACAGCGGCCGCGGGGGTTGCCGCCAGCCGCTGCGCGACCTCGGCGCGCGAGGCTCGCGCCTCGACCGTGCGAATCTGCACGTTCTCCTTCTGCGGCCCGACCCATGACTTCCAGTGGTTGAGGCAGACGGTCAGCGGGCGGCCGCTTACTTCGAAGCGCGCCACCAGGATGTCGCGCTGCTGCGGGTAGGGCGTGATCCAGCTGGTGGCCACGGGCGCGGTGCGCGCCAGCATGGCCACGTCAATGCCGCGCCGGTCGCCCCCCTCGCGGTGCAGGATGACCGGCAGGTCATAGCCGCGCTTCTCGCGCAGCACGCGCACCAAATCCTCAAGCACACGCCGGTTTTCGACCTCGATCAGGCAGAGCACATCCGGCTGCATGGCGGCGATCACCTCCGCGAGGTGGTCGAGCTTGAGCGCGTAGCGCGCCGGAGTCCAGCGCGCCCAGCCGCCGGGCGTGTAATCCACCGCGCCGGGGTTGGCCGGGTCATTGTACGGGTCAAATAGATTCTCGACGTTCCAGCTCGCAATCACGAACGGGTTCGTGGCAGGTGTCTGCGCTGCCACGCGCCAGGCGAGCAGGAATGTCAGCAGAACCAGGATGAAGAGTTTCCGCGGCATCATGCGCAATTCCCCCGGAGTAGCGCGGGGTCGCCCCTGACCGGACGCCGCCCTGTGTTGGCAGTATACCGCGTCCCGGACGAGACAACCAGATCGGC
>JBAWXQ010000431.1:0-1213 GCA_037144015.1 bacterium
CTTCTGATCTCTGATCTCTGCCCTCTGATCTCTGTCCTCTGATCTCTGCCCTGCCGCCGCGTACCGGATGTAATCCACGCCGGTGCCCATCAGGCCCAGTCCGAGCAGGCCCAGCGCCAGCAGGCAGAACTGCAGGAACAGCACACGGATGCAGCCCGCGCGGTACTTCCAGGCGAAAGACAGGAGGAATCGCAGCAGCGTCCCGCGCGAGGCCGGGCCGGTGTTAAAAATGCTTTTTTTTGGGTCAGTGGGCACGTGTTGCAAGATCGTATTCAGGATTCAGAATTTCTACTGCGTGGCCCGCTCGCGGCGGACGACTTCGCCGGTGAAGTCGCGGTCAGATGCATAGCGGTAGTGGATGCGCGTGTCGCCGTCCACCTGGATCAGGTCAGGGGGTGTCGAGTTGTCGGACGAGGACCGGGGGATGTAGTTGACCGTGCGCGTCACGGTTGCCCGGCCCTGCTTGTCCGCCTCCACCACGCGTTCGCCGCGCAGGGTAAACCGCTCGACCGTGTCGCCCGTGTGGCGCGTCCACCCGGTCGGCTGCCGGTCCGCGTCATACTGGTATTCGTCGCGCCAGTGTTTGGCCAGCGAGAGCACGGGGTCCACGTAGCGGTTGGTGGCGGCCGTCGCGTAGTCCACAGACAGGATGCGGCCGTCGTCGGCATAGGTGCGGATCTCATTGTTCAAGTGAAAGAACGAGACGAAGGAGGGGGCGGAATAGCGCTGCCCGTTCGAGGCGATCACGCCGATATCCACGCGGCTGGTCTGCAGCGGCTGGCCGGCCTGCACGGGGAAGCGGCCGCCATGGTGGGCCACGGAGATTTCCATCTGCGACTGGTCCGGCTTGAGCGGCAGCAGCGTGATCCGGCGCGGGTCGCCGCGCAGCACCACCCAGTGGATGCGCCAGCCATCGGCCGGCACGCCGGTCGGCTGCGCGCCCACGGTCATGGTGTGGCGGCGGGCCGTGTTGCGCATCACCCGGCTGATGACGCACGGCGAATCGTACAGCGCCTCCTGGGCGGCGGCGTCGAAGAAGTCGACCCCCGGCACGGCGCGCCCGTCGGCCAGGGTGCGCAGCGCCAGCACCGGCGGAATGTCGTTGGTGGTCAGTTCGTGGGCCATCCGGACCATGCGCTCGACGTCGAGGCTGGCGGCGTCGAACACGGTCGGATGCGCGGCGCCGTCGAGGTAGTTCTCCGGCTTGACCACG
>JBAWXQ010000432.1:0-1187 GCA_037144015.1 bacterium
TCGGTGGATTTCATGTCCTGAAACCTGCCGACGAAGGGTGTGGCGTGCTTCAAGGACAACGGCCGACAGGGGCCAGGAGGTGTGTCATGAAAGTGCAGGTTCTGCGGATTCTCTGCCCGGTAGACTTCTCCGACAGTTCGGATCATGCGATGCGCTATGCCTCGGCGCTGGCCGAGACCTTTGGCGCGGAGCTGACCCTGCTGCACGTGGTGGCACCGGTCATGGCGGCGCTGCCGGGTGAAACCGCGCTGCCCGATACGATGCTGGCAAACATCAACGAGCTCGTGGATGCCTGCCGCGAGCGCCTGGAACAGATCGTAGGCAAGCTGGCGGCAAGCGGGCTGACAGTGCAGCACAAGGTGATGAACGGCGTGCCGTTCGTCGAGATCATCCGCTACGCCCGCGACGCCCAAACAGACCTCATCGTCATGGGCACGCACGGCCGCACGGGGCTCGGCCATCTGCTGATCGGCAGCGTGGCGGAACGCGTGGTGCGCAAGTCCCCCTGCCCCGTGCTCACGGTCAAGCACCCGGAGCATGAGTTTGTCATGCCATGAATCGCGCGCCGTGCGGCGCGCGATTCATTTGGGCGGCGCGGCGGACTTGAGCATGAAGTTGCTGTTGGTCAGCCCCTGGACAAGCGCCGCGATCTCTTCCGGCGTCCTGGACCCGGCAATGGTGTTCTTCTCCGCCAGCAGCACGTTCTGGAACTTGAGCGTGATCTGGTTGCCGCGCGTCTCCGTGCGCTGATGCGAGAAGTCGACCATCAGCTTCGCCGGGCCTTCTGTCACGCCGGCCTGTCCGCCGCCGGAGCTGCTGCGCGACTCCGTGACGTTCAACACCACGGTCACTTCGTCGGGCATGAGCCCGCTGCGCTTGTCCAGGCTCATGGCGGAGAAGGCGTTCAGCCCGTCCGCCACCTGCTGCATTGCCGTCTCCACCGTCATGGGCTCGCGGTTCCGCGGCGCGCAGGTCCGCTCCGTGCAGCACCCCGCGCCTGCCAAAACCAGCCCGACCATGCACATCACACCGCTTGTACGCATTGTTGCTTTTCCTTTTACGACACGGCCTTTCATGGCCAGCCACGCGGATAGATTACGCCGTTTTTGCGGCAACTTCAACCGCCGGGGAAAGGGTGCGATTTTACTTCGTTGCATCGCACCAAGAATTCAGAATTCAGGAGTCAG
>JBAWXQ010000433.1:0-1171 GCA_037144015.1 bacterium
TCCACGGCCAGTCCGCCCGGAGTGGCGCGAATGTCGGAAACCCCCTTGACGCGGCGATCAACCGGAAGCAGCGCCATGCGAAACGCGGTCTTCACGCTGCCGCGCGCGGGCAGCCAGCCGTAGGTGCGCTCCCCGTGGAGACGGCCGAGGGCCACGGCCTGCTCGAGCGACGAGGGAAACGGCGCATTGGACAGCTCGATGCCGCGCACCAGCGAACGGCTGTTCCACGGCGCGTTCGGGCGGCAGAAGTTCTCCTCCCAGTTGCCGACCCAGGGAAAATCCGTGCGCCGCCAGTGATAGGCCAGCATCACGCCCTGCCGCGGGTTCACGGCGCTGGCCCACGCATCCGCCCGCTCCGGCGTCATGTGCTGCGTGGTGAAGTCGGAGTTCTTCCGGAAGGACCGCCCGATCATGCGCAGGTCCACGGTCTCGCCGCGTGCGCCGGGCCCGTCCGGCCATTGAAAGGGCTCGTCCACCTTCAGCCGCTGCCGCGGGCCGAAGACGGTCGGGAACGTTCGCCCCTCGTCCGCCGAAAGATCAAACAAAGTCACGCCCTTCTGCAGGAAAGGAGCCCCCACGCTGCCGTGCTCGCACATCGTGTAGGGCTGGTCGCGATCCACCACGCTGCGCACCTCGGTCACCACCTCCACCAGGTGCGAGCCCGGCCGCAGGGTGAAGACGCGCTCCACCTCCATGCCGGCAATGGGAAGACTGCACCCGATGCGCAGGCGCGCATGCCGCGGCGTGACATCCCTTCCGAGCAGGTGCCAGCGCGCCACCGGCGCTTCGCCGTGCGTATCGCACCCCTGCGCCGACTCGGCTGCGGAAGGAGATCCGAAATAGCTCAGGCAGAGCAGGTGCCCGGCAACCGAGGCCAGCAGGCGCGAACCGCCCCAGGGCCCGGCGCGCTCCGGCCGGAACTGCTTGGGCTCGACCGTGCCCCACGCCGGCATCCAGAGGGGGTTGACCTGCGGCTGCGCATGCAGCGTGAAGCTGGCCAGGTGCCCCCCGCCCTGCAGCACCACCAGCGACACCACGTCATTCCGGATCACCCATGCCCGGCGACCACGGTACAAGCTACCCGAGACGGCCAATTTCATCCGCTCCACCTTTCCGCTTAGTACACGCCGTCGTAAATACGATGACGCATCGTTAGTTCGTCCTCGTCCGT
>JBAWXQ010000434.1:0-1164 GCA_037144015.1 bacterium
CGCTGCCAGCCGCCGCGCCTCCAGGCTGCGTTCGTCGATCGGCAGATGGATCAAGGCCGACAGGATTCCCAGCAGGATGCAGATGCCCCACACCGCGTCGTATTTGCCGGTGACGTCGAACAGTTTGCCGCCGAGCCAGACGCCGAGGAAGCTGCCGACCTGGTGGCTGAAGAAGACCAGCCCCGACAGCATGCCCAGAAAGCGCACGCCGAACACTTGGGCGACGATGGCGTTGGTCAGCGGTACGGTGGAAAGCCACAGTAGCCCCATCGCCGCGGAAAACAGATAGACGCTGGCGGCGGTCAGCGGCGCCCAGAGAAACAGGCCGATGACCAGGCTGCGCGAGGCGTAGATGGCGGCCAGCACATGACGCTTGGGCCAGCGACCACCCAGATGGCCGGCCGTGTAGCTGCCGAAGACGTTGAACAGGCCGATCAGGGCCAGGGCGGTCATGCCTGTTGCGGCGTCCATGCCCTTGTCTATCAGGTAGCTGGGGAAATGCACGCCGATGAACACCACCTGGAAGCCGCAGACGAAATAGCCGGCGATGAGCAGCACGAAGCTCTTCTCACCCATGGCTTCGCCCAGCGCCTCGCGCGCCGTCTGGCCGATGCCGGCGGCACCCGCGGCGAGCCCCCGGGTCAAGGCGCCGCCGAGGGGAATGATGAGCAAGGCGCCGCCGGCGAACACCAGCAGCGTGCCGAACCATCCCAGGCCGCCGATCAGGCCGGATGCCACCGGGATCATGAGGAACTGGCCGAAGGAGCCGGCGGCGGCGACCACGCCCATCGCCCAGCCGCGCCTGGCGTCGGGCACCAGCCGGCCCATGGCGGCGAATACCACGCTGTAGGTGCAGCCGCTTTGCGCCGCGCCTATCATCAGTCCGGCGGTGGCGGCCAGCCCGCTGCCGGTGGCGGCCCAGGCCATGCCGAGCAGCCCCAGCGCATACAGCACGCTGGCCCCCCACAACACGCGGCGCGCGCCAAAGCGGTCAGCCAGCCAGCCAGCAAAGGGTTGCGTGGCGCCCCACATCAGGTTTTGCAGCGCCAGGGCGAAGGAAAAGACTTCGCGGCTCCATTGGTGCTCCATGCTCATCGGCGTCAGGAACAGGCCGAAGGTATGGCGTATGCCCATCGCCACGCAGACGATCAGCGCGGCATAGGT
>JBAWXQ010000435.1:0-1099 GCA_037144015.1 bacterium
CTTCAGCGACCGTGCGGGTGCGCGCCTGCGAACTGTGCCAGTTGTCCGTGGCGGTGTTGAGCGTGACCGCCAGCAGCGACACGATGATTGCGAGAATGGTGAAGGCGGAGAGCAGTTCGATGAGCGTCAAACCGGCGGAATTCGCTGCGCGAATTCCTCTGCGGGGCAGTGCCCGGGCGCATGTCAGAGTTGACGGTCTGTTCATTCTTCGGCCACACCTGCCACTGGAGTCGTACGGTTCCGACTGTAGCGCGGCGCTGCGCGCCGCGGCAGCGCGAGCTCCGCGGCAGGCCGCGCCGCACAGCGGCGCGCTACAGTTATGTTCGAAGACTGCCGCCGACCGCTGACCGCTGACCTCTGGCATTTTCATGGCAGTGTCCCGTGCTCCGCGAAGTGGGTGTAGAAGGCGCGCGATTCGCCGGCCTCGCCGCTGAGTCCGGGCACAACATGCAGGGTCACGCGGACCAGGTTGGTTTCGCCTGCGTCGCCCATCTGGTTGGTCAGCGCAATGTCCATCCAGTAGCGTGCGTTCCACTCCGGCAGCGGGGGGAGCCCGGCCCCGTGGATTTCGGGTCGCGAGAAGAGATAATTTGTGCAGATGCGGCCGTTGCCCCGGACCGTGTTGTCGAACTGATTCGAAAAGCTGGCGGCGGTGGAGAGCTGCAGCGGCAGGTTGGTCTTCCCGTCCGCGAAGTCTCTCCAGAACGCGGACCAGGCGGCAGGGTTGTTGCTGGCGCAGAGATCTTCGGAGACGGCACGGAGCGAGGCAAAGACATCGTCGGCGAGCATGGCGGCGCGGGTGTTGTCCTCCGCGGCCCTGGCGTTGCGCAGCGCAAAGTGTCCCAGGCCGAAGAGCGCCAGCAGCCCCATGCTGATCACCACGGCGGCGAGGGTGACCTCGATTAGCGTGAACCCCTCGGAATGCGCGGCGCGCATTCCGAGTTTCCCGCTTCGCGGGGGAGATTGCGCGAGTGATGGGTTGCTGGATAGAATCGTTTTGGCTATGTGTGGGCGGTGGGCGCATGGCAGTGTGGACGGGGCAGCCTGCGGGCTCAACTGTAGCGCGCCGCTGTGCGGCGCGGCCTGCCGCGGGACTCGC
>JBAWXQ010000436.1:0-1086 GCA_037144015.1 bacterium
GAGCTCATGGCGCTTAATATATTACAGCGCAACATGTTATGTAAAGATAAATCGTCTGCTTTTGATCAAAAAGCGCCAGGACTGTCTGTGTGCGGGCGCGAGAAAAGGCCACAGGCCAAAACTAGCAGCCTGGTCGGCACGAACTGTGTGCAGACGCAAAACCGAAATCCGACCAGGCTGCTAGCCGGTGGAGCCGAAGCCGCCGCTGCCGCGCGCCGTGGATGAGACGTCCGCGACTTCCTCGACCGTGGCGCGCAGGACCGGCGCGACGACCATCTGCGCGATGCGCATGCCGGGCGAGATGCGGAAGGTTTCGCGGCCGTGGTTGATCAGGATGATGCCGATCTCGCCGCGGTACCCCTCGTCAATCGTGCCGGGCGTGTTGAGCAGCGTGACGCCGTGCTTGAGCGCCAGGCCGCTGCGCGGCCGCACCTGCGCCTCGGTGTTGGCCGGCAATTCCATGACCAGCCCCGTGCGCACCAGCCGGTGCGTGCCGGGAGCCAGTTCGCACGCCTCGCAGGCGCACAGGTCCATGCCGGCATCGCCGGGATGGGCGTACGCCGGCAGGATGGCGTCGGGGTGGATGCGCTGGAAGCGAATGGTCATTGGATTACACGTAGCCGACCAGACTTAGAGCCTATCCGAAGACCCATGATTGCTCTTTCCAGGTTAAATGAGTCTTCGCAACCCGCGGGCAGCGGGTTGCTCAACTAGCAGCCTGGTCGGCAAAAAAGTTTGTGCCTCCACAAAGCTAATTCCGACAGGCTGCTAGAACAGGCTGCGGATCTTGTCCACGGCCCCCTTGCCCGCGTCCTTGACGCCGCCGACAGCCTCTTTGCCGGCATCTCCGATGGCTCCGGCCACGCCGACCACGGCCTTGCCCACGCCGCTGGCGATTTCGCCAAACATTTTCTGGATCGCGTCCGCCATCGAGGTGCCGCCAGTCTTGCGGCCGATGTCTGTCGCCACAATGGGCAGCAGCGGGACCTTGATGGCCTTGCCCAGGGTCATGCCCGCGCGGAAGGAGACTTCGCCGCTGCGGCACTCGAACCGGTCAATGATCACCTTGCGGGCGTCCTTCTTCTC
>JBAWXQ010000437.1:0-1081 GCA_037144015.1 bacterium
TATTCTGGTGCCGGAGTATAGATAGGTTAGATACCTGTCTTGGAGCGAAAAGCATGCTGGCGAACCTTACAGTCAACCCACAGGCCCGCGTCAAGCAGCGGGTGATCGAGCATGTGCGGGAATTCATCCGCGCGGGCAAGTTGAAGCGCGGCGACCCGCTGCCGTCGTACCACGCGCTGCGGGCCGCGCTGGACGTGTCGTACATGACGGTGAAGACTGCCATGGACGTGCTGGCGGACGAAGGGCTCGTGCGGCGCGACATGGGCAAGGGCTGCTTCGTCAACAAGGCCACCGCTGCGACCCGGCGCGCCCTGCGCCGCATCGGCGTGATCTATCCCGAAGCGCGCGAAACCCTCTTCCTCTCGGAATACCGCTCGGCGATCCTGCGCGGCGTGATGGTTGGCAGCCAGGGGATTGGGGCGGACGTGCATCTGTTCTCGCTGAACCGCGACGGGATGGTGCTGGCGGACCAGATCGCCGAGGCCGGCGCGGACGGCGTGGTGCTGGTGGGCATCGAGAACCGCGACTACCTGCAGGCCTTTACCCGGTGGGGCACTCCGGGAGTGGCCGTGGACTACTGCGCGCCGGACATCCCGCTCGATTACGTGGCGTGCGACAACCGCGCGGGGGCGTTGCAGGCCGTGGCGCACCTGGCCGAGCGCGGGCATCGGCGGATGGCGTACGTGGACGGCGGCGCGACCCATATGGTGCGGTACACCTACGAACCGGGCGCGGCGCTGATGTGGCGGAACTCCTCGGACGTGGTCGAGCGGCGCGAGGCGGCGCTGCGCGAGTTGAAGAGGCTGAATTTGCTGGCCGACGACGGCTGGATCACGCCGGGGAACGACGCGGGCGGCGTTCAGGGCAATCTGGCGCTGGCGGCCGAACAGTGGCGGCAGGCCGATCCGGACGTGCGGCCCACGGCTTTCCTGACCTACGACGAGCACGTCGCCTTGGCGCTGATGGCGGCGCTGGATCGGCATGGCGTGAAGGTTCCAGAGGATGTCTCCGTCTGCGCCGCGGCCGCCGCGGGCGGTCCGGCCTACCGCGGCCGGCCGCTCTCCTGCTGCCGCTTCGACTT
>JBAWXQ010000438.1:0-1069 GCA_037144015.1 bacterium
GTGACGCTGCCGAATGCGCGCGACGTGCTGCGCTCGCGGCAGGGGAAGTGCACCGAGCATGCGCTGCTCGCCGTGGCGCTGGCGCGCGCGGCCGGCATCCCGGCGGTGGTGAAGGTTGGACTTGTCTGGCACGACACGGCGTTCTACTACCATGCCTGGCCGGCGTTTTTTGTCGGCGACTGGATCGAAACCGATCCCACCCTCGGCCAGCCGTTTGCCGACGCCTCGCACCTGGCGCTGGCTGAGGGGGAGCTGGCAGACCAGGCCGGCATTCTCAAGTTCATGGGGCGGCTGCACATCGAAGTCCTGGAGGCCGAATGATCCGCATTGAGCACCTCACCAAGCGCTATGGCGATGTTACGGCCGTGGACGACCTCACGCTCGAGGTCCCGGACGGGGAGCTGTTCTGCTTCCTCGGCCCCAACGGCGCGGGCAAGACCACCACGATCAAGGTGCTCACCGGCCTGGTGCGTCCGACGTCCGGGCGCGCCTGGATCGACGGGCATGACATCCAGTCCGATGCGCTGGCAGCCAAGCAGCGGGTGGGGTACATCCCGGACATGCCCTACCTGCACGACCGGCTCACGGTGGCGGAGTTCTTCGACTTCTCCGGGGAGCTCTACGGCATGCCCGCGGCAGTCATCCGCGCACGCGAGGAGGAGCTGTTCAACACCTTCGGCCTGCTGAAGAGCCGGGCCGTGCTGGTGAAGGACCTGTCGCACGGCATGCGCCAGCGCCTGCTCTACGCCGCCACCCTGCTGCGTGACCCGCCGGTGCTGTTCATCGACGAGCCGCTCATCGGCCTGGATCCGTACACGATCCGCTCGATCAAGGCGATCCTGAAGGAACGGGCACGCCAGGGGCGCACGGTGTTCCTGACCACGCACATCCTGGCGCTGGTGGACGAGATCGCGGACCGCATCGGCGTGATCCATCAGGGGCGGCTGGTGGCGCTCGGCACGCTGCCGGAGCTGCTGGCCTCGCACCAGGTCGCGGGGCTGGAGGAGCTGTTCATCTCCGCCACAGGCGGGTGGGCGGAGGAGTAGGGGCGGTGAACCGTGAGCCGTGA
>JBAWXQ010000439.1:0-1036 GCA_037144015.1 bacterium
TCCACTTGATCATGCAAGATGCGACGCAACTGCATCGCATGTTATGACGGAACAATCTAATACCTGTCCCCATGATCCGTGACACCCAATTTGCAATTTCTCCCGCCGAAGCCGGCCAGCGCCTCGACGCCGTGGTGCGGGTGCGCTTCCCGGCATCCACGGCCGCGCTGGTGCGCCGCGCGATTGAAGCAGGCACCATTGCCGTGCAGGGGAGCGCAGCTGCCAAGGGCGACAGGGTTCACGCCGGCGACGTCGTGGTTGTGGCGCAGCTGCTGGAAACGACCGACCTGCGCGTGCTGCCGAATCCGGCGCTGCCGCTGGAAATTCTGTTCCGGGATGGCGACCTCGTGGCCGCAAACAAGCCCGCCGGCATGGCCGTGCATCCGCTGCGGCCGGAAGAGACCGGTACGCTGGCCAACGCGCTGGTGGCGCGCTTTCCCGAGATCGCCGCCCTGGGCGACCAGCCGCTGCTCGCCGGCGTGGCGCACCGCATCGACACGGACACATCGGGTGTTGTGCTGGCGGCACGCACGGCGCCCGCCTTCGAATCACTGCGCGCGCAGTTTGCCGCGCGGCAGGTGCAGAAAACCTACCTGGCGCTCGTGGCCGGAATCATCCGGCAGGACGGCGAACTCACCCACGACCTCGCGCACCACCCGACCTGCCGCGGCCGCATGGTGGATGCGCGCTCCCTGCGCGTGCCGGAGCGCCCCATGCGCGCCACCACGGCGTATCGCGTGCTGCGGCACGCGGGGGATCATACGCTGCTCGAGGTCACGATCTTCACCGGCGTCACACACCAGATCCGCTGCCAGCTTGCGCTCATCGATCACCCGCTGCTGGGCGACACGCTGTACAACGGCCCGGAAGTGCCGCGGTTCCCGCGCCACTTCCTGCATGCCGCCGCCATTGCTTTCGCGCATCCGCGCACCGGCGATCCGGTGCGCATCGAGGCGCCGCTGACGCCGGACCTGCGGGCAATCTTGGGCGCTGCAATCGATCTACACGCCAAGCATACGGCCTAGCTTGTCAAGCA
>JBAWXQ010000440.1:0-1023 GCA_037144015.1 bacterium
TGCCGATCGCGTTTCTCGCCGTCACCGTGAAGATATAGGCCGTGCCGTTGGTCAGGCCGGTGACCGTCAGCGGCGAAGCCGCCCCTGTCGCCGTCAATCCGCCCGGACTGGATGTAACCGTATAGGCCGTTATCGCGCTTCCGCCCGTGCTTGCCGGCGCACTGAAGCCGACCGTGGCCTGGGCATTGCCCGCTGCGGCAGCCCCAATGACAGGCGAGTCGGGCACGGTTATCTCCGCCGCCGGGATGACCATCGCCGAGGCGTCGGATTCTCTGACGGTTCCGTTGGTGTAGCTTGCCTTGACGGTGAACGTGTAGGCCACGCCATTGGTCAGCCCATATACCGTCAGTGGGGAACTCCCGCCATTACCGGTTCTTCCGCCCGGACTGGCGATCGCCGTGTAGCCCAGAATGGCGCCGTTATTCGTGTTGGTCGGCGCCGTAAAGCTGACCGTGGCCATCGAATTGCCGCGTGTGGCCGATACGCCGCTTGGCGCCGTGGTCGCGCCGGCAACGGTTATGGAGAACGCCGCCGACGTACAACTGGCAACCACGTTGCGCGCACAAATCCTGTAGGCGCCGGCGAGGATGGAACCCGGCGTCGCGGTCGAGGACACGAGCACAGCACCGCCACTGAGGGTGAGGAAGCTCGACGTCGTGTCCAGCCCCACCGTGACATCGTTGATGGTGGGTGCCCGTCCGTTGTAACTGTCATTGACCAGCAGGTCCAGCGAGCCGCCCGGGAACACGCTGGCCGTGTCGGCGGCAGCAATCAGATTTACGGTGGAAGGCACCGGCGCGGGAGCCGGCGCGCTTGCAAATTTTCCGGCACAGTCGGCGGTGTTGATCGTACGACTAGCGGCATTGAAAATTCCCGCCAACTCGATATTTCCAAATGAGTTGACCAGCCAGGGCAGACCTCCCGGGCCGACCGCGATGGCCCGACCCAGCCCATTCTGCTTCTCAAAGGTTTTTTTGCTCTGGTTGTAGCTCTGCACGTTGCCAAACAAATCGAGAACGAACA